>NZ_WQGD01000008.1:0-194363 GCF_013034475.1 Ruegeria sp. HKCCA6837
CCCACCAGTCCCCGAAACTCTAGTCCGAAATGGCCCAGAACACGGGGGCTAGACAATGACGAACGCGCTCAAGACGTCCTGTATGGTGTGCGCCATTTTGATGTGTGCAGCATTTTTGTCTTCGTCGATTGGCTACATGCACATCCCGCGCAATATTGCGTTGGCTATCGAGGCACTAAACCTGTCTCCGTTCGTCTTAATAGCTCTACTGGCGCTGTTTTATGTTGTGCTTGGGTTTTTTCTGGATGGAATATCTATTATCGTGATGAGCCTTCCAATTACTCTGCCGATCGTGTTTGCTGCAGGGTTTGACCCGATATGGTTTGGGATTTTCCTTGTTATCATGATCGAACTGGGGCTAATGACACCGCCTGTTGGATTCAACTTGTTCGTAATTCAGAGTATATCAGGAGAACCTATCCATCGCGTAGCGGCCTATGCGACTCCGTTCTTTCTTCTAATGGGCTTGGCTGCTCTGTTGATGGTCGTGTTTCCTCAAATAGCGCTTTGGCTTCCTGCAGCTTTGGGGTGATTATGAGTTATGGATCAATCTATCAAACCTCGACGGACACAGGCGGAAAGATCGGCCAAAACAAAAACCAAAGTGCTTGAGGCCGCCCGGCAGTTGATTGCGCAGCGAGGCCTTTCACATACGTCAACGCAAGACATTGCACGCCAAGCTCAAGTCTCTAGGGGTGCGATGCTGCACCATTTCCCGACAAGACGTGCGCTTATTCAGGCGACATACGCCGATGTTTTGAAACATGAAGCTGATTTGGTACGCGAATTTGCTCGAAACCTTGAACCTGAAACAGATCGCTTGCGGGCGCTTACCGAGTTCATCTGGGAGCGCTACCAGACCGGCGTGTTTCAGATTTCGATGGATTATATCTCGGAAGCCAGAGTTGATGCAGAAGAGTTACGGTATGTGTCTGAAGAATCACAAAGATTCAATGATGCACTAAACGACGTATGGCATGTTGAACTGGCGGCTTTTGGGTGCGATTCTGGCACTCGGCAAGACCTGATTAATGAATTCATGTGCCTTATTCGCGGAATGGCCTTTCAGAGCCAGTGGCGCAAAGATTCAAAATACTTCCAGAAAATGCTGCGCGACTGGCGAAGCAGAGCACATTCTATACTTATCCCCAAGATTCCAAGCAAGTAGCAGAGGCACGAAATGCTGGGGGGCGGGTAAAGTTCGGCAGATTGTGCCGAACTTTGTTTCGCAACGCACTTTCTGGCTGATCAAATTCACTAAGATAGAGCAAAGCCAATCAAGGAACCGATTCCAATGCTGTCGAACTCCCTAATTGAAAAAGATCGCGCCCATTATTTCCATCCAGTGATCCCCATTCGCGCTCATGAAGAGCGTGGTGTGACAATCATGCAGTCGGGGAAGGGTGTTTTCCTGACCGACATCGAAGGCAATGAGCTGTTGGACGGCTTCGCCGGATTGTGGTGTGTCAACGCAGGGTACGGCCATGACGCTGTCGTGGACGCCGCTGCTGAACAAATGCGCCGCTTGCCTTACGCGACTGGCTATTTCCATTTTGGAAGCGAGCCAGCGATCGAACTAGCCGCCAAACTGGCAGAGCTTTCCCCTGGTGATCTGGATCACATCTTCTTCACGCTCGGCGGCTCGGATTCAGTCGACACCGTCATTCGTATGGTGCGCTACTATTTCAACGCCAAGGGTGAATCATCCAAGAAGCAGTTTATTGCACTTGAGAAAGGCTATCACGGGTCCAGCTCGAATGGTGCAGGACTGACTGCACTGCCGGTGTTCCATGACAAATTTGATTTGCCGGCACAGTGGCAGCATCACATCCCGTCTCCTTACCCTTATCGCAACGAAGCGAAGACTGACGAAGAAATCATCGCTCAGGGCGTCGCCAACTTGAAGGCAAAGGTGAACGAACTCGGAGCAGAAAATGTTGCCGCGTTCATCATGGAATTGGTCCAGGGTTCGGGGGGAGTTATTGTCCCGCCCGAGGGTTACGCAAAGGCGATGCAGGACACCTGTCGTGAACTTGGCATATTGTTCATTGTCGATGAGGTCATCACAGGTTTTGGACGCACTGGCCCCATGTTCGGCTGTGAGCACGAGGGTTTGACACCTGATTTCATGACCACCGCCAAAGGTCTGACATCGGGTTATGCGCCTATGGGGGCTGTGTTCGTTTCGGACAAGATTTACCAAACCATTGCAGATGCGGCGCCTGCGGGGGTGCCTTTCGGGCATGGCTTCACATATTCCGGGCACCCGGTTAGTGCGGTTGTCGCGCTCGAAGTGATCAAACTGTACGAAAACGGGATGATCGAGAACTCGAAAAAAGTTGGCAAGTATTTCGAAGAGCAGTTGAAAACCCTGCTGGATCATCCAATCGTTGGTGATGTTCGGGCAAAAGGGCTGTTGGCTGCCGTCGAAATCGTCACGGACAAAGCGAATAAGACAAAGCCGACAAAGGACATGAACATTGCAGCGCGACTGGCTGCTGCAGGTTACGAGAATGGCATCATTTTCCGTGCGTTTGCGGACGATGTCATTGGCCTGGCACCACCTATTTGCATAACCGAGAGCGAAGTAGACCTTTTGGTTGACCGGCTTCGCGCAACTCTGGATGCAGTATCGGATATGGAAGGATAAACCGATGAAACTTAGCGATTACAAAGCCCTGACATTCGATGTGTATGGAACGCTTCTCGATTGGGAAGGCGGCATGATCGATGGCCTGAAAACACTCACTGATCGGGTGAGCCGGGACCTGACGCGCGACGAAATCCTTGAGGCTCATGCATTCTACGAGAGCACTTCGCAACGGTACACACCCGCGAAGAAGTATCACGAATTGCTGCCAACCGTTTATCGCCGTTTGGCCGAAGAGTGGGGCGTTGAGGTAACTTGGGAGCAGTGCGTTGCGTATGGCGAACATGCGCGTCACTGGAAAGCGTTTGACGACACTGTCGAAGCGCTGCAGTATCTCAAAAAGCACTACAAACTGGTTGTTCTGACCAACACGGACAATACGACCTTTGCCGCAGCAAACACCCGTCTTGGCGTGCATTTTGACGGTGTTTATACAGCAGAGGACGTAGGGAGCTACAAACCTTTTGATCGGAACTTTGACTACATGATCGAAATGCTGGCTCGTCAGGGCATTCAAAAGCATGAAATTCTGCATACCGCAGAAAGCATGTTCCATGATCACGCCCCCGCAAACAAATTTGGGTTGGCGAATTGCTGGATCTATCGTCGGCATGACAAGAAAGGCTTTGGCGCAACCATGCACCCCGGTGAAATGCCAAAGTACGACTTCCAGTTCAACAGCATGATCGACATGGCCAAGGCCCATCAAGCAGAATTGGCTGAGTAGAACGCTCAGGAGACGACATCATGACAGGCAATGCAAAGCTTGACCGGATCGATATAAACATTCTGTCTACGCTGCAGGAGCAAGGCAATATAACCAACGTTGCCCTCGCCGATGCAGTTGGCCTGTCACCCAGCCCATGCCTTCAACGTGTCAAACGACTTGAAAAAGCGGGATACGTTGAAGGTTATCGGGCTGTGATCAATCTCAAAAAACTTGCAGAACATGTGGTGGTTTTTACTGAGGTCACGCTATCCGACCATCGCACAAAGGACTTTACCAAGTTCGAAGTGGAAATTCGAAAACACCCGAACGTGATGGAGTGTCATTTGCTGAGTGGTGGTTACGACTATTTGGTAAAGTTTGTTGCTCGAGGGGTCTCGCAATACCAGGAGATTATGGAAGAGCTCTTGGACCGAAACCTCGGGATCGACAAGTACTTTTCCTACATTGCGATCAAGCCAGTTACCAGCCGCCAGGCTCTGCCCATACGCGACCTTGTAGAGCGGAACTGACACGAACGCCGATAGATCAATACTTTGGCTAGCATGGACGGGAGGAGTCTGGTTCGGCTCTAGCGTCGTGCCGATGTGCCCAGAAAGGAACACGAAAATGAAACTGACAGACAAATCCCTGTTCCGTGAACAAAACTTGATCGCGGGTGAGTGGGTTAACGCCGACGACGGAAAGACAATTGAGGTGGATAACCCTTCGACGCTTTCTGCAATCGGAACAGTCCCAAATTGTGGATCAACGGAAACAGAGCGTGCTATATCAGGTGCTGAAGCCTGCTTTGCAACGTTTCGCAAGACCACCGCAGCTCATCGCGGATCTCTCTTGGAGAAATGGTTCGAGCTGATCATGGAAGCTCAGGACGACTTGGCGACGCTTATGACCTTGGAGCAGGGCAAACCCTATGCCGAAGCAAAGGGTGAGATTGCTTATGCCGCGTCATTCGTGAAGTGGTTTGCAGAAGAAGGGAAGCGCGTTTACGGCGAAACCATCCCAAGCCCGGTCCAAGATCGACGCATAATCGTTCAAAAACAACCGGTTGGCGTTTGTGCCATCATCACGCCCTGGAATTTTCCAGCCGCGATGATCACTCGGAAGATTGCTCCGGCTCTGGCTGCAGGTTGCCCTGTTGTGATCAAGCCATCAGAGTTTACTCCGTTCACAGCTCTAGCATTGGGTGTTCTCGCTGAACGCGCGGGCTTCCCTGCCGGCGCGGTGAATATCGTCACAGGTGATCCTGTTGGAGTAGGCGGGGCTTTGACCGGCAGCTCTGATGTCCGCAAACTGTCATTCACCGGGTCAACTCGGGTTGGCAAACTGCTGATGGAGCAATGCGCTGGAACGATGAAGCGTTTGAGCCTGGAGCTTGGCGGCAACGCACCCTTTATCATCTTTGACGATGCCGATCTGGATCTTGCCGTCGAAGGTGTCATGGCGTCGAAATTCCGTAATGGGGGTCAGACCTGCGTTTGTGCAAACCGGATCTTTGTCCAAGCCGGTGTTTACGATGCGTTTGCTGAAAAGCTCGCGGCAGTTGTCGGTAACATGAAACTGGGTGACGGTTTCGAAGATGGTGTCGACATCGGCCCGATGATCAATGAAGCAGCGATTGCGAAAATCAAATCTCACTTGGATGATGCCACATCCAAAGGGGGCAAAATCATCGTTGGGGGTGATCAGGCGGACGCGAGCACACGTTTCATAAACCCGGCCGTTGTGACCGGAGTTACGACAGATATGCTTGTAGCCGACGAAGAAACCTTTGGTCCGGTAGCACCGTTGTTCAAATTCGATACGGAAGACGAGGCTCTTGCAGCAGCCAATGCCACGCCTTACGGCCTTGCCGCCTATTTCTACACGAATGATCTGACGCGTACATTCCGGGTCAGCGAAGAGCTGGAAACCGGAATGATCGGTATCAATGTTGGTGGGTTCGCAACCGAAGTTGCGCCTTTCGGGGGCATCAAGGAAAGCGGTCTTGGGCGCGAGGGCGCGCATCACGGCATCGATGAATACCTTGAGGTCAAAACACTGCATATCGGCGGCATCGCGTGAGGAAAGGTTGAAATGACAAAAACGTACCGCCTTGCCGCCATTCCTGGAGATGGAATCGGCAAAGAAGTGTTGCCGATCGGACAGCGCGCCGTAGACGCGGTTGCAAGCAAGTTTGGCTTTAACGTGGAATGGACTGAATTCGACTGGTCCTGTGAACGTTATCACGAGACCGGGCGCATGATGCCAGAAGATGGCATCGAACAGATCAAATCGTTCGATAGCATCTATCTGGGCGCGGTCGGGTATCCGGGAGTTCCCGATCACGTCTCTCTCTGGGGTCTGCTGATCCCATTGCGCAGAGAGCTGGATCAATACGCCAATGTGCGTCCAGTGCGGCTTTTGAAAGGGATCACCTCTCCGCTTGCAGGTCGGGGGGCAGAGGATATTGACTTCATCGTAGTTCGCGAGAACGTTGAAGGCGAATACTCTGAGATCGGCGGGCGCGTATACCAGGGAACCGAACATGAAGCAGCGATCCAGGAAAGCATCCTGACACGCCGCGGCACGGACCGGATCATGGATTACGCATTTGATTTGGCGAAGACGCGCCCTCGCAAGCAAGTTGCATCGGCGACCAAATCGAATGGCATCATTCACACTATGCCGTTCTGGGACGAACGCTTTGCCGCAGCTTCAGAACGGCATCCGGGTATCGAAACCTCACAATTCCATATCGATATCATGACGGCCCACTTCGTTCTGCACCCTGACTGGTTCGACGTCGTTGTTGCTTCGAACCTTTTCGGTGACATTCTTTCGGATCTCGGCCCGGCTGTCGCTGGATCGATCGGAATTGCCCCTTCGGCAAATATAAACCCTGAGGGCAAGTTTCCCTCAATGTTTGAGCCCGTCCACGGTTCGGCCCCAGACATTGCCGGGAAGGGCATCGCCAACCCAGTCGCTGCCGTGTGGACTGGTGCGATGATGCTAGAACATCTTGGCGAGCGCGAGGCTGCGGCAGAAATCGAGCGCGCCATTGAGGTGTCACTTGAAAGTGCCGAAACCAAAACACGTGATCTTGGGGGTACCGCCGACACCGCGGGTTCAGCGGCTGCTATCCTCGCGGCGCTACAGTAAGGATCAAAAAAATGCAAAAAGATGAGATTGTTTATGACGACTTCGTCAAAGTCGAAATGAGGCTTGGCGAGATTGTCGAGGTCAAAGATTTTCCTCGTGCGCGCAATCCCTCTTACAAGGTTTGCGTAGACTTTGGGGAACTGGGTCAAAGATGGTCCAGCGCTCAGATCAAAAACTACTCGGAAGAAGAGCTGACCGGGCGCCGTGTCGTGTGTGTGGTCAACATGCCGCCACGCAACATCGCAGGGTTTAAGTCCGAAATACTGATCATGGGCGTGCCCAACGAAAAGGGTGAAACCATCCTTTTGCAACCTTCACATGACGCAGTCATCGGGAGCGAGGTTTTTTGATATCTCGCCGTCACACGTTTCTCGGCGTTTTGGCAGTTCTTTCCTGGGGAACGTTGGGGGCATTGGGGGCACTTTCGTCGAATTTGCCCCCATACCTGGTGTTAACGTTTTGTTTCGGAATAGCGGCTGCACTTGGGCTGTGCCTATGTTGGGCGAGCCAGAAATCACCAGAATCTGCAGGCTCACGCCGTATCTGGATGTTTGCAATCCTAATTGCGGCCTATCATTTAGTCTATTTGGAAGCGTTTCATCATGCTGCGCCGAACCCAGTTTCGTTAATTAACTACTTGTGGCCAGCCTGTTTGATCATTCTGGGAAATGCTTTTTTTGATCTTAAAAGCGGATGGGCTGGTTATCTAGGTGCTGCAATCGGCTTTGCAGGCGTTCTGATCTTGATTGGGCAAGACGGGTTTGCGCTGAAATGGAGCGATATTTTGGGATACGCTTTGGCTTTTGTAGGCGCCATTCTCTGGGCACTTTATTCGAACCTCCGGCGCGGAGAAACCGGTGATTCCATAACTGCTATGACAACCATCTGCGCAATAGCTGCCCTCATATGCGGCTTGTGGTGGGTGGCTAATGGGGCAACTTGGCCAGACTTTCAACCTCTGGACCCATGGGTCATTCTTGCTCTTGGCCTTGGTCCTGCTGGTGGTGCCTTTTTCTTATGGGACTTGGGTATGCGCCACGGGCATGTAGCTTTGCTTGGCATAATGGGCTACTCAGCGCCGGTTTTTTCGACAGTACTGATGCTGTTGCTTGGTCTCGGTTCGGCCGGTTGGGCGGTGTTCGTTGCGATCGGTCTAATAACGCTTGGAGGGATCGTAGTTCAAAAGGGTTCCAGAAGTTAGTTGGCCAATCGCTTCTGGCCAATTTACTAGCGTCGAACAATCCGCGTGTCGTGAACCTTGCCACGGTCGCTTGCCCATTGTCTCTTTAGGTTCCTCAGGGTCATCTAATTCTGCCTACCGACCACCCATATCCAAGGCAAGCAACCCAAACTGAGCCGGCAATTACCCAAACTACTATCATGTCTCGCCTTGCTAGCTTCCCCACAAACTCTTTGAAGTTTAGTTCGTCATTGTCTTTTGAGGTGTCGCTCATCTTCAATCGCGCTGTTCACCAAGACTTGCAGGCATCAATCAAGCGATTGCAATTCAGGACTGATCGTGGGGCCTTAAGCTATCCAGAGGACCAAGCAAATCATTAGCTTAGTTTAGAATTGAGCCACGAAATTATCGCTCGTTATCAGGCTAAATACAGCACAATGTCCCGGATCTATCCATCTATTCTATAAGTGGAATTAAGGAGGGAGAAATTGATGGCGTAAGTAGATCTGATGAGGATTTGAACGCTTGCGGAAACTTCAAAACGTTCTTTGACGAAGCTGCGGTTCGGTGTGCCTCGGGTCATTGAGCGCTAGTAAAAAAGAAACAAAACACCGAGCTCGTACGTCCTTTTTTGTGTTCCCGTGACGGCGACAGCAAGATGAGAGATACCAGCTTTTGCAATCCACGAATAAGCTCGGCAATAAACCACAATTGGAGTACTCAATGTATAACAACATCCTTGTCGCTTTGTCCCTCGAGCATGGCATCAGTGCTCAGGCTTTGAACGCCGCGCGTGCTCTGGTTTCCGATGGCGGAATGATAACTGCCGCCCATGTTCATGAGCCGCCAAATAGTTCGATACTTCTATACCTCGACGAAGAGACTGTGAAAAAATCCCGCCAAGAAGCGAAAGAAAAGCTGATTGCGCGAACCAAAGATGAGAAAGGTGTGACACCAGTTTTACTTGAAGGCCAATCAGCTGGGCGTACCATTGTTGAATACGCAAACACGCACGGGGCAGACTGCATCGTAATTGCCTCACATCTTCCTGGTGCAAAAGAGTTCTTTTTGGGTTCTACTGCGTCTCTGGTGGTTCGGCACGCGCATTGCTCAGTTCACGTTTTGCGCGTTTGATCGACGCCTGAGTACTGCTCTTCTCAAACCCCCTGAAAAGTTTGCCAGAAATTCCGGCCCGCTTTTGATCTGTTGGGCTTAAACCAATAGGTTCCAAGGGCTGCGAGAGCGATTGCAGGCAAGATGATCTTTGGGCATCTGTCGTACCTTGGCAGCCGCAGATGGCCCACAATTCTTGTGTTCATGGCGTCTTTGGTACGGCTTCTCGGCAAAAGTAGTGGCCCAACTCTAGGGGGCAAAGACAGTTGGCCCACCGCGTCTTTTTCGGGTCAAAGGCGGGAACTGACATGACATCTTTCAGTGGAAACTGGAATTTCCGTCATGTTGGCTTTTCGTGACGCAGGTATTTTCCTGAGATAGGGGTTCGTGGCTATGAGTGCCTCGTCTGACACGAGCTTTTCCATTCCGATGGTGCGCCCAAATTCGAGCCAGCCTGCGGAATGGAGTATGAGGTCGGCCCCCCCTAACAGTGAAGCGCTGACAGCACCGGCGCCTTCATATCCGGCCTGGGCGTCGTTCAGCTTGGACGACGTCACCAAGCCATCTCCGCGACAGGGGATGCCCAGTCGTTTCACCAGTTGGCAACCGGCGATTTGCGCCAGCTGGGACTCGGGTGTGCCAAAAACCGGGCCCATGAACTGCATGGAAAATGGCGTGGCAAAGAGCCCGCCAACCACCGGGCAACCGGCGCGATAGATTTGCGTCAGCGACAGACCCACCATAATTTCGGCCAACCCTTGCGCCAGCGCTCCGGCAACTGTTACTGGCGCTGTCGCCCCCATCATCATGTAGGAGGCAACCAAACTTGCCTGGCCCAGTTCAGATGAGGCGCGCAGACAGCGCAGCGGATTCGGTTGATAGACTAGTGGTGGCGTGAGGTTGATCAGGTGGAGCAACCGGCAACCGTCCTGGTGACCCGCCAGGTTTGCGACATCACGCAAGGCTTCTTCAGAGACGACGGTGCCCATCATGGGTTTGTCGGACAGCTCCAGATGAGCTTGCGCTAACTCAGTGTAAGGCATCAGTTCTTCACCACGATGGGCGATGCAAAGCTGAAAGCCGGTGCTGTCCAGAATTCTGGACTGATCGCAAAGGCGCACGATCTGCCTGTAGTCTTCCAGCTGGCCCAGGGCTAGGTCCCCGTCATGGTTACGCACGTTGGGCGGGCCGTAGAAGGGAACAAATACGGGCTCGCCGCCACCCACCCGTACCGACGCTTCATCTGTTTTTCCGCGCCAGACAAACGATGAAGGAGCCTGACTAATCAATTGGCGCAGAACATCCGCATCTGCGCGCACTCTTTCGCCTTCAATCCGGGCGCCAACAGAGGCCATTGCGTCCAGGCTTTGAGGATCACCCTGAAGCTCGACCCCAACCTCATCCAGAATCTGCGCGGCCTGTGCCTCGATCGTCGTCAGGGCGGTTTCATCAAGCAACGCGTAGTGGGATTGCATTTCTGACTTCACGAGAGATTTCCTGAACTAGGGCGCGTACAGCGTCGTTTCTTTCTTTGGGGCGGGTGCGTGCGATGTAGACTATGGGCGGGGGTTCAGGGAATTCGCCTTCAATAACATCAACATCGCGCGTCAGATGCAGACCGTTGATTACTGCGACTCCTAGGCCAGAACGCGCTGCAGACAACACGCCTGCTGCGCTTGGGCACTCTAGGACGGTCTCAAACGAATGTCCTGACTCGGTTCCTTCGGTTTTGACCCACTGCTTGTAAAAACACTGATTGTCAAAGGCCAGATAGGGAACTTGAGAGGATGTTTCCAAAGGAAAGTCGTGCGATTTTATCCAGTGCAAACTGTCTTCATAGATTACAAGATCGCTTGGCTTTGCGTCGCGCTTGAAAATCTGCATGACGGCGATGTCGATCTCGCCTGCTTCAAGCTGTTCTGCCAGAATCAAGCTTTGACTTATTTTAGTTCGGACGCTTATTTCGGGATATAAACGGGTAAAACGACCTAGGATTCGGGCCAAGCCACTGCTTGTCGTATCTTCCGTCATGCCCAGTTTTATCATCCCAGACAGCACTTTTTTACCTAACGCGGCCAAGGCTTCGTCATGAATGTCTATCATGCGTTTCGCGTATTCCAGAAGCCTTTGCCCGTCTTCTGTGAACTGCGGTGCTCCAGCACGTCGAGCCAAGAGGTTGCAGTCCAGTGCTTTCTCTAACCGTTTGATTTTATGGCTGACAGCGGGCTGTGAAAGCGCAAGGTGTTCGGCTGCACGCGTTACGCCGCCATGAGTTGAGATCGCCAAGAGGGCACGCAAACCATCAATATCAAGTCTCTCGGTCATCAGTTCACTCATTCTAGATTTTTATCATATCATGACAAACATTCATTTGCTTCATATGTTACCTCGGAAGTACTTTCTTGGAAAGTCAATTCTGGGAGTTCCTAATGACTCATCTCGTGAATCAATACGCTATCATCAACGGCAATCGTATCGCCCATGGCGTGCATGGCGAAGGAGAGCCCGTTGTGCTCATCCACGGCACGCCGTCGTCGTCCTACATCTGGCGCAATGTCCTGCCCACGCTGGTCGATGCCGGTTACAAGGTGCATGTCTTCGACCTGTTGGGCTATGGCCTGTCAGAGCGCCCGCGCGATCCGGCGACTGACACTTCAGTCACCGGTCAGGTGCCGATCCTGGAAGGTCTTCTGGACATCTGGGGCATCGACAGCCTGCATGTCGTCGCCCACGACATCGGTGGCGGTGTCGCGCAGCGTTTCGGTATCTTCTCGCCCGAGCGTGTAAGTACGCTGACCATGATTGACGTCGTAAGCTACGACAGCTGGCCGTCAAAGCGCACCCATGAACAAATGCAGGCGGGTCTTGAAAAACTGATCAAGGCACCGGACGCCGAGCACCGCGAACACTTCCGCGAGTGGCTCTATTCCACTGTGCAGAACAAAGACCGTCTGGCCGAAACCTCGATGGAAACCTACCTGGATTTCATTTGCGGCCCGGTTGGTCAGGGCAGCTTTTTCCAGCATCAGGTCATGCATTATGACCCCAAGCACACGGATGAAGTGGCGCCACGTTACGCCGAACTGGGTGAACGCCCCGTGCAGCTGATCTGGGGTGCCGATGACGCATGGCAAGTGGTTGCATGGGCCCACAAACTGAACGAAGCAATCCCAGGCTCGGAACTGCATGTTCTCGAAGACTGCGGTCACTTCGCAATGGAAGATCAACCTGAAAAAATCTCGGACCTGCTCGCAGACTTCCTAAAACGCAACAGCTAATCAATGCGGGGACACACCGGCCCAGCAAAGGCGAAAGTTTGCTACTTACTCGGCTGATCAGCAAAGTACTTAGGTTTAGGCGACATTGAGGCCCGCGTTGCGGCGTTATCCGTGCTTTTGAAAAACGTGCACTGAACCGCGTTACTTCTTCCAGCTTTCTGTGGCCATCTTCTCGAAATCCGACGGAAAGCATCTCGCTCACAGGCAGTGCAGTTCAGCGGCATTATCTTAACGAAACGCAAAGGCTTACGTTGCCCGGTCTCACGCAGTACAGAAAACGATTGCCTGCTTCACAAAGCGAGAAGCGCACCAAGGGATCGCTACGCTTCGATATTCCAGAGCTGAAAACAAACCTGAGTGCGTCGACAAAACACTTCTGTCAGCCGTGAGACGAACGCAGAACATCCAAAAACAAGTTCGTACGACGACCTTTTGATGCGCTCTTCCTTACAATCGCAGCCATGGTCGAAGAAAACTCGGCTTCAGGGCAATTGATCTGTTTGAGGTGCCCCTCTTTAACCAAAGTGCGGGCTTTATGCGTTGGCACGAATCCCAAGTACCGGCCGGATAGAATCAAAAGCATCAAAGACTCTTCGTTTTGTACAAATGCGGATTTCCTGAGCATCAACTTTTGGTGAACAGCCATGTTGGGTGAGTTGAAGCTAAGTCCGACATAATTGTACCGCCGAAGTTTACTTAGAGGGACGTCGTCAGACGCAGACTGAAACAAATCGTGGTCCCGACCGCAGAACAACCGCATTCTTTCGACATAAAGTTCTGAGTAAGACAGCATCGGTGACTGTCGGTGCAAGGGTACGATACCGAGGTTGAAGCGCCCATTAATCACGCCTTCTTCGATAATGTTCGGCGGTTCCATGGATATGTCCAGTGTCACGCCGGGCGCTTTGTCGATGAATCGTTTGATCGCTTCATCGAGGTTGGATTCCTCATTTGAAGTGGAATGATCAAATAGTGCTATCCTTAATTTACCGGTCAATTCCGACCGAACATCACCTAATCCGTTCTGAAATTTGTCTATGGCCAAGAACAATTCGTTCGACGCTTCAAGCACATGTTTGCCGTCCGATGTCAGAGAAAAGCCTGCCGCGCCGCGGTGGCAAAGTTTTGTGCCCAGCCGCGTTTCAAGATCGGCAATATGCTTGCTGATTGTTGATCGGCTGATGTTGAGTTCAAACTCTGCGGCTGTAAAGCCACCACACGAAACGACCGTACGGAAGACCTGAAGGAGCCTTATATCGACGTCAGAGATGTTGGTGATTGCTTTTTTCTGCGGCATTTTTTACGTGTATTTTTCTGCACCTTTACTTCGACTACTTTATATTAATTGCACAACCCAAACAACCTAGTGTTCGTGCGAAGTGGGTCTGGTGGGCAATTGTTCATGTCGGAACACTTTCCAAAACCAACGAACAGGAGGAGGTTTTATGACTCTGCTCAAAAGTATCAAAACATTTGCGGCGGTTGCGTCGCTCGGCGCATTGGCATTGGCCGCACCGGCAAGCGCCAAGAACTTTAAGATCGCTGTCGGTGACAGCGGCGGTTCCAGCCAGGAAGCAACAGGCCTTGCATTCAAGGAGAAACTTGAAGAGCTGTCAGGCGGCAAGCACACCGCGACACTGTTCCTGAATGGTCAGCTCGGCTCAGAGCAGGACACCGTCAACGAAGCAGCAATCGGCACGTTGGATATGTCGCTGCTGGCGATCAACAACGTCACTCCGTTCTCGCCAACGGTTGGCGTATTCACGCTGCCTTACGTGATTCTCAGCCTGGAAGACGCGGAAACGCTGACCCAAGGTCCGATTGGCCAGGAACTGACCGAGAACACCATCAACGACGCTGGCGTTCGCATCATCGCATGGACCTACACAGGCTTCCGCGTTCTGACGAACTCGAAGAAACCTGTGAAGTCGGTTGCTGACCTTGAGGGTCTGGTCATCCGCGTTCCCAAGAACGAGATCATGATCGACACCTACAAGGCGTGGGGCATCAGCCCGACCCCGATGGCATGGTCGGAAACTTTTGCCGGTCTGCAGACCAAAGTTGTGGACGGTCAGGACAACCCCTACACCACCATCAACGCGATGAAGTTCTACGAAGTTCAGGACTACGTCACCGAGATCCGCTATATCTTCTCGATCGAGCCTCTGATCGTGTCCGAGCAGGTGTTCCAGGGTCTGTCGGCTGAAGATCAGGCCATGATTCTGGAAGCCGGTGAATACGCCACCAAAGCCTCGGCTCAGTTCCTGCGTGACAAGGAAGCCGAGATCAAAGAACTGCTGGTCGAAAAGGGCATGGAAATCCACGTTCCTGAAAACGACGAGGCCGAGTTCATCGAGCTGGCAACCACAGCTGTTTGGCCGAAGTTCTATGAAAGCATCGGCGGCGTTGAAAAGCTGAACGCCGTTCTGGCTGCAATCGGTCGCGACCCGGTTTCCGAATAAATAAAACAAAAACAAGAGAGCGCCCGAGTGGCGCTCTCTCACTTCTAGGGAGGGGCATATGAAAACCTTTTTAGGGATACTCAACAACATAGAAAGCTACCTATGCCGCTTTCTGCTTGCGACGTTTGTCTGCTTGTTGTTCCTACAGGTTGTCGTCCGAACAGTGTTCAATTTCTCGTTTTCCTGGGTGGAAGAACTGTCTATCTACATGTTCGTCTGGTTCGTGTTTTTCGGTGCGAGCTATGCGGCCAAGATGGGCGCCCACAACCGGGTGACGTTTCAGTTCAAATTCCTGCCGGACCGTGCGATCAAATATATCGAAGCGTTCGCCGATCTGTTCTGGATCTGCTTCAACCTGTATTTCGTCTATCTGGCGCTGGACTTCATCTTCAACCGGATGAACAAGTTTCAGTCGTCACAGACGCTAGGGTTTCACCTTAGTTGGGTTTACATCGTTCTGCCCATCGCGTTTGCCCTGATGACCGTTCGCATCATTCAGGTGAACTACAAAAAAATCATTCTCGGCGAAGATCTAAAAGATCCGGACAAGGTTGATCTGGACGAGGTCCGCGCTGAGCTCGGTGAAGAAGGGGGCAAGTAATGGGCACCGAAATCATCTATATCCTGTTCGGCGGGTTTCTTCTGCTGCTGTTCATCGGCGCGCCGATTACAGTTGCGTTGGGCGTTTCTACGCTGGTTACCTTCCTTGTACTGGATGAAAACCCAATCAAGTTCGTGCAGATTGCCTTTACTTCGGTGGGCTCATTCCCGCTGATGGCGCTACCCGCGTTCATTCTGGCTGGTGCATTGATGGAGGCGTCGGGACTGTCCCGCAGGCTGATCAACGTAGCCGAAAGTTTTGCTGGCCCGTTCACTGGTGGCATGTCTGCCGCAGCGGTCTTTGCCTGTCTGTTCTTCGGTGCAATCTCAGGCTCAGGTCCTGCGACAACAGCGGCGGTGGGCATGCTGATGATCCCTGCGATGATCCAGCGTAACTACAGCCGAGACTATGCGTCGGCTATCACGGCCTCATCCGGTGGTTTGGGCATCGTGATCCCGCCATCGATTCCGCTGATCATCTTCGGCATCGCGGCCCTCGGCATGCCGCCCCCACCCGAGGCGGTGGCTGAACATGGCACTTTCCAAACTGTGTCGATCCCGAAACTGTTTATCGCGGGCTTTCTCCCGGCTTTCCTGATTGCCGGTAGCCTACTGATCATGAACTATATTTTGGCCCGAAAGCACGGCTACAAAGGTACCACGGAAGGTTGGTCTGCCCGCCATATCTGGTGCGAATTGTATCGGGGTTTTTGGGCGCTTATGGCTCCGCTGGTCATTCTGGGCGGCATCTATTCGGGTTTCTTCACTCCGACTGAAGCTGCGATCGTAGCCATCTTCTACACGCTGATCGTGGGTGCGTTCATTTATCGTGAACTGACCTGGGAAAAGCTTTTCACCTCGCTGGAGACGACAACCTGGCTGACCGGCCGCGTGCTGCTGATCATGTTCACGGCGACGGTGTTTGGCCGCTTGCTGGTTGAAAATCAGATCCCTGCCATCATTGCAGACGGGATGCTGTCGATCACCGACAACATCTACATCATCTGGACGTTGGTGATCCTGTTCCTGCTGTTCGTCGGCATGTTCATGGAGACACTGGCAACCATTCTGATCCTGGTTCCGGTGATGCTACCAGTGGCCTACAGTATGGGGATCGATCCGATTCACTTTGGTGTTGTCATGGTCTGTACGCTGGGCATCGGTTTCCAGACGCCGCCTTTGGGTGAGAACCTGTTTATCGCGTCAGGTATTTCCAATATCTCGATCGAACGCATTTCAGTGGCGGCTCTACCGTTTGCCTTCATCAACACTGTGGCGATCTTCATCATCGCGTTTGTGCCTGAAATAGCGTTGTGGCTCCCAAGGTTCTTTGGGTACTGATCCGCGAAACGGAGGAAGAAGACAATGTTACCCAAAATACAGAACATTCTGGTTGCGACGGACCTTTCGGAAAACGCAGACAACGCGCTTCGGCACGCATTGAGCATTGCAATAGCACATGGGGCCAAAGCCCATGTGCTGCATGTTACCGAACCGTTGTCGCAGGATGCCATCGTCACCATGAGGATGTTCATCCAGGACGATAAGTCCCGCAAGCAGGCCATCAAGGACCGGCATGCAGCGGTTAAATCGCTGCTCACGGACAATCAGCATGATTTCCTGAAGTCTCTGACCCCTGAAGATCAAGAGAACTACTCTGCCGTGACTTCAGTGGAATTGATCGATGGGCATCCTGCGGAATCGATTCTGAAACGCGCCAGAGACCTGAATTGCGACTTGGTCGTGATGGGGTCGCACGAGCATGGCACGTCACATACATTCCTAGGCACTGTTGTGAAAAGGGTGTTGCGCAGATCCACTATTCCAGTCCTTGTGGTGCCGAGCCAACTATAGGGTGTTCTCCCCCGGTGGCACTTCGTTGAACGGGTCGTCCGTATGGTCTGACGTTAGGCCATTTCAGGATGATTCGAGACGAGGTGCCACACTTTTTCAATGCTTCACAATGCGAGAAGTTTGGGGAAGTCCGGTGATCCGTGAGGAACCGGTAGAAACACATTGAAGCAATGCTTCAGGGGCGGAGCGTGACGGCAGAGACTGACCGTGACAAGGCGGTCAGCCCCAATATTATCACTTACTACTTAAGTCCGTGTGACATCACTGCTGTTTGACTCGACCCTTAGACATGTACGGTGTTTTGATAGGTGTCTGATGTGACGAATGGATCTTGTGCTTTCGGCGTCAGGTTTCTCAATTTTGTCGTGCCGCGCAAGCTAGGCTTGCTTTGCTGTGGCGTTCCTTAAAAAAACGGCTGTTGGGCATTCAATCGATCTGAAGGCAAGGGCAGTCACATCCCAAAGTCATGCCTCCTCGTCAACGATTTCGAGGATTCGGTTTCTCTGGATTTTCCCAGATGGCCCCTTTGGAAGGTCAGACAAGATGTGAACTGCGTCGGGTGACTTGAATCGGCCCAATCGGACTTCGCATAGTTGTAACAAACCCAGCGGTGTTAGCTGAGAACCTTCGCGAATTTTCACGGCTGCCTCGACAGTTTCCCCGTAGCTGTCACAGGGTCGGGCAAACGCTGCGGCCTCGACGACATCGGGATGAGAATAGAGCGCTTCGTCTATCTCACGCGGCGCAATATTTTCACCACCTTTGATGATCAGTTCTTTCAGTCGACCAGTGACAAAAACATATCCGTCGTCATCCATCCGTGCGAGATCACCTGTTCTTAACCATCCGTCAGAACTGAACGTGCCTGCGGTTGCGTCGCAGTCGTTGAGGTATTCCAGCATCACATTTGGCCCGCGAATGACCAGTTCGCCCTCTGTCCCACGCGGAACGGGCTGCATGTTCGCATCAAAAATGGCGGCCTCGTTTCCATAGGGGATACCTGGTGAACCAATCTTACGCACACCGGGTGGCAAGGGGTTGGACAAAATTTGAGCAGCGGTTTCAGTCAATCCCATCGTTTCCACAATCGCGATTTCGAAACGGTCTTCAAAGGCCCGCTGTACATCTGGTGCCAAAGCCGAAGATGCGGAACGACCAAAACGCACGCGCTGACGAGTGCACGCATCCGGCTTAGTGTCTGAGTGCAACAAGTGAGAAATGATGGTAGGTACAACTGAAAACCAGGTCGCTTGAGACTTGCTCAGACTGTCCCAGAACCGACTGGCCGAAAACCGTTCGGACATGGCCAACGAACCACCTGAAACAAGCGTTCCCATGACGGTCACACAGAGCCCGTTGATATGGTAGATCGGCAATACGCAAAATCCGCGATCGACCTCGGACAACTCATGAGCAACCGCCGTCGTCCAGCCGCCTGCCAGTAGGCTGGAATGTGTGTGAACTACACCTTTGGGGCGCCCGGTGGTTCCTGACGTGTACATTAACAGCGCATGGCTGTCGGGCGAAACGCTGTGAAGCTCGACTTTGGGATCGGCGGCATCTGTAACCTGCAACCGGGTAATTCTGTTGGGATCGGCTGTTCGTTCGAACAATTCCGTTTGGCTGGAGTGCACAAAGCCATAGCGTGAGCCACTGTGCTCCAGTGCATAAGCGATGGCGCTGTCACCGGCGACAAGGTTAATCATCGTTGCGCGGAATCCTCCGTAGAGAACACCGAACAAGACCTCAAGCGCTTCGCGGCAATTGGGATAGAGGATCGCAATGCTCTCGCCTTTTGCCACACCCATTCCCGTTAGCATAACAGCAATACGTTGGGCCGTTTCGCGCAGTTCACTCCAGCTCAGATCGGGTGCCCCGTCCGGGAAAACGAAACCAGTTCCCCCCTGGCTTGCTCTTAGGTCCAACCAATCACGGACGGTTCCCTTGGGTGGTTCCATCATTGGCCGACCTCCGACCAGTAATCGCAGAAAATTTCCTCTAGTCCGGGCTCAATCGGGGGTGTTTCCCGCACAATTTTGGTGGTCTGGACGAAATGTCTCCAGTGCAGGTTGGTGTCGATGGCATTGCCGCCCCAGCTGCCGCAACCCATTGAGAGTGAAAACGGCAAGCCATTTGAAAAACTGCCGCCAGTTGCGAAGGTATGCGCCTGATTCACAATGACCCGACAGGTGGGCAAGTCACGTCCCAATCCAACGGCGCGTATGTCGTGCTTGGTGTGAATACCGACGGAATGCCCGGCCCCCTGATGTTCCAGAATACGTGTGGCAATAACCTTGGCCTCTTCAAAATCAGCCGCGCGGTACAGCGCCAAAACTCGGCTGAGTTTTTCGCCGGATAATGGATGATCGGGCCCTATGCCATCGGTTTCTACCGCCAAAAACTTGGTCCCTTCGGGCACTTTTCCCGCCATTCCCAAAGCTTCGAGCATCTTGTCCGCATCTTGCGCTATGGCTGAACGGTTGAGATGACCATCGGGCCAAAGCCTGGCGATGATGCCACTTGCTTCGGAATGAGGCACTAAGGCACCGCCTTCAGCGGCCATTGCGGCCACGAACGCGTCATAGATCGCATCCACCACGACCAGAGCATTTTCAGACGAGCAGGACGTCGCGTTGTCGAAACATTTCGAGGCCGTGATTTTGGCTGCAGCTGCTTGCAAGTCTGCACTTTCATCCACAATCACAGTCACATTGCCAGCACCAACTGCGACAGCTGGCGTGCCACAGGACTGCGCGCGATGAACGTTGTTTTGACTACCGGTGCATATCACCCGATCAACAGATTCCATCAGTCGCTGGGTTTTGGCCTTTGAACCCGGAGCAGGAATCATTTGAACCAAGTTACGATCCAAGCCCAGCTTGTCGAATTCAGTGTGGATGTAACCAATCAGCATCTCGCAAGGCGCCACGCCTTTAGGCGATGGCGCCACCACGATGGAGTTGCCGCCTTTAAGTGCGTTTATGATGTTGTTGGCGGGCGTCGCAGCAGGGTTGGTCGACGGCACGACTGCGCCTATTACGCCGATGGGACGAGCGATTTCGGTCATACCGGTCGCCGGATTGTCATTGATGACACCGTAGGTTTTCACCTTGGCTATATCTCGCAGCAGGCCCAATGTCTTGCGGTGGTTTTTTGTGATCTTGTCGGGCACATTGCCCAGACCGGTTGTTTCCACCGCGATCTCAGCAAGCGCCCGATTGCGGGTAGGTTCCATAATTGCCCAACCAGCCGCCAACGCTGCTTTGTCATAAAGAGCCTGACAGCCGCTTTTTTCGTAAACTGCCTGAGCCGTTCGCGCGCGCGCCACGATACGATCCACTTCAGCGATTTCTGGGTAAATCCCGTCCCGAGCGTTCATCTTGGTCCTCAATTTTTTGTTCGGGGCGGACCAGTTCCGCCCCGTAAATGTTGTTCAGATCACAGACCGGCCAGCAATTCGTTCAGAGTTTGCTGGCGTTGCACCCACATCTCTTTCACTTCATCGCGCGTCATGATGTGCATCGGTGATCCACCGGCTTTCATCTTTTTGGTCACACGGTCGTTGGCGAACATTTCTGGGACCGTTGCTGCAAGTTTGTCGATTACGTCTTGCGGTGTCCCCTTGGGCACCATCACACCCCGGAAGTTGACCGATGAATTGTCGACGTCCAGCCCTTGCTCCATCATTGTCGGAACGTCCGGCAGGAAGGAACTGCGCTCAAGATCAGCGACACCAAGGATTTTGACGTTGCCCGCCTCTTGTGCCCTGAACGCATCCGACAGGTTGTTGATGCCTCCCATGACTTCACCTGCAATCACTGCTTTCATGGCTGCGGCCCCGCCGCCTTTGGTTGGGATGTAGGCCATCTTGGTTCCCGCAGCCTTATCAATCTGCAAGGCTGCGATGTGGTGGCCCACGAAAAGGCCTGCACCGGAAACAGTCAACTTGCCAGGGTTTTCCTTGGCATAGGCGACGACATCTTCCATCGAATTGAATTGACTGTCTGCCCCAACCACAAACACTGCCGGGTCGGCACCCCAGTTTGCGATGGGTTCGAAGCTGTCGGTTGAGTACTCAACACCGCCCTTGATCGACTGTGCGATAAAATGTGGTACGTTATAGGCCGCCAACGTATAGCCATCAGCCTCAGCTTGCGTCGCAAACCAGTTCCAGCCCACGCGTCCACCTGCGCCGGGCTTGTTGATGATGGCGATGGGCATCCCCAACGCGTCCTCGTTTCCGGACGTCATTGTGACAATCCGCGCCTGAAAATCTGTAGCGCCACCTGCGCCATAGCTAACCATCATCATGATCGGTCGCTCGGGGAATTCCTCGGCCACCACCGGGCCCGTCAGGCTCATAAGAGCCAAGGCTATCCCTGCAATCATTCGTTTCATTTGCATTTCCTCCTTGTTTTAGTCCACCCGCATCTCTCGTGCGGTCAGAACAGAATTTCCCTTGGTGTGTAGACGTTCAGAAGCATGGCAAAGAGGCCGTACATCACGGTCACAAAGATCGCTGTGATGGCGCCGCGTTTGACCCAGGTTTTGGCTTCGGAATGTGAGGCTGGATCGTAGATCGACAGTAGAGCAAAAAACGTGATTGCGGTCGCTGTGTAAAAGCCCAATGACTTGGCCGCCCAAAAGACGTAGATCAGCGTCACGATCAGCCCCGGCATCATGTTAATAAACATCGTCCGTGTCATGCCGTTTCCGACCTTGGACAGTCCCATGACTGCCTTACCAAAAGTCCAGCCAGCCAGAACCACAAAGACCGATGCGATAAGACGTGGAAACAAGAACGCTTCGGCGGGTTGCTGTGTATAGCTGACCCAGGTCACCCAAAGACCTACTGCAAAGACCACACCAGACCCAATTACATGCTGCGAACGGTTCATGCCTGCGCCTCCTCTTTGGTGGTGTAGCGACGATGGAGCAGTTCCATCCAAACCGAGTAAGCTACTGAAGCCAGCACCACCGCGATCAGCAGCAGGTTCAATCCACCGGTCAGGAAATACGAAGCTTTGCCCACCGTCGCGTCGGCGATCATCCCGCCTTGAATGAAGTTGGCCTCGGCGATGGGTCCCAGGATCAGACCCAGAACAAGAGGAGCGGCAGAAAAGCCAAAACGTTCCAAGAAAAACATGCTAATGCCAAGACAGGCCATGACATAGACATCACCCATTGAGCCCTGAACCGAATAGGCGCCGAAGACCGATAGCGCCAGAACGATGGCCGCCATGACCGACTGCGGTACCTGCGCGACACGTGCGGCCAGACCGGCAACATAGAGACCAAAAATGCACATTAGGACTTGTCCGATCAGCATCGAGTTGATGAAAGTCCACGCTACGTCCGGGTGATTGTCGAACAGGTCCGAGCCTGGAAAAATCCCGTGGATCAGCAACCCACCCAGCAAAACCGCAGCGGTTGGACTGCCCGGGATCGACAAGGTCAGCAGCGGCACCAGAGACGGGCCGACCATCGCGTTATTGGCGGATTCCGCAGCGATCACACCCTCGGAATGCCCTGTGCCAAACTTGTCTTTTTCAGCTGAAAACTTCTTTGTTTGATCATAGGCGACCAACCCAGCGATTTGTCCGCCAACACCGGGTATCAGGCCGATGATCGAACCGGTCAATGTGCCGATGCCAAGTGCACGGGTTCGGCTGGTCAGTTCTCGAATCGCGGCCAGGATCGAATGGCGCTGAACCTCGATGACTTCGGCACCCTTGTTGTGGCGACCCTTCGCAAACATCGTCAATACCTGAGGGATCGCAAACAGGCCAATCAGCGCGGCAATGATATTGATGCCTCCGCCCAAAGCGGGGTGAAAGATAAAGCGCTGTGCTCCCATGATGTCGTCAAATCCAATGGTAGCCAGCCACAACCCGATACAGCCTGACAGCAAACCTTTGACCACCGAGGGGGAATCCAACGTCCCGATCACTGTCACACCCAAAATGGCCAGCCAGAACAGGTGCGAGGGGCCGAAGGCCAAGGCCCATTTTGCTAGAACCGGGGTCAAGAAGATCAACAGCAGAACACCAAAGACGCCGCCCACGGCCGAGGCGAGGAATGACAGCTGCAATGCCCGTGCTCCCTGACCTTGCTTGGCCATGGTGTGCCCGTCCAAAGTTGTCGCAATATTGGCTGGTGCACCAGGGATCTTGAGCAAAATTGCACTGACCGCACCACCTGCTACAGTTGAGGTGTAGGCAGCACCCAGGAGGATCAACCCCTGCGCCGCTTCAAGTTGGAAGGTGAACGGAATCAGCAATGCGACCGCCATTGTGGGTGACAAGCCGGGCGTCGCGCCCAGGATCAGCCCTCCGATCGTGCCGCCCAAAAGCAGCAAAAACGACAGCGGCGTGAACACTTCTCCGAAATAATATATGAACTCCATTCAGGGCCTCCCAACCCGTTGGGCCAAACTTTACCTTTGTTGACAAATCAGGTTAGGCGATGAAAATAGTATTGCAAATGTTTTCATAAATTCGACCAATCGGAAGAAGATAATGGATAATTATCAGAAGGGTAAGGTGGATATAGTGGCGGTTGCAAAGGCTGCAAAAGTGTCACCGTCCACGGTGTCACGCACCTTCAATCACCCGAATTTGGTCAGTCCCGCGACTCGGAAAAAGATCAACCGAGCAGTGCAGAAGCTGGGGTATATTCGAAACCGGGCGGCGCAGACGATGCATGGCAAACGATCCGGTACAATCGGTCTTGTTGTCCCGACGATTAACCACGCCATTTTTGCCGAAGTCATTCAGGCCTTTTCGGAGACCATCGATAGAGCCGGGTTCAGCTTGCTATTGGCGTCCCATAGTTATGACCTCGATCGTGAATACGCGATGGTCCGCAAGTTTTTAGAGCATCGCGTGGACGGAGTAGCGCTGGTAGGATTGGAGCATTCCGACGCTACGACCCGGCTGATCGAGCAGCAGAAAACACCAGCGCTAGCCATATGGAACTACTCGGAGGACTGTCCGCTGCCCTGTGTTGGGGCTGACAATCGATTGGCAGGGCACCTTGCAGCCGAGCACCTATTGGCCTTGGGCCACCGTCACATTGGGTTGATCTTTCCGAAAACCACAGGCAACGATCGGGCTCAAAATCGGCTTTCTGCCGTCCGCGAAGCGCTTAACGAAAAAGGTATTTCCGTTCCCAGCGAACATGAGTCTGAAGCTCCCTACAGTGTTTCTCAGGCTAAGCAGGCCGCCATGTCTCTTTTAACTGAACATGCTCGCCCGACGGCGCTGCTTTGCGGAAATGACGTTATTGCGCAGGGTGGATTGTTTGCAGCCCAAAGTCTTGGCTTGAAGGTTCCCGACGACCTATCCATCATCGGCATAGGAGACTTCAAAGGATCTGCGGATGTTGAACCTGGGCTCACCACCATTCGCATCCCAGCAGAAACCATTGGAAAACTCGCTGGTGAGAGGTTTACCGATTACATTACCTCAGATGATCCTGAGCCTTTTAGAATCTGCTGCGAATTAGAGCGCATCGTCAGAGGAACAACGGGTCCGGTTGCGGTCTTTTAGTCAACGCAAATACGTCATTTTCCTTGCGGAATAATCAGGGGTCGGACGTTATCCGAAACGCATAGGTCAATCGTTTTGGTATGAAAATTGACTGGATTTCAAACGATTCGAGGGTTCGTTTGATATTATTGAACGAAGTCGTGTTGCCTATTCGGCAGTGGTTGGTTTCCGGTAGGTTCTGGTGGTAAAACCAATATTTCCAACTCCCAGAGTGTCATCTGATAATGCGTGTTCCGCTCTCCTTCGTGGCAGCGCCATTAGCAAAACCAGTTTCCAACACTCACAAACCCGGCGCATGCCGCGGAGAATGGTGAATGTTCAGTACTCCGATGGCCTGGGCATACGGCATTTTTAAGCGCCGATCAGAACTCTGCAGGACAAACCACCAAGGCTTTCAGAAGCCCCCAATTCCAGATGTCCATCATAAGCGTTCAGCAAATCGACGGAAATCGCCAGGCCCAAACCGGTTCCGCCCACAGAAGTATCCAGTCGGCTACCGGAGCGAATGGCCTCTGGTCGGGCGTCTTCTGGAATTCCGGGTCCATCGTCCTCGACGCGAATTTCGATGCCATTTTCGGTCCGCTGTGCAGAGATTTGAAAGGTTGTGCGACACCACTTGAGGGCATTGTCGAGAAGATTTCCGATCACTTCTTCAATATCCTGGGGATCCATTCGCACACGAAGTCCAGCCTCGCACTCCGAAGTGAGCGTTTTTCCCTCCCGCTCTGCCATGGATGAAAACAACCTGCACAAGCGTTCGACCGAGTTTGAAAGATCTGTTCGGGAATGCGTCAACTCTCCGGTATTTGCTGCGCGCATGCGTGCAAGCGACCGGCTAAGCTGAGCGTCAATTCTGCTGAGTGCCTCTTCCGCGGGTTCGGTTTGTGCACCGCTTTGAGATAAGTCCGTCAGCTCGTTGCGCAGAATGGCCGTGGGTGTCTTGAGCGCATGCGCAAGATCCGCCGCCTGCCGTCGGGAACTGGAGACAATCTCTCGGTTTCTGTGCAGCAATTGATTCAGGTCTTCTACCAGCGGCGAAACCTCTTCCGGATAATCTTCGGGGGTCAGGTCGTCGCCCTCGTCCCAGCGATGGGCCACATCCGCGCGCAGCTTTCTGAGGGGGCCGACGATGGCCGACATCAGCAAAAGGGAACTGGCCACTCCGATCAAGCCGACCAACCCAAAAACCGGAAGCAAGTTGCTTTGCGCATCTTTGCGTTCGTTGATGAGTACCTGCCTGCTTTCGGCGACGGTTACGCCCCATTCTGTTCCGTCTTCGAATGTGATCTTCTGATAGACGCTGCGAACGCCCTCATTGTCCGGGCCCGTGGTATTCCAAACTGTTGCCTCGTCGCTGGTCTGTGAAGGCTCTGCAATCGTTTCGTCGAAAAGCGAGGCTGAGGTGAAAGCGGCTCCGTCGCCGTCTGTCACTTGCCAATATCTGCCAGAATACGGGGTGCTATAAGCCGGGTCGAATATCAATTCGCGCAAAGATTCGGGGTCATCTGTAGTGGCGCTGAGACCAACGACAAGCTGGGTATGCCGGTCTCGCAACGCACCGTCAAACTGATCCAGAACGCGCGTGTTGATGTATGAGAAAACAACCAGGGTACCAACACCCACGGACAACGCGCCGGATGCAAGGCCACCTAGCAACGCACGTTGACGAAGCGATAGCATCAGGCCGTATCAATCATGTAGCCACGCCCTCGGACAGTTGTGATCAAATCTGGCCTCAGTTTCTTGCGTAGGCGGGTGACGAATACTGCGATTGTGTTGGAATCCCTGTCCCCGTCATATTCGTAGATGTGTTCGGACAATTCGGTGCGCGACACCATACGACCGATGTTATGCGCCAGATAGGTCAGAACCGCGATTTCCTGCGCGGTCAAATCGACAGGTATGCCCCCGATACTGACCCTGCCGTTCCGCGTATCCAGAGACACATCGCCCATTTCGATCACCGGGTTCAACTGGCCACTTTGCCGCCGCAGGATTGCTCGAACCCGTGCGGCCAATTCCGGCATGTGAAAGGGCTTGGTCATGTAATCATCCGCGCCTGCGTCCAAGCCGTCCACGCGTTCGCTCCAGCCATCTCGGGCAGTCAGGATCAATACAGGAGTCGTAACGCCTGCGCTGCGCCATTCGCGGAGTACCGAGATACCGTCACGCTCTGGCAGGCCAATATCCAGTATGATCATGTCGTAGGGTTCAGTCGCTCCCAGATGCAGGGCGTCGGAACCATTATGGGCTACATCCACAACGTGGCTTTCCGCCACTAATAGCTTTTTGATTTGCTCGCAAAGCTGGGGTTCATCTTCAGCAAGAAGGATTCGCATAACCAGAGACTACAGCCAATCTGATATCGAAATCACACTATTTTCTGCCGCCACCGTTGCCGCCACCGTTGCCGCCACCGTTGCCGCCACCGTTGCCGCCACCGTTGCCGCCGCCATTGCCGCCACCGTTGCCGCCACCGTTGCCGCCACCGTTGCCGCCGCCATTACCCCCATTGCCATTACCACCACCGTTACCACGGTTTTCGCTGTTTCCACGGGTGGTAGAAGTGCTCTGGCTGCCTTTGGTTCTGGTAGAACTGGAGCGCGCGGCCTCAGAGATCTGTTGGCCAACACTCGAGCGGTTCGAGACCACCGTGCCGGTCCGGGCATTTACGATTACACTCACGATCTTTCCGCCCGGTTTCTTCACCAGAATGCGGTAGTATATGTCGCCTGATTTGAACGCTCGCGCGTCAACTGGCGTTCCGCCGAATGCACTTTCCACACCCTTGATGACACGCTTCAGTCGGATCGCGTTTCCTGACAACGTCGCCTTACGCAACTCGGCCTGTTTGAGTTCGCGTGCGTCAGCAGCCGCTTTCCCGGCGGATAAAGCGGTTAGTAACGCCGCTACCAACATTATAGCTCTGGTCTGCATCGGACTCTCAAACAGTTTCGAACGAGATTACATGGGTGGACGTGAACCGATGATGAACAAGCAGTTAGCCCTGCGTTCAAGTGCATTCAAGTCAAATGGCAAGAACGATCAGTGATTCGATTGCGGTTCGAGCTAATAGAATGCGGCGGCCAGCCTTGGTAAGCTGTTCGCACATGACTTGAGGAGATTGTCATGAAAACCACCAGTCGCGGATTGCTTAAGGCTTCCACAGTCGCGATTGCCCTATTGGGCTCCACGGCCGTTGTTGCCACAGTCGCAGCTCCTGATTTTGCCTATGCCAAGGAAGGCAAAGGAAATGGCGGCGGTAACGGTGGCGGAAAAGGCAACGGTAATGGTGGTGGCAACGGCGGCGGCAATGGTAACGGCGCGAAAGGAGATAACGGTGATCGCAGCGCGGCCGGAAACAGCAGCCGCGGGAACAAAGCCGACTCAAACCGTGGCAGCAACAGAGCCGGGAAATCTGGGAATGGCAAATCAAAATCGCAATCTGCCCACTCCGGACAAAAAAAGGGTGGCGGGTTTTCCTTGAAGGGCCTGTTCACTGGAAAAGGGACCAAGCGCAAATCGGCGTCTTCGCCAAAACGTGTAACAACAAGCGGCACGCACAACACCAAGACGGCTCATCGGTCCACGAGTGTGGAAGAGTCCGTGCGCCCGGTCACCCGCCCCAAACGTTACCATGTCGAAGAAGAGCTTGAAGCTCATCCCTCTGAACTGGGTGCACTGAATGCGGCCCATGCAAGCCCGACTGCGCTGGAAAATGCCGCTCCGAATTCCCGAGTCGGCAGAATTGCCGCCTATCGGGACACTGTACTTGCCGGAGAGGCCTTGCGTGAGGATTTGGCCGAACAACTGGAGGAACTTGAAGATTTGGATCCGCCAGAGCGAACGTTGTCGGAAATCGAGAATGATTTGGAGGCCGCTTTGGGTGAAGTTCAGGACAATCGCGATAGGGTTCAAGAGCTTGAGCAGGCGTTGGAAGACGCCGGTGGCATGGACCCAGACATAGAAGCAGACCTGGAAGAGGCGCAAGCGGACCTGGATACCTCAGTTGATGCGGCTAAAGATCTGAATGACGAAAAACAGGCTGCTATCGACTACAACGAGGCCGTCGAAGACTTGGGAGAACTGGCGGAGCGTGTTGAAGAACAAGATTTGGCTGAGCGAGAAGCGCTTGAAGCTGCAGCCAACAAGCCTGTCACTGACGAGGTCGAAGAAAAAGTAAAATCGCTTCTGGGACTTTAATATTAGGCTTCACGCGCTATCGACCACTCGCGGACGTATTGAAGCTGGGCCAGCCGTATCACCGACGTGAACGCGGCTGGCCCAAATTAAATTGATCTGCCGTTTCGATCATTGCGGTTTTCAAAAAATAATCCCGCCCCAAAATGGGGCGGGATTTCGATTACAATTCTGATCTTTAGGACGAATATCGAGAATTGTTCGGGGGCGCCAGCTGACTTGCCTTCAGACGGCGCTATGAGCCTCGGATAGCCGCTTGTTTTTTATGATTTCTGTTAGTGCATTTTCAATAGGAGGGAAGCGACCATTGCTCGGTTTCATCTTGGTTTGCAGACGTTCTTCAGCGTATTTGCCAGAAGTCTGCATCGCAGCTGTTGCGCCACAGTCTTCAGTCATAAAGGCAGGCTTATTCATGCTGTTCCCCTTATTTCAACCAAACGAAACACACTTCGTTCGATCCAACATGGTCACTATGCCTAATCTTGGTTGAACACACTGAGAATACATTGTTCATGTTCGGTTAACGTTGTTCGCGAAACAAGAACTATCAAACGTTGAGCCGTGCAGGCTGATACCCTCAACGCACTCACAGAGCGTTTGTGCTGTATTGACCCTGCGTGAAAACTGGCGCTGAAATGCGCCGCGGCTAGAGAAGAAGTGACTTCTCTATAAACCGTAACCCCTGGTTCTCAGACCGTCTCCACACCGGGTTGAGCTATCCAAACAACTGCGTCGCAAGGTGCTGCCTTTAGACTATCGGCGCGCAGGCGTTTAATTCGCGAATTGAACAGAACTTGAACAAAAAGACGCCGCTTTTAGGGCTGCTAGATCTGACCGAATGGCACAGTGGCATTGAAGCTAGTCAGAGCAGGGACCGGGTGGAGTTCCTGACGATGAGGCGGGCATGCAGTTTTTCGGAATGAGGCGCTTGTTGCGTTGTGATCCATTGCGCCAATCCATCTGCAGCACGTTCACCCATCTGGGACACGGGCAGGTGCACGCTGGTCAAAGGTGGTACCGTGACAGCCGAGGTTGGTAGGTCGTCGATGCCAATCATCGAAACCTGCTCTGGAACTGAAATCTTGCTGGCTTGCAGGCCGAGCAATACCCCTAATGCCACAACATCGGAAAGGCATAAGATGGCGTCCGGCAGACGAGGTAAGCTGCAAATGTGATCGGCAACGTTCGCCCCGCCCTGATGGCTGATCTGAGTTTCAAACGTTGTTAGCTTGCCGTCAAACACATAGGTCTTAAGGCCATCAAGGCGCGCTCTTGTTCGGTCGTTGTAGCGAACTGGCCCGTGGACTACAGCGATGTCTTTGTGCCCAAGTTCGGCCAGGTGATGCAATGCAAGTTGCGCTGCGGCCGCGTTGTCGTATCCGATCGTTGGCAGGGCGTTATCTGAATCATAGAAAGACGTGATGATGGTCGGAATCATAGTACGCTCGAGCAAGTCGTGCATAGCTGCGCAATGCGTAGCGCCGGTGACAATTAAGCCTTCCGCTCCGATATCGATCAGACTTTTTGCTTTCTCTGCCTCGGTGTCGGGATTCGAATCTGTTGTTGCCACGACCAACGATAATTGGTGCTCCGACAGCTTTCGTTCAAGTGCCGCAAGAAACCGGGCAAAGATCGCATTGTCCAGCGTGGGGATCAGAGCGCCGACAAATCGGGTTCGGCCGGAATTGATTGCTCGGGCAGCGGCGCTGGGAACGAATTTCAGCGTGGAAATGGCAGCCTGAACTTTCTCTAATGTGTCCTTTTTAACCAAGCCTGGTTCATTCAAGACGCGAGACACTGTGGCAACAGACACGCCCGCAGCCTTTGCCACATCTCTGAGGTTTCCGGGTTTTCCAAAAGCCTCTGATGCTTGCACATATACACTTGCCCCGCGCAAGGCTGTCCGCCTGATTGTGAAGCCAGGAGATTTGCTTTCGATAGAAGGGCTTGGGCCGTCACAGCCTTTGGACGTAGTGGCCCTCGCTGTTGATGGGCAACCGATGTTGGCGGCGCTAAACCTGACACAGAACGGGGCGGTCAACTGGGGTGCATTTGACAGCGCTCAACTTGCAGGCTGGATCGCTGCACGAGGCGGAGACGAGCGGGTTCCTTGCTGCCGGTTGGACAAGACGTCGGATTGCCTGATTCTACGAGCGGATCACGCGATTACGCTTTGGGTGATTCACGCCTCTGACATCGACGAACTGATCCAGGGCAGGGCGACCGGAAGCATTACGGTTCTACATAAAGTTGCGAAAGTCCAAACGCCGCAGTTGCCGCCTTTGTTGGGGGACACACGGGATGAATTCACTGTGCCGAGCGGCAGCGCGATTGCTTATGAGCTTCATGCCGGGGAATTTGTTCAGATCATTGATGTCGAAGGTCAGCAATGCTCTGATTTCATGGCGCTGCGAGCTGATGGGTTGGAACGTGGACACGAGTGGATGATCGACTCGACCGCGACCCGATCGATGGTGCGGCGGTCTTATCCGGGGCCGGGATTGCTGGACAAGTTTTTTGACCGTGAAATGCGTCCGTTGCTTAATGTGCTTCAAGACACGTGTGGGCGGCACGATACCTTCGGGTTGGCTTGCACCGCACGCGGCTATGAAGAGCGAGGCTTCCCCGGCCATCTTAATTGCTCGGACAACATGACAAATGCGCTGGCGCCATATGGGGTGGCGCGCCGGGCGGCTTGGCCTGCGATCAATTTCTTTTGGAACACGTGGATTGATCCGGTCACACATCACATTCTGACCGAAGAATCTCACTCGCGCTCAGGTGACTATGTTGCATTGCGGGCGCTTGAGGACTTGGTCTGTGTTTCGACGGCCTGCCCTGATGATATCGATCCGATCAATGGCTGGAACCCAACGGACGTGCACGTGCGTATATACCGCCCTGAAACACCGATCCGCCGAGCGGTTGCTTATCGCGAAAAGGAAGACGCCCCCATGTCGATCAGTCAGGAATCCGCCTTTCACGAGCGGCTATCCCCGCTGACACAGCATTTCGCCCCGGCGCGTGATCTGTGGGCACCCGTCAGTTACCCCGCTTATGGCAGCTTGGGTGAATACTGGGCCTGTCGTGAGGCCGTGACTGTGCAGGACATGAGCGGTCTGCGCAAATTCGACATTGTCGGCCCAGATGCTGAGGCTTTGATGCAATTGGCCACGACACGCAACGTGGCGAAGCTGCCGGTCTGGCGCGGCTCTTACACGCTGATGTGTGACGAGAGCGGTTCGGTCATCGACGATGGCACCTTGTTCCGCCTCGCGCCTGAAATTTTCCGCTGGTGCTGTGGATCAGAGGAAAGCGGGCGCGTGTTGCAGGAACTGGCAGATTCACGTGGATTGCAAGTACGGGTTCATGCGCTGCGTGGTGCGATGCCGAACCTCGCCATTCAAGGCCCGAAATCCCGCGACCTGCTGCGCAAGATCGCCTTCACACAGCCGCATGTGCCAAGCCTGGATCATCTGAAATGGTTTGGTGTCACCATTGCGCGTCTGAATGACCGTGAGGGCGCGCCTTTCATGCTGTCGCGATCGGGTTATACCGGCGAATTGGGGTACGAGATTTTTTGTACCAAATCCGATGCGGTCGCGATTTGGGATGCGGTGATGGCCGCCGGCGAAGAATTCGGGATCACCCCGATGGGTTCTGCGGCGTTGGATATCATTCGGATCGAGGCGGGGCTGGCTGCTGCCAACGCAGAATTTGCACCGGGTGTAGATGCGTTCGAGGCAGGCTTGGGCTTTGCCGTCGATCTGACCAAAACCGAATTCACCGGCAAGGCCGCACTGGAACGCAATGCCCGCGAACCACGCCGAGTGCTCAAGGGGCTGTTGATCGGCTGTGATGATGTGCCCGCCCACGGTGCACCCATCTATGCGGGCGAGCGACAAGTGGGCGTGGTCACCTCAGCGACACGTTCGCCGATGTTGGAACACGCGATCGCGATGGCACGGCTTTCCGTTGAACACGCGGACAACGGCACTCAATTGGATGTTGGCCAGCTTGACGGGCGGATGAAACGACTGCGCGCCACTGTCTCGGACACACCTTTCTTAGACCCGCAACGAAAGCGGGCGCGCGCCTGACGGTGTAAGTAACTCACAGCAAGGGGAGAATAGACATGAAGAAACTGACATTTACCGCAACCTTGGCGCTGGCGCTGGGTGCAACAACTGCGATGGCGCAGGAAAAGGTCATGGTGGGTGAGCCCAGTTGGCCTGGCGCCAAAATCATGAGCCGGGTGATCGGGCAGGTGATCGAAACTCGTCTGGGAGGAGAGGCTGGCTATGCCCCCGGTGCCAACGCGGTGATCTTTGCGGCCATGGATGGCGGACGTGGCGATATCGACGTTCACCCGGATGTCTGGCTGCCGAACCAATCCTCATTCACGGACGAATACGTGGATCAAAAGGGCACTGTCGCACTGTCTTCGGGCAGCTATGAGGGTCGTGCCGGGATTTGCGTGCCGAATTACATGGTTGAGGATCACAACATCCGCTCAATCTTCGATTTGGCCACACCCGCAGCGCAAGAACTGTTCGACTCGGATGGCGACGGCCTGGGCGAGGTTTGGGTTGGTGCTTCGGGATGGGCCTCGACCAACACCTTTAAAGTGCGGGTTCGGGATTACGGGATTGAGACTTTCCTGACGCCGACCACCGAAGACGAAACTGTGTTCTATTCGCGACTGAAGGATCAGATTGACCAGAAGAAAGGTGCAGCCTTTTATTGTTATGCGCCGCACTACGTCCATGCGCTCTACGATGTGACCATCTTGGAAGAGCCAGAACATGACGCGGCCACCTATAAAATGGTGCAGCCCGATCAAGATGCCGACTGGTATAACAAATCCCATGTCAGCACGGGCGAGCCGGTCAAAACCGTGACCGTGGCGCATTCAAAATCACTGGAAGAGCGCAACCCAGCAGCGGCATCTTTCCTTGCCAATATCGACATGGATGCAGGGCAACTGAGCGCTCTGACCTATGAGGTCGTGGTCAAGGGTCGCGACACAGATGAGGTCGTGGCAGAATGGATCGCGGCAAACGGCGATACTGTCGACAGCTGGTTGGGACTGGCTACCAACTGAAGCCTGTGCGCCCCTGTTTTGCAGGGGCGCCATTCAACACAATCTACAGCGGTGAGGCCAATATGACAGCGGATATTGCAATCGACGCAAAAGGCGTGTGGAAAGTGTTTGGTGCACGCTCGCAGGAGGCGTTAAACGCCATCCACAGCGAAGGGCTGAGCAAGGCCGAGGTACTGGAGCGCTTCAACTGCGTTGTCGGCGTGGCCGATGCCAGCTTCGAGATCGAGCGGGGTGAGCTGTTCTGCGTCATGGGCCTGTCGGGCTCGGGCAAATCGACCCTTGTGCGCCATGTGAACCGCCTTCTGGAACCCACTGACGGCCATATCTATCTGGATGGCGAAGACGTGATGGGCTTGAATGACGAGGGCCTGCGCGATCTGCGCAACCGGCGCGTCGCGATGGTGTTTCAGAACTTTGGCCTAATGCCTCACCGCACTGTCCGCGACAATGTGGCGATGCCGCTGGAAATCCGGGGCACCGGCAAGGCCCGTCGCTGGGAAGAGGCGGACCGGGTGCTCGAACTGGTCGAGTTGAACGGCTGGGAAGATAAATACGCGCACGAGCTTTCGGGCGGGATGCAGCAACGCGTGGGTCTGGCCCGCGCCATCGCTGCAGACCCGGAAATCCTGTTGATGGACGAACCGTTTTCGGCCCTTGATCCGCTGATCCGAAAGCAGTTGCAGGATCAGTTCATGGAGCTCAGCCATAAGCTCAACAAGACCACGATGTTCATCACTCATGACCTTGACGAAGCGATCCGCATCGGACACCGCATCGCGATTATGAAGGACGGGCGCATCGTTCAGATCGGCACGCCAGAAGAGATTATCTTAAACCCAGCTGACGACTATGTAGCGGACTTTGTGGCGGGGATTTCCAAGCTCAACATGATCTTCGCCCATGCGGTGATGAAACCTGTGGACGAGTTCGAGGCGCATCACGGCGAAATTCCCAACGACGCCAAAGAAGCGCATCCAGACATGGACCTTTCCGATCTGATGAACCTATGTGTCGACGGCCACGGCGTTGTGGCCGTAACGCAGGATGGCAAGACCGTGGGCGTAATCAACCGTGCGGGTCTGATCCGCGCGATTCAGGACAGTCAGGCATAAGGGGACCGATATGAAACATGTTGATGTGCAACAGATCCAACCGGAAACCGCCGACCGTCTGAACGCTCTGATCGGCGATTTTGTAGGGCAGGGGCAGTCCTATTACCAAAAGACATTTGCCTATATGATGCAGGCCCCCGGTTATCGTTTCACGCTGAACAAAGCGGCAGCGATTCTGGGTCCTATCTGGTTTGGGGCACGCGGCCTTTGGTCGTGGTTTCTGGGGTTCTTGGTGCTGGAAACGCTGGCATTTATCCAGATCGGGCTTGGACTTTTTGGCGATCTCGGACGGGACTTCCGCGAGCGCGCGCAACAGATCGAGCAGACGCTGGAACTGCGCCGCCAGCAGATTGCTGCGGCAGAACAATCCGGCTCGGCCTCGCTGGACTCCCTGAAACGGGCATCGGAATCTCTTGAAGGGGCTCTTGCGAATGCGCAGGAGGCGGCACGCACGGCGGATTCGACCGGTATAACTTACTTGATTATCGGGGTCGTCCTTCTGTTGGCCGTCAAGTTTCTTGCCGCGTCGTTAGCCAACTGGACATTGGAGGGGCAATTTGCACGATGGCGTTCTGATCCCAGCGTGGCGCATGGTTGGTCTGGTACACGTTTGATTGTTGCCACGGCACTGACCGCTGTGGTTGTGATTTTGTCGATGATCAAATTTGCCCAGCCGGACGCGTTGGCTGTGCTCAAGACCTTCCCGACCAATCGCGACTGGCGTTTGAACGTGGGTGACGGGGTGCAGGCGGTGTTCGAATGGACCAAAACCGCCGGGCGCGGCTTTTTCGATGGACTGACCTATGGAATGCGCACCCTTCTGGATTGGATCGAGGTTGTACTGGTTGATACCCCCTGGCCGGTGGTCGCGCTGGTGATCATCATGCTGGCGTACCTGTCAGCCGGTCCCCGGGTCGCCATCTTTACCGGTGCTGCACTTGCCTATCTGGGTCTGTTGGATTTTTGGGAAAAAGCGATGACCACGATTGCCCTGCTGGGCGCGGCGGCGCTGATCTCGATTACCCTGGGAATTCCATTGGGCATTTATTGCGCTCGTCGCCCACGTGCCTTTGCCATCGTTCGTCCCATTCTGGATTTCATGCAGTCGATGCCATCCTTCGTTTATCTGATCCCAGTTGTGGCCTTCATCGGATCGGGCAAGCCCGCGGGCGTTGTTGCAACCATGATCTTCGGTAGCCCACCGGTTATCCGCTTTACAGTGCTGGGTCTTCAGCAGGTCCCAGAAACTGTTCGAGAAGCAGCGCTGGCGTTTGGCGCAACGCCTCGCTACCTGCTTTGGCGTGTGGATTTGCCGCTGGCCCACAAAACGATCATGGCTGGTGTTAACCAAACCATTCTGATGTCACTTGCCATGGTTGTCGTTGCTTCCCTGATCGGGGCAAAGGGCTTGGGCGAAGACGTATTGGAAGCCTTGCAATACGCGGCGGCGGGACAGGGTATTCTTGCTGGCCTTGCAATCTTGTTCTGTGCGCTGATCTTGGATCGCATTGTTGCGGGTAAACGGTAACGCTGAGCTTGAGGGCGGGCTTTGTGCAACCGGGCCGATGGGCTTGTTGCTTAAGCATTTGGCTCGTTACAACCCGAGTAACGTGTCTAGGCGATCGAAACAGTTGCATCGCCTGGACACCAGCAGGAATGCGAAATGGGCCGAAAATGATCGGCTTGGCGATGCAACAACGGCTAATGAGCGAGTTGCGCTAAGACCACGTTGCCGCCAGCTTTTCTCTATCGCTCCGGGGAATTCCGTCGGCAAAAGCGCCAGGAAGTCCGAAAGCTGAATGCGTCGGGGCGTACTATCCAGGGGTCGCCGAACAGCCAGCCATGCCAAGCGCCGTCAGTGCCCTGCATCTTTCGCCGTGCTGTGGCGCGCCAAAAAGCCTGAGAACTTTTCCAGCCCTGCTTTAAGATCCGCCGTCGGATTGGAGTAGCCAAGCCGCAGCCAGCCCTCCATATCCATCGCGCTGCCAGGTGTCAGCATCACGCCTTCTTCTTCTAAAAGCGTAACACACAAGTCGCGTGAAGACATCGGCAGGTCGTACTTGAGTAGCGCGGTGGTACCTGATTTTGGCGGTACCCAACTCAGCAATGGTTCGTTTGCGATCCAATTTTCTACGATACGCAGGTTCTCACGGGTGATCCGTCGGGCACGGGCCAGAATCTTGTCACGGTTCTCAAGCGCCATGGCCGCGAGCAATTCGTCAACCTTCCCAACCGAGATAGTGTTGTAGTCGCGATGGATCATCACGTCATGCAGCATCTCTTTCGGTCCCGCGATCCAACCGACCCGCAACCCTGCCAACGAATACGCCTTGGACATACCCGCCGTGCTGATCCCTCTTTCATAAAGATCGGCTATGGCGGCCGTAAATCCATCACCCTTCTGATCGGTGCCGCGATACACCTCGTCGCATAAGAGCCACGCACCGACGCTGCGCGCTATTTCGACAATCTGTTCCAGCATGGTGCGGTCCATCAAAGCGCCGGTCGGGTTGTTCGGATTATTGATTGCAATCAACCGCGTGTCATGCCGAACCATAGCGCGCAGCTTGTCGAGATCGGGCAGAAACGCGTTTTCCGGTGTCAGGTGCAAGAGTTCGATATCAGCGCCGATGCTTTCAGGGATCGAGTAATGTTGCTGATAGGTTGGGATCACCGAAATCACATGATCACTGCGCGAAACCAATGTTTGATGTACCAGTGAATTGGCCCCGATTGTTCCATGGGTCGTCAGAATATTGTCGCGGGTCTGATTTTCATACAGACTGCAGATAGCGTCACGCAAACGATGAGATCCTTCGATTGCGCCATATGTCATCTTTAGGGCCGACAGATCATTCAGAATATGATTATGCTGGCCAACCATCTCAAACAGCTCACCTAGTGTGATAGACTCCACACAGGTTTCTGCCAGGTTGAGATCGCACTTGGTTTCGAACTCATTCATCCACATCTCAACGCCGAAAGGCCTGATTTCCATCGGTCTCTCCTTCAATGTCAATTCATCCGAAGCCGCGTTTTGGATGGCGCGCTCCACAAAAGGTATCTTTGGGACCAATCCGACAAAGCCGAAAGAACACAGGCTTTTGCCAGGTGGATTGTCTTAGGTACCGGTTTGCGGTGTTGTCTCATTATTTGCCTGATGCTGTCCATGTCGCGTTACGGAGTTCACCGACAAAAAAAGCCTGTTGCAGATGGGCGGCATTTTTTCCAGTCCGTCGGAACTGACTATTCGGGTGCACGGGGCGCTGGTTGCAGAACTTAATGGGCAGCCATGGGCTTAATTACAATGACTGCCCCAAGCCTGTTCACGAAACGCAACGTGCTTACCTGTGCTGATTTCCAGGATGTGGCTTCCTTCGGTCAAACAGAACTGGATTTTGGATACAAAATCCGATACAGCATCACTGCCAGATGATTCAGGAGGACTGCGTTTGAAACCCTGCGTCTATAGTGACCCAAGACTTGTGTCACAAATTCCGAGCCTTCGGGCATATTCGAAAGGGGTCGCATTTTACATTTCGCTTGAGCCAATGAAACCCACGGGAAATTTCTCAGCCACCTGTAAACACCAAGCATACACGCGCAAAGCGCTCACACCCCTACAACCTTGAGGAACGTTATCTTCATGTCTCAAAACATCTTCACTGGTACCATGCCCGCCCTAATGACCCCGTGCAAAACGGATCGAACACCGGATTTCGATAGCCTCGTTAAAAAGGGTAAGGAAATGATTGCGGCAGGCATGTCTGCCGTGGTGTATTGCGGCTCAATGGGTGACTGGCCCTTGCTGTCGGATGTTGAACGGATGGAAGGCGTGGAACGTTTGGTCGACGCCGGTCTGCCGGTGGTTGTCGGCACAGGCGCGATCAACTCGAAATCCGCCGTGGCACTGGCAGCGCACGCGCAAAAGGTGGGCGCGGCGGGGCTTATGGTTATCCCCCGCGTACTGTCACGTGGGTCCTCTGTCGCGGCACAGCGCAATCATTTCAAGGCCATACTGTCCGCAGCACCCGACGTTCCGGCCATCATTTACAACAGCCCGGTCTATGGATTTGCCACAAGGGTCGATCTGTTTTTTGCCCTGCGGGCCGAACATCCTAACCTAGTAGGGTTCAAGGAATTCGGTGGCAAGGATGACCTGCGCTATGCGGCAGAGCATATCACCTCGCAAGACGATCAGGTCACGCTGATGGTGGGTGTAGACACTGAAGTCTATCACGGCTTTGTAAATTGCGGGGCCACCGGCTCGATCACCGGGATTGGAACGGCGCTGCCGAAAGAGGCCTTGCTGTTGGCCGCCTTGTGCCAGAAAGCAGCGGCCGGTCATGCCGACGCCCGTCAGCGTGCGCGCGAGTTGGAAGAAGCCTTTGGTGTGTTGGCCAGCTTTGACGAGGGCACTGATCTGGTGCTGTATTACAAACATCTGCTGGTTCTAAACGGGGAAGAGGAATACCGCCTGCATTTTGTTGAAACCGATGAATTGTCGGATGCGCAGCGCAATTATTGCGAACAGCAATACAACCTTTTCCGCACCTGGTTTGCCGACTGGTCAAGCCAGGGTGGGGTGATTGCTGAATGCATGTGATCGACAGCCACACCGGTGGGATGCCCACACGGGTGATTTTGGATGGTGGCCCTGATCTGGGATCGGGGCCGCTGGCCGAGCGTGCCCGTCTGTTGGCCACCGAGCATGAGGCGTTCTATAAATCGGTTCTGCTGGAGCCACGCGGACAACCCGGAATGGTGGGCGCGCTTCTGGTGCCCCCCGAAGACCCGAACTGTGAAACCGGTGTGATCTATTTCGATGCCGACGCGGTTTTAGGCATGTGCGGACATGGCACCATCGGACTGGGGGTGACGCTGGCGCATCTGGGTCGGATTGCGCCGGGCACGCTCAGGATCGAAACTCCGGCGGGTCTGATCTCGGTCGAACTGCTGGACGCCAATACTGTACGCGTCACCAATATTGAAAGCCGCCGAGTTCGGGCGTCGGTTTCGATTGAAGTTGAAGGCCACGGGCAGGTGACGGGTGATCTGGCTTATGGCGGAAACTGGTTCTTTATTGTCGACCCCAGCCCGATTGCGGTTGAGACCGGCAACATCCGCGCCCTGACGGATCTGACCATTGCCATCCGCGAAGCCTGTATCGCGCAGGGTGTGACCGGCGAGAACGGAGAAGACGTGGATCACGTGATCTTGCAGGGCAAATCCCAATCGCAAGGTATTCACAGCCGCAACTTTGTGCTGTGCCCGGACGATGAATACGACCGGTCCCCATGCGGCACGGGCAGTTCGGCGCGTCTGGCCTGTTTGGCTGCTGATGGGGTGCTGGCTCCGGGGGAGGAGATCATACAGGAAAGTGTGATCGGCACCCCCTACCGGCTGAGCTATCAGCCCGGTCCTAACGGTGGAGTCATCCCAACCCTGACGGGGCAGGCCCATGTCATGGCTGAGGGTAAATTGATCTTCGCGCGCAACGATCCGTTCTGCGCTGGGATCTACCTGTGACATAAAAACCGGGGACCGGTGTAATTCGGTCCCCGGACATGAAGCAAGATTTGAGAACATCTGGCCATGCAGCAAGACACAAAAGCGGATATTGTTGTAATCGGCGCGGGTATCGTCGGAATCAGCGCTGCGCTGGAGCTGCAAAAGCGCGGCAAGCAGGTTCTGGTGCTGGACCGCGAAGGTATCGGGGCAGGGGCGTCGAAAGGCAATGCCGGGGCGTTTGCCTTTACAGATATCGTGCCGCTTGCCACGCCCGGGATCATGCGCAAAGCGCCGAAATGGCTGCTCGATCCTTTGGGTCCGCTGTCGGTGCCGCCCGCTTATGCATTGAATATCGCACCCTGGATGCTGAGGTTCTGGCGAGCCAGTTGTCGGGACCACTACGCCGCGTCGCTGTCGGCGCAAGCTGCGCTGATGGACTATTGCCGGGCGGCGCTGGAGCGTCAGATCAAAGACGTGGATGGCGAGGCGCTGATGCAGCGCGATGGTCAGTTGCAGCTGTTCGAAGGCGAAGCCGAGTTCCGTGCCAGCTTGCCCACTTGGGACTTGCGCCGGGACCATGGCATTCCCTTTGATCTGTTGGACAGTCTGGATGCAATTGCCGAGATTCAGCCCGGTCTTGATCATCGGTTTACCCATGCAGGTTTTACGCCCACCTGGATGAACACGGTCGATCCGGCCCTTTGGACCAGCCATCTGGCGGCGAAGTTCACCGCGAGAGGAGGTCGTGTTGAGATTGCAGGTGTCACTTCTCTGACGCCAACCGAAGCGGGGGTTCGCCTGACAACTGCCAGCGGTGAAGTTTCAGCCAATCAGGTGATCGTGGCGGCAGGGGCGTGGTCACATCAATTGGCCAAGACGCTAGGGGATCACATTCCTCTTGAGACAGAGCGCGGGTATAATACCACCCTGCCCAAAGGAGCCTTTGACCTGCGTACGCATCTAACGTTTGGCGGGCACGGATTTGTTGTGACACGGATAAACGACGGTGTGCGTGTCGGCGGTGCGGTCGAACTCGGAGGGTTGAAACTCGCCCCGAATTACAAACGCGCCGACACGTTGCTGGCCAAAGCCGGACGGTTCCTGCCCAAGCTCAACTTGGAAGGGGGCAAGCAATGGATGGGTTTTCGTCCGTCTCTGCCTGACAGCCTGCCGGTTATCGACCGCACGGCGCGGGCACCGCAGGTCCTTTATGCTTTCGGCCATGGCCATCTGGGGCTTACACAGTCCGCAGGCACGGCTGAACTGATTGCAGATCTGGCCATTGATAGGAAACTGGCGCTTGATGTGACGCCTTATGCATCCACACGGTTTTGACCCGGAAGATGGGCGATTGCCGTCAAATCGAATTCGAGGCGCCGAGCGCCTGTCGCATACCATGACTGAGGAACCAAATGCGTAGCAGCAAAACGATACATGTGATCTCGGCTCATGCTGAAGGCGAAGTGGGGGATGTGATTGTTGGGGGCGTCAGCCCGCCACCCGGCGACACGGTTTGGGCGCAACGCAGTTTCATTGCGCAGGACCAAACCCTGCGCAACTTTGTGCTGAACGAACCGCGGGGTGGTGTGTTCCGCCATGTCAATCTGCTGGTGCCCCCGAAACATCCAGAAGCTGACGCTGCGTGGATCATCATGGAACCCGAAGACACACCACCCATGTCCGGATCGAACTCGATCTGTGTCTCGACTGTGTTGCTGGATGGCGGGATCATCCCGATGCAGGAACCCGAAACGCACATGGTGCTTGAGGCCCCGGGTGGATTGGTCCGGGTGCGGGCGGAATGCAGCAACGGCAAGGCGCAGCGCATTTTCGTGCAGAACCTGCCCAGTTTCGCCGACAAACTGTCGGTCCCGCTTGAGGTGCCGGGGATGGGCACGATCATCGTGGATACAGCCTATGGCGGCGACAGTTTCGCAGTTGTCGACGCAAAGGCGCTGGGATTTGAAATCGCTGAGCACGAAGCCCGCGATATCGCCCGGTTGGGCGTAAAGATCACCAATGCCGCAAATGAACAGCTTGGGTTTTCGCATCCCGAGAACCCGGATTGGGACCATATCTCGTTCTGCGCCTTTTGCGGCCCGCTCAGTGAAATCGAAACGGGCCTCTCCGGAAAGTCTGCGGTGGCGATCCAGCCGGGTAAGGTTGACCGCTCGCCCACGGGAACAGCGGTGTCGGCGCGGATGGCGCTGATGGCGGCGAAAGGGCTGATGAAGCCTGGTCAGAGTTTCGAAGCGGTCTCGATCATCGGGTCGCGCTTCACCGGGCGGATCGTCGGCACGGCGCAGGTTGGGGATCGCGCGGCGATCATACCAGAGATCAGCGGGCGCGGTTGGATCACTGGTATTCATCAGCACATGCTTGATCCCGACGACCCGTGGCCAGGCGGGTATCGTTTGTCGGATACCTGGGGTGTTTGAATGCGCAATCTCCGATCCCGTATCCGTTCACGCGGATTCGTCCCGCCGATGCCAGTTCTTTGGTTCGGCTTGGAGAGGCTGCAAAAAATGGGTACCCCTATCTGAAATACTGCAGGGCAAAATCTGAAATGGCAGGTAAACGCGCAATCACCAAGCAGAGCTTACCGGAGGTTATTGCAAATGACCTGCGTGAACGCATCCTGAGCGGTGAGCTCTCCGAGGGTGAAACGATCCGGCAAGAAGCTCTGGCCGAAGAATATGATGTTTCACGGATGCCGATCCGTGAAGCGCTTAAACGTCTGAATGCCGAAGGTCTGGTGCAATGGGCCAACAACCGAGGCGGTTCAGTCACCAAGCATTCCCTCAGTGAAATAGGCGAGATTTTCGATTTGCGCATCCTGATCGAAGTGGATCTGTTTCGCCGTGCCATTCCGAATATGACATCCGCTGATTTCGCGCGGTGCGATGAGATTTTGACCCAGATGGAAGCGTCTTATGACGAAAACGACGTGGGTAAGTGGGGCATTTTGAATTACAAATACCATTCGGCGCTTTACGCCGCCTCGCAACGTAAACTGACCAATGAATTGTTGGACCGCATCAATCTTCAATCTGACCGTTATGTTCGTATGCATCTGAGTGTGATGAAACAGCGTGAACCGGCAAAGAAGGACCACCGCGACCTGCTGCAGTTGGCGCAAGAAGGCAAAACTGATGAAGCCTGCGATGTTTTGGTCCGCCACATACGGCGAACCAAAGAACAACTTTTGGACATGATCGCCTCGAAACGCGCGGCTGAAGAGGCGTAATCGGGCCTATTTCAAAGTACCACGCGTGTTACGTTTCCTGTCTCTTCCGCCATCCGAGCTGCGACATTGGCGACGGCGAGGTCTTGTAGTCCGACGCCAGTGCCATCGAAAAGGGTGACTTCGTTTTCGAAAGTTCTTCCGGGATGATCATTGTTGATGACCGCACCTATGGAGGTGATCCGGTCTTCGGCAAGAGTGCCGTCCTTAATAGCGTGCTGGGCCTCGCCGATGGTGATGGACTGTGCGACCTCGTCGGTGAAGACTGTGGCGGCTGCGACCAGCGCGGCGTCGACCTCTTGTTTGCCTTTGGTGTCGGTGCCCATGCAGGCTAGGTGGGTGCCGGGTTTGATCCAGTCTTTCATCAGCAGTGGCTCGAAGGCCGAGGTGATGGTGATGATGACATCCGCCTGTGCACCCAGGTCCTCTGGGCTGACGGCCTCGAACTCCAGACCCAGCTCGGTTGCGACCGCGCCCAGGCGGGGCAGCATCTCGGGGTGTGGGTTCCAGGCGACGACTTTTTCAAAGTCGCGCTGCTCGGCGGCGGCGCGCAGCTGGAAGGTCGACTGGTGGCCTGCGCCGACCATGCCCAGCACCTTGGCATCCTTGCGCGCCAGATGGGCAATCGACACGGCCGAGGATGCAGCGGTGCGCACGGCGGTCAGGTAATTGCCGCCGACCAGTGCCGAGAGCCGCCCGGTATCGGGGTCGAACAGGAAGACGGTGGACTGGTGATTGGTCAAGCCCTTGTCCATGTTGCCGGGCCAGTAGCCGCCGGATTTGACACCCAGCACCTGACCGGCTCGGTCAAAGCCGGATTTGAAGCCATAAAGCGCATCAGCATATCCGATTGCCTCACGAATGACGGGGAAGTTATAGGCGTCGCCACGCGCCATGGCGGCAAAGACGTCCTGAACCGCGTCGAAGGCCTCGCGGCGTCCGACCAGTTGCTGGCAGAGGTCTTCTCCAACGATCAGCAGGGGTTTGTCTGTCATATCTTTCATGACCTTTTCCTTGAGCTTTGGGGTGCAGGTCCGGGCGGCAAGGGAAGGGATAACTGCCGCCCGGGACGCATGTGCGGCGGCTAGTAAGCCTTGCCGCGCGCGGAGACCGGCCAAAGCGCTTCAACTTTGCCGTTCCGAACACCCACATACCAATCATGCACATTGGCGGTCGGGTCACAGTGACCGGGCACCAGATGAAGCTTGTCATTGACCTTGAGAACACCGTCGGGGTCGGCGACCACGCCGTGCTCGTCCGAGCATTTGACATATTCCACATCCGTGCGCCCGAAGATCACCGGCAGGCCGCTGTCCACGGATTGGGCCTTGAGGCCCGCGTCCACGATGGCCTTGTCGGCCTTGGCATGGCTCATGACGCTGGTGAGGATGAAGAAGGCGTTCTCCCACTCTCCCCGGTCGATGCGGTTGCCGTTTTCATCAAGGATGCGGCCATAATCGGCGTCCATGAAGGCGTAAGAGCCGCATTGCAGTTCATTGTACACGCCCGAGGTACTTTCGAAGTAATACGACCCGGTGCCGCCGCCGCCGACGATGTCACAGTCCAGCCCTTGGGCCTTCAACCCGTCCACGGCGTCTTTGACTTGCGCCACGGCGATGTCGATCTTGGCTTTGCGATCCTCATACAGATCCATGTGCTGCATCGCGCCCTGATAGGCCTGGATACCGGCAAACTTCAGCCCCGGGGCCGCGTCGATGGCCTTGGCGATGGCGATGACCTCGGGCGTGGTGGTCACGCCGCAGCGACCCGCGCCGCAGTCGATCTCGACCAGACATTCGATCTGGGTGCCGTGGCGCTCAGCCGCTTCGGACAGATCGCTGACATTGTCGATGTCATCCACACAGCAGATCGTGCGCGCACCCAGCTTGGGCATCCGCGCCAGCCGATCAATCTTGGCCGGGTCACGCACCTGGTTGGAGACCAGAACATCCTTGATACCTCCACGGGCAAACACCTCGGCCTCCGAGACCTTTTGGCAGCAAATGCCACAGGCGCCGCCCAGTTCGACCTGCAGCTGCGCCACGTCGACGGATTTGTGCATCTTGCCATGCACCCGGTGGCGCATGCCGTGGGCCTTGGCGTAATCGCCCATCTTCTGGATGTTGCGTTCCAGCGCGTCCAGATCCAGCACCAGTGCCGGGGTCTGGATCTCGGATGCGTCCATGCCGATGGCGGCGGGAATGTCGTAGCCGACTTCGAGTTGCTCGATGTTTACAGGCATATTCATCTCTCTTCCTCCTCAGCCCAAGGTCCAGGGCAGTTTGTCCAGATCCACATTGCCGCCGGTGATGATCACGCCGACGCGTTTGTCTTTGAAGGCTTCGGGGTGCTTCAGAATGGTGGCCAGCGGCACGGCGCAGCTGGGCTCCATCACGATGCGCAGGTATTTCCAGGTGATCTTCATCGCCGCGATGATCTCGTCCTCGCTGGCGGTGTGGATGTCGCGCACGAAGTTCGACACAAAGTGCCAGGTGTTTTCTTTCAGCGGCACTTTCAGACCGTCGGCGATGGTGACTGGCGCGTCATCGGCGATGATGTGACCGGCCTTGAAGCTGCGATAGGCATCGTCGGCCCGTTCCGGTTCTGAGGCATAGATCTGAACCTCGGGCGCCAGGTTCGACAAGGTCAGGCAGGTGCCCGAAATCATGCCGCCGCCGCCAATGGGGGCAACCACCGCGTCCAGCCCCTCGGTCTGTTCCAGCAATTCCGCCGAGCAGGTCGCTTGCCCCGCAATCACGCGCGGGTCGTTGTAGGGGTGCACAAATTCACCACCCGTACGAGCCTGCACTTCGGCAAACACTGCCTCGCGCGATGTGGTCGAAGGCTCGCATTCGGTGATGATCCCGCCATAACGGCGCACCGCGTCCTTCTTGGCCTGCGGTGCCGTGCGCGGCATCACCACGTTGCAGGGAATGCCCCGGCGGCCCGCCGCATAAGACAGGCTGAGCGCATGGTTGCCGGAAGAATGCGTGCAGACGCCGCGCTCGGCGGCCTCGTCATTCAGGCCAAAGACCGCATTGCAGGCCCCGCGCACTTTGAAAGCGCCCGCCTCCTGGAAGTTCTCGCACTTGAAGAACAGCTGCGCGCCGGTCAGATCGTCCAGATACTCCGACCGCAACACGGGGGTGCGGTTGATATGGGGTTTGATCCGCTCATGCGCCTCGCGCATATCGGCGATGGTCAGGCAATCGGCTGTGGTCATTGCATCCAACATCAGAGCCTCCTTACGCTGCAGATTGCATGGGTGTGGCACGGCCCGTGCGGAAGTATTCCTGCGCTGCGGCCACACCGCGGCCCAGCTCGATCGGATAGTCCAGATCGGCCATGGCCATTTCGATCGTGGCCAGACCGGACAGAACCATCACGTCCGTCAGGCTGCCCAGATGGCCGATGCGGAAGGCCTTGCCGTTCATCTCGCCCAACCCGATGCCAAAGCTGACACCATATGCGTTGAAGGCGTGATCCGTCAGCGCATTGCTGTCGAACCCGTCGGGCACATAGATCGCGCTGACGGTGTCCGAGTAGAGATCCGGCGACTGCGCCACCAGCTCCAGACCCCAGGCCGAAGTGGCCTTGCGCACGCCTTCGGCCAGGCGGAAGTGGCGGGCATAGACATTGTCCAAGCCTTCCTCGAACAGCATCTTCAGGCTTTCGCGCATGCCATAGATCATCTGCAGCGGCGGGGTGTAAGGAAAGCCGCCCGATGCGTTGGCATTCATCATGTCGCGGAAGTCAAAGAAGGTACGCGGCAGCTGTGCCGTCTCCATTGCCGCCAGCGCCTTGGGGCTGACACACAAGATCGCCATACCGGTGGCCAGCATGAAGCCCTTCTGCGAGCCCGAGACCGCGATATCAACGCCCCAGTCGTCAAACGCGAAGGGCATCGAGGCCAACGAGCTGACGCAATCCACAAACAGCATCGCCGGATGAGTGCTGGCATCCATCGCCCTACGTACCGGTGCAATATCCGAACGTACGCCAGTCGCCGTCTCATTATGGGTGACCAAAACCGCCTTGATCTCATGGGCCTTGTCGGCCTCCAGAGCCTTGGCAAACTTGTCTGCCGGCGCACCGCTGCCCCACGCGCATTCGATGATCCGCACATCCAGCCCGTGACGCTGACACAGGTCGATCCAGCGATGGCTGAACATGCCATAGCGCGCAACCAGAACCGTATCACCGGGGCTAAGCGTGTTGGTGACGGCTGCTTCCCATCCCCCCGTCCCGCTGGCCGGGAAGGTGATGATCTGACCGCTTGTCGTACCAAATACCCGCTTGGTGTCTTCCAACACAGGGGCAAACGTTTCAACAAAATCGGGCGCACGATGGTCCTGTGTCTGAACCTGCATCGCAAGACGCAGACGATCGGGGATATTTGTGGGCCCCGGGATGAATACTGGGTTTTGTTGAGACATGGCTTGCCCCTCCTCTTTGGTAATATGATGTTACCAATGCTTGGGGTTTGCAATTTTCTCGAAAAAGTTTTTCATATAGCGAAAAAACTACTTAGCACATTGAAACACATGGGTAAGATCGTTTTTCACTTTGGAAAGGAAATTTTTCAAATTTGAAAAAATCCGCAGCGAAGCCTAAAAGTAACCTGTGGACCACATAGGAAAATCCCCATGGAGAATCACAAAAAGCCGCGCGGCAGGCCCAAGTCACTGTTCAAGGAAAGTTCGGCCGGAACACTGCAATCCCTCGACCGGGCTTTGGAGACATTGACAACCCTGGCGACGCTGGAACGCTGCACGCTGAGCGACCTCAGCCGTGAGACGGGCGTGCCAACGGCTACGACGCATCGCATACTGACGACGCTGTCCAACCGCGGCTATGTCAGTTTTGATGAGCAACGCCAGGAATGGATGATCGGGATCGAGGCGTATCGGACCGGTGCGTCTTATCTGAACCGCAACAGCGTGGTTGAGATTGGTCGACCTATCCTGCGCAGGCTTATGCGCGACTCGGGTGAGACGGCGAACATGGCAATGCCAGATGGAAGCTATGTGGTATTCGTCAATCAGATCGAAACCAGCAATCCGATCAGGGCCTTTTTTCCGCCCGGCGCGCGGACGCCGATGTACGCGTCGGGGACCGGAAAGGCATTGCTGGCCGAGCTTAGCCAGGATGCCTTGGGCAGGCTGACATCGGACCTTACGTTTGAGCCTTACACAGATCGCACGCATAGATCAGCGGTTTCGCTGTTTGAAGATCTAACGCTGATCCGACAACGCGGTTGGTCCTTCGATGATGAGGAGCGTTACGACGGTATGTCCTGCACCGGAGCGGCAATTCAAAACCAGTTTGGCGTCGCATGTGCGGGTATTTCCGTGTCGGGCCCAACTGCGCGGATCAACAAAGCGAACGCTGCTTACTTTGGCGAAATGGTCCTTGAGGCGGCGCACGAAATTACATTGGCAATCGGTGGTCAGCCGCGCTGAGCAGCCTCTGCCTTTGTGCGCTATGAACGTGACATTCGAAACAAATACTCAGGGACTTGCCCTGGGCAAAGACCATCATCTAAGCGATCAAGCGTTGATTAACTAACGGTGTGCCGGTGCTCGCTCATGCCCAATTCAGTGCCAGATACGCGCTGAACTGACGGACGGCAGAGGTATCGAAACGCGCATGCGGGATCACGCAAACATAGTCCTTTTTCATTTTCAAGGCATGTTTCGACGGGATAACGAGTAGCCTCGATGCAAGGTCCGTTTTGGCAAGGACGGAAGGCACCAACGCGATACCGGCCCCCCGCTTGGCTGTTGCGATGGCGAAGGTCAAATCGTTGATCGTCAAACCCGCATCAGAAAACGGCGTTGCATCAGACTCGACCTGGCGCCTCCAATCCGACCAAAGTGGCTCGCTTGCATAGTTTGAGCCCCATTTGTTGTGGATGAATTTGTTGTCCGGGACATTTGTCAGTGCTTCATCCATGTTTGGATATGCTTCACAGAACCAGGGGGCGCAGACCGGTATCGCAACATCTGAAAACAGGCGAGTTTCCCGGTAACCCGGATAAAGCGCCGTGCCATAGGTCAGACGTATGTCGATGGCTTCACGTTCAAAGTCGATCGGGTCTTCTTGAACGCGAACATCCAGCGATATTCCGGTTTTTTCGGTAAACGTGATGGCTTTGGGCAGAAACCACAACTCAGCCAATGCCGGCAGCACGCTGACAACCAACTGCCGGGTTGACGTATCGCTGCGTACGATCCGAGCGGCTTCAGACATTTCCTCAAAGGCGCGGGCGAGTTTGGGGTACATCATTTCACCCGCATCCGTCAGCGAAATCCGGTTGCCTTTGCGGACAAACAGTTTTTTGCCGAGATGATCCTCAAGGGTTTTGATCTGTAAACTGATTGCGGCCGAGCTGACGCTCAGTTCTTTCCCAGCCAATACGAAACTGCCACATCGGGCTGCGGCTTCAAAGGCGCGCAACGCGGTCAGAGGCGGAAGAGTGCGCCCATAGCCCATAGTAAAACTTATGATACCCAATAATTTTCCTGGTTGCTTTTGTCATAAACTGAACTTCAATGAAGTAAAGGAGGACGCGCCATGAAGCACTTGCTGGATCTTGAAAAATACCCTTTGCACAGACCTGACAGCCGGGAATACGAGAAACTGGTGAAAAAGTGTCGGGCAGACCTGGCATCTGACGGCATGTTCAACCTGCCAGGATTTTTTAAGCCTGGCATCGCACAGCAAGCTGCAGATGCGGCGAAACCCGCGTTGGACACAGTCTCATTCAGGCATGCGCGCAAACACAACGTCTACTTCAAAGATGATATGCCCGGCATCGACGATGCGCATCCGGCGATGGTCAAATCGAAAACTGTCAACCACACGCTGTGCGCCGATCAGCTAGAGGGCAACCCGGTGATCGATGTATACGAATGGCAACCCTTCGCCGACTTTCTGGCTGCAACAATGGGCAAAGAAAAGCTGTATCAGATGGATGACCCCATGGCGCGTGTGAACGTGCAGGCAACACGGGATGGCGAAGGGTTGAACTGGCATTTCGACCGCTCGGAATTCACGACGACGATCTTGTTGCAGGCCCCTGAGGTGGGCGGTGAGCTTGAGTATCGCAAAGACCTGCGCACGCCGGATGACCAAAACTATGAAGGTGTTGTCGCTGTTCTGGCCGGGAAGGACCCGGAAGTAAAACGGATCATGCCGTTGCCCGGCGCGCTTAATGTGTTCCGTGGGGTGAATACACCGCACCGTGTTGTACCTGTTCAAGGCGACACCGAACGCGTGATCGCGATTTTCTCGTTTTATGAGACCCCTGGCGTTTATTTTTCCGCCGAAGAACAAATTGGTTTCTATGGGCGTTCCGTGTCATGACTCAGGTGCGCCCTGCCTTCAAGGATGAGCGCAAGCTAACCTACCTGAACCGCGACGGTGCGGATAAGCCGCTGATCAGCCCAGTCCCACAGGCCACTCTGGATGCGGCCCGTGCCTATCGATTGGCCCGATTGCGACAGCAGATGGCACAGCATGATGTGGCAGGTCTGTTGCTCTATGATCCGATTAATATCCGCTATGCGGTCGACAGCTCGAACATGCAGATTTGGACGGGCCACAATCCGGTTCGTTATGCGATGATCCTGGCGGGCGGCCCAGCAATCCTGTGGGAGTTCAAGGGCTGTGAACACCTGAACAATGGTTTGCCCGGTATCGACGAAATTCGAACCGCCGTGTCATGGATGTTCATGACAAAGGGCGACAAAGCCCCTGTTGGCGTTGAAGGTTGGGCTGATGAAATAGCTGACGTAATCCGCCAACATGGTGGTGGCAATCGCCGCTTTGCTGCAGACAGGCTGGACGGCCCGGGACTTCACGCGCTTCAAAAGCGCGGTCTAACTTTCGTGGAAGGGGGTGAATTGACGGAGCGCGCGCGCTCGATCAAGTCCCCTGACGAAATCGAACTGATGCGTTGGACCATTCGCGTCTGCGAAGCTGGGATGGCACGTATCTACGAACATTCAGTTCCCGGCGTAACCGAACGCGAGCTATGGGCCCATCTTCATTTTGAGAATGCACGTTCGGGCGGAGATTGGCTTGAAACCAAGCTTTTGACCTGCGGTCCTAATACAAACCCTTGGTACAAAGAATGTTCGGACCGGGTATGCCGATTGGGTGAAATGATATCGTTTGATACAGATATGATTGGCCCGTACGGTTACTGCGCGGACCTCAGCCGCAGTTGGACCTGTGGTTATACCCCGATGACGGATACCCAGCGGCGGATCTATGCGACGGCTCTCGATCAGATCTACCATAACCTGGATGTGTTGAAGCCGGGGATGACATTTGCCGAGTTTAACGAAAGAAGCTGGCGCATTCCTGAACGGCATGTTGACTATCGATATTCGCTGGCGGTCCATGGCGTGGGCATGGCAGATGAATGGCCTGTCATCCCGTTGCATGTCGATTTCGATGAGACCGCCATGTCGGGAGTAATCGAGCCGGGAATGGTCGTCTGCGTCGAAAGTCTTGTTGGGGAGGAGGGGTCGGAAAGTGTCAAACTGGAAACTCAGGTGCTGGTAACCGAAACAGGGATTGAACGGTTGGACAGTTTCCCTTGGGAGAGTATCTAGGTGCCTTCGTCACCGGAAATCGCTGGGGTTAATAGACTTGCCTGCTGCACTGAATTGGCCATTGTGGCGAAATGGACGATCGAAACCTCAGAATTGACAGAGCGGCGCTTCTGCCAGAGCAGGACCTGATCAGCGGCCCAGAGCTGTTGAGCTGTGGTAAAAAAATGGTGTCGGACTGGCGTGTCGGCAGCAGTGCTTTCCAGGTCGCGACCGGGTACAAGAACGAGATTGACTACAAGAAGTCCATGATCCGGTCCGGGCAGGTTATGCAGCATGCGCATCTTGGATTTCGGGACGTGTCCCACAGTATTGATGCCATCCGAAGGGTGTATGATACCTGCGCCCAGCGCGGTGCACGGGTTGATCGCTTTGGTATGTGTCTGGATTGGTCGATGGGGTTTCCGAGACATCAAAGAACCGAAATCGTGCGTGGAACAGGTGTTATCCTAAAGGACGCGGACGCGTTTGCGCGTCTGACACAAGCCAGCCCCGCGGCGATGCATTTCGGTGATTTCATGCTGGGGTTTCCGGCAGCTTTGGAAAACACATGCGCTGCACTTGCGGCTGGGGCCACAACGATCGGCAATCTGGGGCAGCATTTCACGTTTCGTCTGCCGGGCTACCAAGACGATATAGAGACCACAAAAGCCACCGTTAAGGCGCTTGGCCTGATTGCCGCGCAACCTGTTCCTGTATTGGTGCACTCAAATCTGGATGACGGATACGCCGCAGTATTCGAGGACCTGACCTCGGTCTTGGGTCAGGCTTTGCTTGAGAAGCACATTGTAAACGGGCTGATCGGAGCGCCTTATGCTGTTTGCTATGGCCATCATTTTACCGAACCCCTGACGCGTCTGGCATTTCAACGCGCCTTGGCGCAGATCAGCGATGGGGTTCCGGGGTCGCAGATCTATGGCGCAACGGTGCTTTACAAAGGATCGCGTGCCGAAAACTATGCAGGGCTGTCCTCGTATCTTTTGTCCGATATTGTGGCGCAGCGGTTGCGACCAAGCGGGCACGCGCTGAACCCGGTTCCAGTAAGCGAGAATGAGCGCATCCCCGACGTGACCGAGATTTGCGACGCACAATGTCATTTGAGCAGGTTGACCGAGCTGGCAGAGGGGTATCTGCCCCTGTTTGACATGACCGAGATTGATCGGATCAGCGATATGCTGCTACGCGAAAGTCAGCGTTTTGCAGATCGGGTTCTTGCGGGATTGTCAAAAGGTGGCATCAATACAGACGATCCCTTTGAGATGCTGCTGGCCCTGCGTCGCATCGGTGGGCGCGCTTTGGAGCAAGCCTTTGGCGGAGGTGAAGAAAAGCCAGATGCGCCGCGTCGCAGAACTCCCATTGTAAGCGCTACAACATATCGCGAACTAGAAGAAGCCGCCGCGCGTTTCATGTCCTCTGAAGCCGGTCGGGCAGTGGCCCATTTGGCCAAGTCTTCTGCCCGTATTCTGACTGCAACCACAGATGTGCACGAGCATGGGAAGATGCTTTTGGATCTCGTGTTCGGCAAAGCAGGATTTGTTGTCATAGATGGTGGCGTTTCAAGCGACCCGGATCACATTGTGGCCTTGGTCAAACAAAACGCGGCCGATGCCATTGCACTTAGCACGTATAATGGCGTGGCGTTGCGGTACTCAAAAACACTGTTGCAAAAGTTGGAAGAGGCCGGGTTGGATGTGCCGGTTCTGATCGGCGGTCGGTTGAACGAGATACCAGAAGGCACGAATACAAGCCTGCCTGTGGATGTGACCGATCAGCTGACCGAGATCGGGGTCATTGCCTGCACTAATCTGGAGGCTGCCGCTGAGGCGCTGGAGAATGTGCTTGCCCGCAGCATACCAGACCGTGGATTGTAACTCTTTTCACGTAGCGCTGCTTTGGGCGAAATGTCCGTCAATAGCGAATCCGTCAATGTTTATCTGTTGTGCCTGTTTGCAAGAAGCCGACAATCCTTTAGCCTGAAAAAGCGTTCCGCAAGTGAGCTGAGGGGACATGGCTGACTATATCGTACACGCTTTGGCTGCCAGCCAGGTCTCGATCACTGGAGGTGAAAGCCTGAGCGGTATCACCCAGGGTGATGGGTCAAACCTTGTCGGTCAATTTATAACGATCGGCAATGGCCCGCTGACGGATCTAAACGTGTCAGACGCCGGATCGGACTCCGATTTTGACGACAATGACGGGAACCAGCGCTTAAACGGTGCTCAGAGCTTTGATGGTACGACCTATGCCGATGGGACGCGTATCGAGGCTGAATACAGCATCACGCTGCGTGACAACAGCACCGGGCAAACCTATCAGGTTCTTGGTGTCAACATTAACAATTCCTCACCTTCGTTTGGCACAACCGAAGGGCTGGCCTTTGTTGGCAGTTTCCCACCGCGCGGAGTTCCACTGGAGGTTATCTCATCCGCAGAAGGGCCAGGGTCTTCGGGACAGCCGCCTGTCGATGAGAGTAGTCTGGTACCTTGTTTCACCGGGTCAACATTGATTTCAACGACGACCGGGCCAGAGCGGGTCGAACAGATTACACTGTCGGATCTGGTCCTTACACGTCAACATGGCCCTCAGCCTGTGCGATGGATCGGCAGACGGCGGGTCGCTGAATCAGAGCTTCATGCCAACCCAAAGCTATACCCGGTTCGAATTCTTTCCGGGTCTCTGGGAAACGGATTTCCGCAGAGGGATCTGTTGATATCGCGGCAGCATCGAATGCTTGTCCGCTCGTCCATTGCCGAACGCATGTTTGGCGTCCCAGAGGTTCTTGTCCCGGCTATCAAATTGACAAGCCTTCCTGGGGTTTACGTGGACAAGACTGTCCAGGAAGTCGAATACTTCCACCTGCTGTTTGACCGGCACGAGATCATCTTTGCTGAAGGCGCGCCGTCAGAGAGCCTGTTTACCGGGCCCGAAGCGCTCAAGGCGATTAGCGCTGAGGCGCGAGAAGAGATTTTCGTGCTGTTCCCAGAACTGAAACAAACGGATGTGTTGCCAGAGCCTGCCGGGTTCATCCCGACGGGCAAACAGCAACGGAAACTCATTGACCGTCATGTCAAGAACGAGAAACCCCTTGTGTCATTAGCTGACATCGCACTTTAGACCTATTGCGGTCAGGTTATGTGAAACCCACAGTCAGGCAGGCTGCACCATTCCGACAACAACTTGGCGATTTGTAAAATCGGATCACCATCTTCCATATCCTCTGACCTTAATACTGCGTGCCACGGCACGGAAATACCGTCCCGAGTAACCTGAGCGCCAACGATGCGGCCTTCCTTGAGCGCTGACTGAAGCGCCCAGTTCGAAAGCACACTGGTACCCAGATCCGAGGCAACCAACTCGACAATCGCTTCGGGCAATTCGACAGTTGCAGCCCATTTCGGGTAGCTGTCCGTCGGGCGGAACAACAGCGCGAATTCGCGGTCAGGCTCTGGGATCTTGGTATAGGTGATAAATGGCTCACCTACGATATCAGACCCTTCCACATATGGGTGATCCGCCAGACGATGTGACGGTGGCATGATGTAAAGCAAAGGGTCGTCAAACAGTTTGATGCTGCTGAGCCCGGCTTGCGAGACCGTGCCAGAGGTAATCGCGATGTCCAGATGCCGGTTTAGTAGCCCGCTCAGCGGGTCGCTGCGCGCGCCAGCCATGATTTGGATATCAATCCCGTCGGTGCGCGCCTTCATGAACTTGATGAACGAGGGCAGCCAGCGATAGTTGCTGTAGGCTTCAACCGACAGGCGTACGACATGTTGTACGTTGGCATTCATGCGCCGCACGTCCTCTTCCGCGCGGCTCAGATCGGTCAGGATGCGCTCGGCCACGATTGCCATGTAGTCGGCAGCGGGCGTCCGGCGCAGTTTCTTGTGCATTCGGGTGAACAGGGGCACATCCAGTCTGCGCTCGGCCTCTCGCAGGCGATGCGACAGGGCCGAAGGTGTCACGCCCAGCTTTTTGGCGGCATCAGTGATCCGGCCAGTTTCATTGATGGCTTGGATCAATTGCAGGTGGCGCAGATCGAGGAGAGGTTTCATGTGTTTTTAGCCTGAAAAACATTCACAAAAACCAAAAAACTTCGAAATTGAAATTCAGTCAATAACAAGGTGAAGTCCCGGCAGGTTTTCTTTTGGAGCATCCCCCATGAACGTTGACGCCCGACGCGCGATCGAACAGGACAGGGCGCATCACGTCCATCCGCAGTCTAATTTGCGTCAGCATGCCGAGAATGGCCCGACCATGATCACCCATGGTAAGGGTGTCTTCATCTACGACAGCGAAGGGCATGAGATCATCGACGGGTTTTCCGGGCTGGGTTGCGTCTCGTTGGGTTACCATAACGAGCGCCTGTCCAACGCGGCCAAACGCCAGATGGATGTTCTGCCTTTTGCGCCCACCTTCTACAACCGTTCGCACCCACGTGTTGCGGAATTGGGTGAGCGCCTGATTGGCATGGCTCCGGTCGACATGGACCGGGTGATGTTCCAGTGTTCGGGGTCCGAGGCGAATGACACCGCAATCAAACTGTTGTGGTACACCAACACCGCCAAAGGCGAGCCCAATCGCCGCAAGATCATTGGCCGCGCGCGCGGCTATCATGGCAATACGATAGCCACCGTGTCCTTGTCGGGCCAACCGCATATGCATGCCAAATTCGGCCTGCCGCTGCCCGAGTTCAAGCACACCGAATTGCCAAACTACTACCGCTTCCACATCGACGGTGAGAGCGAAGAAGAGTTCTCGGCCAGAATGGCGGCCAAGTTTCAAGAGCTGATTTTAGCGGAAGGCCCTGAAACCGTGGCGGCATTCTTTGCCGAACCGGCCATCTCAGGCGGTGGTGCACTGATGCCGCCCGAAGGCTATTGGCGAGAAATGCAGGCGGTTCTGCGTAAATACGACATCAAGTTCCTGGCCGACGAGGTCGTTTGCGGCTTTGGTCGCACCGGCAATATGTGGGGCTCGCAGACCTGGGGGTTAGAGCCTGACATGATCTCGTGTGCCAAAGCGCTGTCGGCGGCGTTTTTCCCGATCTCGGCGCTGATGTTCAAGGATGAGATGTACGCCGACATGATGAAGAACTCGGATGAGGTTGGCACGTTCGGTCATGGCTACACATATGCCGGACACCCGGTAGGTGCTGCCGTAGGGCTTGAGGCGTTGGATATATACGACGAGATGGATCTGGTCGGCCATGTCCGCAGGGTCTCGACCCGGTTCCTGGAAAAATGCCACGCTATGGCGGATCACCCGCTTGTGGCCGAGGTGCGGGGTGTTGGCCTGTTCTGCGGTTTCGAACTGATGAAGGATGCCAAAACCCGCGAACCTTTCGATCCCTCTTGGAAAGTGGGCGAACTTGTGCAGAACTTTGCCCATGATTGGGGTCTGTACTTGCGGGCGATTGGCGACCGGATGAGCTTTATGCCGCCGCTGATCATCAATGAGGATGAGATTGATGTTGCGACTGAACGGTTCAAGGGCGCGTTGGACGACGCGTGGGCCGTGGTCCGCACCAAGATCTGATTTGCTTTAGGGTCAGATCCAAGCTCTCACCCGGTCGCTGCGCCGCTGAACCCCCTCCAGGCGGCGCGACTTATTCTGAAATACCTCTAGCCTACCAAGGAGAACAGGGATGACGACACACCTGGAACCGAAACTGCCCGAAGCGGGTTTGGCCGGAAGCTATATCAACGGGGCATGGCACTGGCCCGAAGGGCGATTAGTGGTCGAAAATCCCTCGCGTCGCGCACCCATCTGCGAGGTTGGTCGTGGCACGTCAACCGAGGTCGACTTGGCCGTCGAAGCCGCCCGTGCCGCGCTCCCAGCGTGGCGCGTTTTGGCGGCAAGCGAGCGTGGCAAACTGTTGACCGAACTCGGCCGTCGCCTGGAAGAGAACGCCGAAGAAGTCGCCCGCGTGCTGGCTGCTGAAAGCGGGAATGCGATCAAAACCCAGTCACGCGGAGAGGCATTGGGCTCGGCGGGCGTTCTGAAGTATTATGGTGGTGTGGCGGTTGAGCAAAAGGGCGAAACCCTGCCGCTCGGCCCTGGATTGCTGAGCTATTCGACGCGCGAGCCACATGGGGTTGTGGGCTCGATCATCCCTTGGAATTCTCCATTGCAGCTTGGTGCGGTGAAGATTTCGATGGCGCTTGCCACCGGCAACTGCCTGGTGTTGAAACCTGCCGAAGATGCGCCCCTGGCAATCCTGAAACTGGCTGAACTTGCGGATGGCCTGTTTCCACCGGGTGTTTTTAATGTGGTCACTGGGTTGGGAGAGGAAGCTGGTGCAGCGCTTGCTTCGCATCCGGGTGTCGACAAGGTGTCCTTTACCGGTTCAAGCGATGTGGGCAAGTTAATCGGCCATGCCGCCGCCGACCGCATCGCCAAGCTGACGTTGGAATTGGGTGGCAAATCCCCGACCATCGTCTTCCCTGACGCCATCGCCAATGGCCGTCTGGACAGCACCGCGCAGCAGGTGGCAAATGCGATGCGGTTCATGCGGCAGGGCCAAAGTTGTACCGCCGGATCGCGCCTGTTTGTGCACAAGGATATCTGGGATGAGTTGATGCCGAAGGTGGCCGAGAAATCGGCAGCTTTGAAAGTGGGTGATGCGCTGGATCCAGACGTGGATATGGGCGCGGTAGTCAACGCTGAACGCTATGGCGAAATCCGCGCTTTTGTGGCCGAGGCTGAGGCAGAAGGGGCCACCTTCCTCATCGGCGAAACGCCAGCGGAAGACCCGGCTGGTTTCTGCCCGAACCCCACCATCATCACCGGGGTTGATAACAATTGGCGCATCTCCCGTGAAGAGGTGTTCGGCCCTGTGATGGTTGCGATCCCCTTCGAGACCGAAGAGGAGGTGATCGCCATGGCAAATGACACTCATTACGGCCTTGCTGCCTTCCTGTTCACCCATGACGTCAGCCGCATAACGCGCCTGACGCGCGCTATCGATGCAGGCTGGATTCAGGTAAATCAGGGCGGCGGGCAAATCCCTGGCATGTCTTATGGCGGCACAAAGCAATCGGGCATGGGTAGCGAATACTCGATTGAGGGAGCGCTAGAGGCATATACATACCGCAAATGCGTCACAATCAATATAGAGGGTGGCGCGTGAGCACGGACCGGTTCGGCAATGCAATTGACCCGGGCGTGGGATATGCTCGGGGGGCGCTGCTTCGGGGCTCGGGGGATGAGGTGCGCAGGTTGGCGCAGGCCGGTCGCGTGGCCAGAGATTTCGTGGTCCGCGAAGGCATCGACAAGATCGCTATCTGTACCGGTAACCTGCGATTTTATCCCGCCACACCGGACGATCTGAGCCTGCTGTGTGAGGAGTGGATTGGTCCTGGCCTGTTCGGGGAAGAGCTGCGCAAGGCTGCTATCGCGCATCTGGGTGGACAGGGGCATGAGGCGGCGGCAGTGATCAACCGCACCAGCGCGGGGATCGTGGCGACTGTGCTGGCGCATTCCGGGAGCAACCCGGTGCTTTCTTTAGTGGCCGCAGGCGACCGCAGCCATGCCTCGGTTCTGCGCGGGGCACGGCTGGCTGGGGTGCCGGTGCGTGAGGTTCATGATCTGGACGCAGTGCAAAAGGCCCTTGCCGAAGACAACCCGGCGCTATTCGTGATCACGCCTGTCACCTCGGAACTGTCGATGCTGGGCGATGATCTGATCCGCGATGCCGTTACGGCTGGGAACAAGGCGGGCTGTGTCACGTTCCTGGATGACGCCTATGGCGCGCGGTTCCGCCCGGTGCTGTACGGCGGTGGAGCGTCGCTGTCCTTTGGGGCTGATCTGGTTATCACCAATGCAGACAAGGCTGGCCTGTCTGGCCCGCGCGCTGGTGTCCTGTGTGGTGAGGCTGCGGCGCTGGTTCCTGTGCAAGCGAAAGCGAGTGAGCTTGGGATGGAGGCTCGTGCCCCCGTCGCCGTGGGTGCAATGCGTAGTCTGCAAGGCTTTACCCCCGATCTGTTGCTGCAAGAGGCGCGGGATGGTCAGGACCTGGCCGAAGCGCTGGACAGCGTGCTGCGGGAAGGGCGCATCACCCGGTCGGCTCTTGGTCCAAAGATCGATGAACAGGACGCGATGGAGATTGTTCTGGGCATGGCCGGGGCCGACAGGTCAGAATTGGTGCCAGCCGAGGTGACCGCGGCCATTGGTATGTTAATGCTGCAGAGCAAAGGGATTGTCACGGTTAACACCCATGGGCAACCCGGCGGGCGTGTCTCGATTCGGCTCAAACCGACATCGGGTGCTGTGGCGAGGGCTGGAGGTGCAATGGCGGTGGCTGACTGTTTGATGTCGGCAATGCGCCAGACTGCGCGGCATTTGCACGACAAGACATGGTTTGCGGCAACACTGTTTGGAGACACGTGAATGGCCGATACGGCTTTGATCACCCGGCTGGATAATCGACTGGACCAGCTTGTGAACATCGATATGGGCGAACGCGGCGTTGAGCACCTGTTCGAGGCAGCCCGTGCGCTGGAAGGCCGGTCGCTGGTTGGGGCGGCTGCGGATGCGCTGATGGCGGTGCCAGAGGGTGGAACAGTTGTGTTGACTACCGGATCGGTCTCGCGGGCCTGGATCACGCCTGATCTGGGTGAAAACGATGGCCCCTCGGGTGCGGCAGCGATTGCGCGTGCGCTGGTACTGGCCCGCAATGTGACCTGCGTCATGCTGTGCGAGGAAACTCTGCTGCCTGCGATCCAGAACACCTGTCAGGCTGCCGGGCTTTTCCCCGTCACGCTGGAACAGGCGGCGATTGCGAAGGCAGACAAAAGCCTTGCCACGATTGTTATGCTTCCCTACGCCACCGATGATGCGGACGGGAAGGCGCAGGCCGAGACCCTTCTGGCCAAGCTGAACCCTGATCAGTTGTTCTCGACCGAGCGTGTCGGGCGCAATGAATTTGGCGTCTATCACTCAATGCGCGGTATCGACTATGGCATGGGTCGCGCGCGTGTCGATTTCCTGTTCGATCTGGCACTTGAGCGCGGCATCGCAGTAGTGGCGGTTGGCGATGGTGGCAACGAAATCGGGATGGGTAAGGTCGCCGACCATGTGAAGGCACATGTCCCCTACGGAGACACATGCCAATGTGGTTGCGGTGGTGGGATCGGCGCTGTGACAGGCTGTGATGTATTGGTGACGGCTGCCTGTTCCAATTGGGGCTGTACCGCGATTGCTGCTGCCATGGCAGCGCGTGCGGGCAACGCCAAACTGCTGCACACACCAAACCGAGAAACCCTTCTGCTCGACACAATGGTCGCCAACGGCCTGATCAATTCAACCCAAGGGATCGTCGACGACAGCGTCGATGGGTTTCCCCGCCAAAGCCATGTCGCGGTGGCCGAGCTTTGCCGCACGATCGTGAGCCGCGCGCTCTGACAACTCACAGGACTAAACTATGATCCAAGACAATCCCGCCCTTATCGACGCAATCCGTGACCGTTTTGCTCATGTCGACAGCTGCCCGTTTCAGGGCGAGCGCATTTTCTTCGAAAACGCTGGTGGTGCGCTGACATTGAAATCCGTGGTTGAAACCTCAGCCTTTTATGCCGCAATCCCCGACAACCCAGGTCGCATCAACCCGGCGGGGCAGGGCACCCAGAACGTGATCAACAAGGCCAAGCAAGACCTGACCGTCTTCATGAACGCGTCATCGGGTCAGTTCTTTGCAGGGGAAAGCGGGACAGAACTTTTGTTCCGCTTGATCCGAACCGCCTGTTTGACCGCTCCAAAGGGGGCAAAGGTGATCGGGTCGTCCATCGAACACCCCGCCACTCGCAGTTCTGCGCGCCGGTGGGCCGGGATCGCCGGGCTGGACTATGTCAATGTTGCACATGACGACGATACCGGTTTGGTCACGCCCGAGGACTATGCTGCACTCATGACTCCGGACGTGGCGGTAGCAACGATCCTGCATGCCTCGCCCGTGACCGGTATGGGTATGGACGTTGCCGCAATCTCGGCCGCCGTTCGTGCGGTGGCCCCCGATTGTCTGATAATTGTGGATGGCATTCAGCACGCAGCCCATGGGCAGCTGGATCTGGATGCCTACAATGTCGATGGCTACGCGATTTCACCGTACAAAGTGTTCTCACGCCATGGCTATGGCATTGCTTGGATTTCCAACAAGCTAAGTGCTGTTCCGCACGACATGTTGATCGACGCTCCTGCAACCGGTTGGGAGTTCGGCACACGAGACACCGGCTCTTATGCTACTGTTTCTGATGTCGTGTCGTATTTCGACTGGCTGGGTGGAGAGGTTTCGGATGAAACCGAACCCCGCAAACGGATCGAGGCTGCGGGTCGAGCCATCCATGCCTACGAAACGCATCTGACCAACACTGCCATCAATGGCACTGGCAACCTGCCAGGTCTGCGCGATATGGATCACGTCACAATTCTGGCCGGAGCGGACAACCCTGCCCGCGAAGGTCTGGTGTCGATCGTTGTTGATGGCCATTCATCCGAGGATGTGGTCGCCACTCTGAACGCGAAGGGTATCCGAACCCATGTGCGCAAGGCCGATCATTATTCCGGCAACGTCCTGAATCCGCTGGGTTTGCCGGATTGTATCCGCATCTCGTTCTGCCATTACAACACCGAACAAGAGATCGCGCGCCTTCTGGCTGCCGTAAAAGAGATGGGTCAGGACGGCTGACCCCACAGGTTTACAGCGTTAGATATTGGAGATGCGCGGTTCCTTAACCGCGCATCTTTTCGTTTCCGGGATCATAAAGTGCGCGCAGGCTCGCCGTTGTGGCGATGGTTTTTCCTGCAACCATGATTTGATAGCTGCGTGTGGCAAGCTCTTTCATAGCCATCCCGTCGGGACGTGTGACATAGCCCATGCCAATTGCACCGCCTACGGTCCACCCATAGCTGGCCGAGGTCAAACGCCCGACAATCTGGCCGTCGCACAGTATCGGCTCCTTACCAAAGACCAGCGCCCCTGGGTTTTCCAACTGGAAAGACAGCAACCGGCTTGTAGACCCCGCAGATTTGCGGGCTTCGATGGCAGCTTTGCCGGTGAACTCGGTCGCGAAGTCACAGGCAAAGGTAAGGCCGCTTTCGACCGGGCTGTCATGTGGTCCGATGTCGTGGCCCCAGTGGCGAAAGCCCTTTTCGATGCGGCATGAGTCAACTGACATGCCGCCACATAAGCGCGGTGCATCGGGCGCAGCCATGATTGTTTCGAACACCTGCTGGGCGAACTCGGCAGGGATGTGCAACTCCCATCCCAGCTCACCCACATAGGTGATCCGCTGTGCCCGGATCGGAGCATGACCGACATACAATGCCTGCCATGCTCCGAAAGGGAACGTGTCGTTCGACAAATCGGCATCGGTCAGCTTGGCTAAAAAGTCCCGCGCGCGCGGTCCCATCAGGGCCAGTGTTGCCTCGGACGAGGTCACGTTGACCACGGATACATCCGTACCTGCCAGCTGCGTATTCAGCCAGTAGTCCGTCTGCGGCTCAGCCCCGGCCGAGGCCATGACCATGTAGCGGTTTGCATTCAGGCGTGCGACGGTTACGTCTGCCTCGATCCCGCCTTGCGGGTTGAACATATGGGTGTAGACCAGCGCGCCCGGCGTCACGGCCATATTAGCCCCGCAGAGCCGCTGCATCTGTGACTCGGCATCCTGCCCGTCGACGATGAACCGCCCAAAGGTCAGGTCGATGCAGCCCAGATCGGTGCGCAGAGCCTGATGTTCAGCCTGCCAATCGTCGAACCACGGCTCGCATCCGAACCCATCCGTCATCTCGCGCCCATAGTAGAGCGGACGTTCCCAGCCATTGGCGCTGCCGAATTGTGCGCCCACGTCGCGCAGGTGGGTGTAGTAAGGCGTCCGGCGTAGACCGCGCGCCTGTGTTTTGCGCAAGTAGGGCCAATGCATCGCATAAGCATGGCCGAGCGTTTCGGCCGCCTTGGTCGCGGTGTAGCTGCGCGCGTTCAGGCCCGGCACGATGCGGCGGCTGTCCACATCGGTCAGGTCCATGGTCATGTGACCGGCCATGATCCATTCGGCCAGCGCCATGCCCGCGCCGGGGCCGTTCTGGATTCCGGTTGAGTTGAAACCCGCGGCGACCCAATAGCCCGCCGCATCCGGAACCGGGCCCAGATAGTGTTTGGCGTCGGGGGTAAAGCACTCCGGCCCGTTGAAAAACTTGCGGATACCGGACTCAGCCAAGGCTGGAACCCGCTCCATCGCGGCTTCAAGGATGGGAAAAAGGTGTTCCTCATCGCAGGGCAGTTCGTCGAATTCGAACGTCTCGGGCAAACCGTCCTTGGGCAGCCACGGTGTTGCGTTTGGCTCGGAACAACCGATCAGAAGCTTGCCCGCCTCTTCCTTGTAATAGGCGTATTCATCCATCACTCGCAGGACAGGCAAGTCACCGGTCACGCCCTCAATCGGGTCGGTCACAACGTAGTAATGGTTGGTGTAATGCAGCGGAATCTGCACCCCATTAGTCAGGCCAAACTCGCGCGCCCACATGCCGGTGGCGTTGACCACATGTTCGGCGCGGACCAGACTTTCGGCGGTTTCAACGCCGACAACGCGACCGCCTTCGATCACAACGCGGGTGACCTTGGTATCTTCAAAAACCTGCGCGCCGTGGGCCCGCGCGCCCTTGGCCAGAGCCATCGTCGTGTCGATGGGATTGGTATAGCCGTCGCCGGGAAACCAGAACGCGCCCTTTGCACCGTCGACGGACAGCAGAGGCCAGCGATCCTGCGCCTCGGTCAGGCTGATCTCTTCTGCGCGCAACCCGCATCCATGGGCATAGTCGACCTTGCGCCGCAACTCCTCCATACGCGCCTCGGAAAGCGCCACGGTCATCGAGCCGTTGCGCTTGAAACCGGTTTTCTGCCCGGTCTCATCCTCAAGGCTTTCCATCAGGTCGAGGCCATACTTCGCCAGCGCCGACATGACCGGAACCCCCTGCGTTTCGCTGACCAGACCTGCGGCGTGCCATGTCGTTCCGCTGGTAAGTTTCTTACGCTCGAACAAGGCGGCGGACCAGCCTGCCTTGGCGAGATGATAAGCGGTCGCGCAGCCGACAATGCCGCCACCAATGATAGCGACCTGAACGTCCGTCGGAAGAGATTTCGCCATGGGTCTTATCCCCGCAACCGGTCGTTTTCAGGATCGTAGAACGGCACCGTCGATACAGTCGCATTGACCGGAACGCCAAGCACTTCGATCTGGTATAAATCACCGGGCTGCGCCGCCTCGGTCAAATAGCCCAGAGTGATCCGCTTGCCGATGCGGAAGCCGGTGCCGCCCGAGCTGACATAGCCCACCGGCTTTCCATCCCGGCAGATGGGGTCGGAAGACAGCGCGTCGGCGCCGTGGCCGTCGAGTACGAAGGCGGTGAAGTGATAGTCTTTCGGCTGCTCAGCCTGCGCCAGAAACGCGTCGCGCCCGACAAAGCTGCTTTTCTTCTTGCTGACAAAGCGATCCAGACCGGCGTCAAAGGCAGTATATTCGATGCCGAAATCAGCGCCCCAGCCGTGATAGCCTTTCTCAAGCCGCATGGCGTTCAGCCCGTAAGAGCCGAACTCGACAATGCCGTGATCAGCACCTTGTTCCATGATGGCGGTATACACACTGACCAGATCGGCGCTGCGCATGTGCAGTTCCCAGCCCAACTCACCGACATAAGATACCCGCAGCGCGATGACCGGTGCACCTGCAATGGTGATCTCGCGCACCGACATCCAAGGGGCGTTTTCTTTGGACAGATCATCCTTGGTCAGCGGTTGCAGCACGTCTCGGGATTTTGGTCCCATGATCATCAAGGCAGCGTCAAACTCAGAGCCTCGGGTCAGGGTCACGCCCTCGTCCGGCAGGAATTTCGACATCCAGTCGTGATCGCGCTGATCGGCCAGAGTCGGGCCGCAGAGCAGGTATTTGTTCTCATCCAGCCGTGCAATCGTGGCCTCGGACCAAATCTTGCCCTTGGGGGTCAGCATATAGGACAGCTTGACGCGGCCCACGGCGGGCATTGCGCCACAGAAAACATGATTGAGGAACTCGGTGGCCTTTGGTCCTTCAACCTCATACCGGGTGAAGCCGCCGTTATCCATCACACCAACCCGGTCGCGCACGCCTTCGCATTCAGCTTTGACCGCATCGTGCCAGACCTCGTGATGGAAGCTTAGCTGGCTATCATCCTTGATTTGGTCCGTTTCAAACCAGAAGGCGCGCTCCCACCCGGCGACCTGTCCGAATACCGCGCCCTTAGCCTTGAGCTTGTCATACAACGGGGTGGTCTGCACGGGACGGCCCGATTTCCACAAGCGATGCGGATAAGGGATCGCGTATTGATGCTCGTACAACTCACTTGATCGTTTGACGGTGTAGTCGAACGTCGCCCATTCCTCGCCAAAACGACGGGGATCCCAGAAGGACATGTCCCATTCGGTTTCGCCCTCGGTAATCCACTCGGTCAGGGTTTTCGCCGCTGCTGCTGAGTGGGTGATACCCACCGGGAAACAGCAAGCGTGGTAGAAATTCGGCAGACCAAAGGCCGGACCACAGAGCGGCGCGCCATCGGGGCTGTAAGGTATCGGGCCGTTCACGAAGCGGCTGACCCCGGCCTCGCCCAATAACGGCACATGTTCCAGCGCGGCTTCGAGGATTTCGGCGATGTCGTCGACGCTGTCGGGATAAAGCTGGTTGGCAAAGCAATCGGGCATCCCGTCCAGCCATGCGGGCCGCCCTTCGTGGCCATATGAGCCCAGCAGCAACCCGTTCCGCTCGCGCCGCAGGTAATACATGATGTCCGGGTCGCGGACGAGGGGGAAGTTTTCCAGGTTCGCTTCCAGTTCCGGCAGGCTTTCGGTGACCAAATATTGGTGTTCCAGCGTTACGACGGGCAGTTTCTGGCCGACCATCTCACCCACCTGGCGACCGTAATACCCGCCTGCGTTGATCACGATATCGCAGACCACATTGCCCTTGTTGGTCTGCACCTCCCACTCACCGGAAGCGCGGCGTTCAATGCCGGTGACCGTGGTGAACCGCGCAATCGCCGCGCCCTTATCCCGAGCGCCTTTGGCCAGAGCCTGGGTCACTTGCGAAGGATCCACATCGCCTTCATAGGGATCAAGGATGCCGCCCATGATGCTGTCGCCCGAGCTGAAATAAGGGTGCATGTCATCCATTTCGGACGGGGTGAGCATCGCCATGTCATAGCCCAAGCCTTTCGAGATGCCGACAAGATGGCGGAACAGGTCCATGCGTTCGGGTGTGTGGGCGGGCCAGAACGCGCCGGTGTGGCGGTAGGTGATCGGATAATCGACCTCTTCCGCCAGATCCTTATACAGCCGCCAAGCATAATTGCCCGCGCGCATGCCGCCCCAGCTGTTGGCATAGGTCGGTATATTGCCCGCCGCGTGCCAGGTCGAGCCGCTGGTCAGTTCGTTCTTTTCGATCAATAGCGCGTCGGTCAGACCGGCTTTGGCCAGATGATAAAGAGTCGAGACACCAACCGCGCCGCCCCCGATGATCACAACTTTGGCTTGGCTTTTCATGTGCTTAGTCTTTCAAATGGATAGGCATGCGGGCGCGCAGGGCGGCCTCGATGTCGGCGGGCAGATGGGACGGTGCGGGCTGTGCTTCGATCTCGGCAACGCGGGCTATGGCCTTGTCCCAGACAGTTTGCGCACCACTTTCAAGCCAGTCATTGACGCTCTGGCGGTCGCCCAAAGACGGATAGACGTATTCCTTGGTCATCAGATCCAGGGTCTGAGCAGTGCCGAGGAAGTGCCCCTCGCCGGTCACTACCTGTTCGATCATGTCCAGATCAATCGAGCCTTCGAACATTTCCACGCCGCGCACCGATCGCAGGATGGCCCCGCACATGTCGTTGTCTATGACCAGTGCTTCATTGCTGGCGGCCATGATCGAGCCCAGCATACCAACAGACAGGTTGATCATATCGGCCCCGCTCTGTGCCGCGAGCGCGATAGTGTATCCCTTTTCATAGCCCGATTGTGTATCGGCTGTCTTGGCATCTGTCATACCTGCAGACACGGTCGAAGGCAGGCCAAGGTTCAAAAGCAACTGCGCCGCAGCAGCGTTGGCGACCGCAGCCTCGCCCGACCCGCCGGTCATCGCACCGGTGCGCAGATCGGAAATGAAGGGCAGAAAAGCCAGAATGCATGGAAAGCCCGGTTGCATCATGTTGACCAGCACCAGACCGGCCAAGGATTCCGCCAAACCCTGCGCCAAGGCGCCAGCCAGCGCGGCCGGGCTTGTGGCCCCGGCCTGCGCCGCAGAGCAGATTTGCAACGGCATCCCCAACCGCACGCATTCACGCATTACCCCGCAGGCTTCCTCGGCCAGTGTCAGCGGTGGCACCACGTGACAGACGGACGCAAAGCAGAAGGGTTGCGCCTTGAACGTCCCCTCACCGCCCAAAGCCGCGTTAAACATCTCAACCACGGGGGTCACATTGGCGGGCTCGAAAAAGCTTGTGCCGATGGGTTTTGAGGTTGCCTTCATCGCGGCAAAAGCTGTGTTGATGTCCAGCGTCAGCGGGTCTTCCAGATCTCGCGCCACAACGGGACGCAGGGAATAATGGATGTTGTCGCAGGCATCAACGATGCGCATCAGGCTGTGCAAGTCCTGCAACGTGCTGTCGCGAAACGTATTTGTAGCGGCGTCCAGCACCTGTACCGCTGCACCGCCGGTACCGATATGGACGCGGCCGCCTCCAATCTCGATCCCGCGATCCCGAATGAAACCGGGCAGTTCTACGCGTTTACACGCCCCCGCGATTATGTCTTCAACCAAAGAGCGCGAAAAGGTGATGCGCCCGTCGTCCCGTTCCGTTGCGCTATGCTCCAACGCCAATACGCGAATGTCCTCCGGCGCACCGGACACACCAATCCGTTCCAGAATATCAAACGCCGTATCGTTGATATGGGCCAGTTTGCTGTTGTCCAGTGGCATGAACCGCCCTCCGACGGGCGGCGTTGTCAGCTTTGGAGTTTCGGAACCGGGGGCCCTTCTTGATCGTGTTCGCCGCATAAGCGCGTCCTAGATAAGGTGTTTTCCCGCGCATCTTAGAAAGGGTCAAGTTTTAGCTCAATTCCATTATTGGCCGATTTTTGTGAATGAATTTCATGCAAAGTAGGCGCGTGCTTTAAGGGTCTGATCGCCAGAGTAACTGCATCAAACCAGTGGTCTAGGCACTTGCGTTGGTCGTGAAGGCTAAGGCGAGGATGTCACGATGCCACGTTCGACCCACTCATCGAAAAGCGCCAAAACGGCGTCGCAGAACGCCGTATCGTTGATATGGGCTTCCAGTTCAGTCATTGGCACCTGATCCGGCATCACTTGGCGAGCTTCGTCGATCATTTCCGCCAGGGCCTGTGGGTCATGCGCCTCTTCGCCTTTCTTGTCCCAGGCCTCGATGCCTTGCAGCGGCAAAAAGAAATGCACAGGCCCCTTGGCCGCACCCAATCGATTGGCAAGTTCCCGAATCCAGGCACGCCGTTCGGCGCCGTTGAAGACCGAGCTTTTGATCAACCGGTTGTGTTCATGAAAAGGGCGATCGGCATAGTGTTCGGGGATGTCCTGCCAGCCCGCAAAATCCAGCAAGTCCAGCGCGCCGGGGGCGACCATCTGCGGGATACCCATGCGCCCGGCATTGGTAACCCGGTCCTCACCGCTGGACACGACAGAACCCGCCATCAGGTTTCCGAATTCCTGCATGCAGAAATCCATCACACAGGCGAACGCGCCTTCGCTGGCCAGTTTTTCAAAGGCCATGCCGCCCATCCCTGTGGAATGGAACACGGCCACTTCAAAACCGCGCTCTTCCAGTGCTGGTTTGAGGGTCTTCATGTACCGAAGACAGGATGATCCCAGGCTGGTCATGCCAACCAGCGGCTTGCTACGGTCCGGTACGATGGCAGCCTTTGCCGCGCCGACCACGGCTCCAGCCGCCTGACTGAGCGAAGATTGACAGATTGAATTCATGCCGTAGAGGCCGCCCGCCCAAAGGATCATCTGAATATCGGGGGCCAGCCGATGTGGTGGGATAAGCGGTGAGAAGCTGACGGTTGAGACGATGTATTTCGGCACACCCATCGGCAGCGCCTGCGCACAATCCAGCGCAAGGTCGGTGCCCATTGTGCCACCGGTGGCCAGCATCCCGTCAAACCGTCCGTCGGCATAGGCCCGCGCAACCACTTTAGCGGCCCCGGCAGACATGATGCGGAAGGCTTTGTTTTCGTCTCCCTGGGCGATGACCTCATCAATTGTCATGTCACCAGCCGCGGCCACGTCATGTTTTGAGATGTCAACTGGCGCAGAGGGGTCTCCCAGAACGGACACATCCATCGTCAACACATCGGCACCCTGCGTTTGAATTGCCTCTTCGATGAACCGCATTTCGGGTTCTTTGGTGTCATAGGTGCCGATCAACAGGATAGTCTTATTTGTCATTTGTGCCTCCCTTACCCCTCAGCGATCAGAGTTTGATCCAGGCGGTTTTCAGGTCGAAGTATTTTTCGATCGCGTGCAGCGACTTGTCGTGTCCGTTGCCGGATTGGCGCACGCCACCAAGGGGAACACTCAGGTCTGCGCCACCATAGGTGTTCACATGGACAACCCCGGCACGAATGCCTGCGACCATGCGATGTGCGCGGCCCAAGTTCGAGGTCCAGACCCCACCAGCCAACCCGTAAACGGTCGCGTTTGCCAGACGGATCGCGTCTTCTTCGTCCTTGAAGGGCGTGACGGCCAGAACAGGGCCAAAGACTTCGTTTTGGAACAGCGTGTCAGTTTCTTTCACCCCGGCCATGACGGTCGGCGCCATGTAATAACCACCAGTCTCGGTCAGAATACGGGCGCCACCTGTGCGGCGCTCAGCGCCTTCCGCTTCGGCTTTGGTCACGAAATCCAGATTGGCCTGCAACTCGGACAGGCTGTGAACCGCGCCGATCTGGATGTTCAGGTCCAACGGATCGCCAACGCGAAAGGCTGAGGCGTGGTGGGTGATTTCGGAGACGAAGTCCTCGTAAATTTCCTGTTGGACCAACAGGCGCGATCCGGCGACGCAGACCTGGCCCGAATTGCGGAATATACCAGCGGCTGAAACCTTGGCCGCTTCGGCAAGGTCCGGGGCATCGGCAAAGACGATGTTCGGCGATTTGCCCCCCAGTTCCAAATAACAACGCTTTAGGTTGGAGCGTGCGGAATATTCCAAAAGCCGCCTTCCTGTCGCGCCGGACCCGGTGAAGACAATTATGTCGACATCCATCGACAGCGCCAACGCTTCGCCCACAATTGGCCCGCGCCCCGTCACCACGTTGAACACGCCGTCTGGCACCCCGGCCTCAGCTGCCAGTTCGGCGATTTTCAACAGGCTGAGCGAAGCGCTTTCTGCGGGTTTCAAGACCACGGAGTTGCCTGCCGCCAACGCCGGGGCAATTTTCCAGCTACCGATCATCAAAGGGAAATTCCACGGCACAATCGCGCCGACAACGCCTACGGGTGCGTGATGTATCAGACCCAGAACCTCATCGCCCGTGGGAGCGATCTGGCCGTACAGTTTGTCGATGGCTTCGGCATAATACCGGAACGTTGCCGCAGCCGAGAGCGCCTCTGCTTTATAGGCCATGTTGATCTCGGTCCCGTTGTCGCGAACACCCAGAACAGCAATCTTCAGCGCTTGGGCTTCGATCAGATCGGCAAGCTTCAGCAGCACTTTCTTACGGCCCGCAGGGGCCATTCGTGACCAGCGCCCATCTTCAAACGACACCCGCGCCGCGCGTACGGCGGCGTCGACATCTGTGGCACTGCCTTCGGCGATCAGCGCCAGCGGCTGACCGTTGATCGGTGAATGAGCTTGATGCTGAGCACCGGTTTTACCATCCTGAAAGCGGCCGTTTATGAAATGTCCGCGCGGAGTGATTTCCTGAGTGCGCAGCGCGTCAATCGAGGATTGATCCATGAGGCGTTATCCTTGCTGTGTCGTGTCTTCGTCGAGAACCGGTTGCGGTTTGACGCGGTCTTTGTGTTCCTGGATCAGAGAGCGGATGTGCAACAGGATGATCCCCAGGATCATCACAAACAGGATTGCCGCGATGGGCCGGTCGATGAAATCAAGCGGTGATTTCACCCGAGCCATGGCGCTGCGCAGTTTGACCTCCATGATCCCACCCAGAACCATACCCAAAATGATGGGCACGATCGGCAGGTTCAGGCGTTTCAGGACCAGGCCGAAAACACCGAACCCGGCAGCAATCGCGCAATCCGTGATCGAGTTTCGCAGGCTGTACACGCCCACAAAAGAAAGGGTCAGGATCATAATGCCCAGAAAGCGGGTTGGAATCTGAATGAGTTTCAGCAGCAGATTGGTCGAAAACAGCAGAAAGATCAGAACGACCACGTTCAGAAGGATCAGCGCCATATACAGCGCCATGACAAAATCCATCTGTTCCGCAAACAGTTGCGGGCCGGGTATCACGTTGTGGACGTAGAAAACCGACAGCATCATCGCGGTCAGAGCCTCACCCGGAATACCCAGCGCCAAAAGCGGGATCATTGCAGCCCCCGGAACAGCATTGTTGGCGGCCTCAGACGCCACCAGACCTTCGGGCGATCCTTTGCCAAACGCATCAGGGTCCTTTGAGCTCTTCTGAGCGTAAGTGTAAGACAGGAACTGGGACGTGAATTCGCCGGTGCCCGGTACCATGCCCATGAGAACGCCCAGTGATGACGACACAGTGGCGATGCGCTTCAGGCCTAAAAGCTCTTTCAAGCCGGTAAATATATTGCCGCGAACATGTGCTTCGCCGGGGGCGTGTTCCTTGTCGACCAGCAAAAGCAGTGCCTGGCTGATTGCAAACAGACCCAATACGACAACGATAAGATCGACGCCCGACGACAGCCAGGTTTGTTCAAACGTGAAGCGTCGCGTGTATTTGACAGGCTCCAGCCCCACTGTGTTCAGGAAGATGCCAAAAAACGCCAGCATCGCAGCGGAAAAAGTCTGCCCGCGATGGGCCAGGATCACCAGCAAAATACCCATGAAAGCGGCCAGAAAAATCTCGCGACTGCCGAAATGCGGGGCGACCCAGGCCAGAACGGGTGAAAGGACGATCAGGCAAAGGATCGAGAAAATACCACCAAAGAACGAAGCTGAATAGGCCAGCGACAAGGCCCGATGGCCTTCGCCACGTTTGGTCATGGGATAGCCGTCATAGGTGGTCAGGGCGTTCACGGCCGTGCCAGGGGTGTTGATCAGAATGGCCGGGATTGCGCCACCATACATGGACGACCCGTAGATGCCCAGCAGAAGGGTCAGCCCAACGATAGGTTCGAAAGCAAATGTAGCAGGCAACAGGATCGCGATGGCCACGGCGGCGCCCACGCCGGGCAATGCGCCAATGATGACGCCCCCGACAGAGCCGATGATCAGCGCCACCATGACCTGCCATTGGGCCAGAATTGCAAAGCCGGAAATCAGATCGTCCATTGCGGCCTCATAGATAGGTCAGCGCAAAGGCGCGCAGCCCGTCGGGCAGGTATTCATAAACGCGACCCGCGGGGATGTTCACCTGCAGCAGCGCCCGAAAGACGATTGCGACCACAGCGCCAAAGACAAGGGCAATGCAAAAGGCACCTGGTAAACGAAACCCCAAACGTACCGTCAGAAGGGCTGCAAACAGCATGGTCGAGGGCAGGTATCCAAGCCATGGAACCGTAACAACGTAAATCAGAAAATAGACAACGTATTCGAGCGACTTCAGCCAAAACGTGATCTCTCGCAATCGGCCGGGAATACGTGGTGACAGGAATGAGCTCAGCAAATGCAGACCGCTGAACACAACCATGCCCCAGATCGCAATGGTTGGCCACAAAGCAGGCTGCGCAAACCACTTTGTTCTTTTGACGACTTGTGTTTCAGAGCCGAGCTGGCTGAGGAGGAACAGCGAGAACACAAAGAACATAGTGGCAAACACGATGTCCCCGGGGCGTCGATAGCGCCGGAACATGTCTTGCAAGGTCTTTGCAATCATCGTGGCCTCCTACTTGAAAGAAAGGGCCCGGCAGTCTTTCGCAATAGCCGGGCCCGTTCGGCTTTATTCACCCAAGATTGCTTCGATCTTGGCAAAAGAGGCCTTGTCCTGCTCGATCTGAGCATTGGAGGCATCAGGATCCTGCCAGTAAATGAGAGCGCCGGTCTCCTCTGCCAATTGTTTGGCCCTGTCAGAGCTCAGCGCCTTTTGTGCCGCCGCCGAAATCTTTTCACGGGCGTCTGCTGGGGTGTCCTTGTGGACAAACAACCCGTTCCACAGGGCCAAAGGCAGATCCGGGTTCAGTTCCACGATTGTCGGTGTTTCGGGCACCAGCGAAATCCGCTCGCCGCCGATGCTGGCAAGTACGTTCACCTGATCCAAACACGGCAGGATGAGCTGAAGGGTGGTGTTGATTACGTCGACATCGCCGGATGCCAGAGTGTTGCAGTCCAGCGCGTCAAACGCCGCTTCGCTGGCAAAGTCGAACCCGCTGCTGACGGCAGCGGCAAAGGTCACCTGGGTCGGTGGCAAAACGGAACCGAAATGGCCAAGTGCGACGTCGTTTTCCTTGCCGTGTTCCGCCAGCTCCTCCCAGCTTGAGAAAGGCGCATCCTTGCTGGCTGCGATCACGAAGGGATAGGTCAGGAAGATCCCGATGGGATCAAACGGGTTGGGGTTGAGCTCGGGGATGCCGATTTCGGGACCAATGACCGGCACACCGATGACAAAAGACCCGATGGTGTAGCCATCTGCGGGGGCGGTTGCCACCTCCACAGCACCGGGGAACGGGCCACCGCCACCGCCGGGTTTGTTTACGACGGCGGCTGGAACGCTATACATGGCTTGAAATTCATCGGCGATCATCCGCGTCAGAACATCTTCCAGATCGCCCGGAGGCCACGGCACCACAAAGCTGACCGGCTTTTCAGGGTACTCCGCCAGAGCGGCGGTTGCAGATGCCACTAAAGCCGCAGCTGTAAGAAATTTCTTCATTGACTCCTCCCAAGATGGTTCATTAATTGAACCTCGTTAACAATAATAATGTTGCTTTGTTAAGTTAGTTCTGTCAAGTATTCCCTGAGTAAGAGGAAGTGAAACACATGGGAACAGCCCTTAATGCCTTAAAAATGCTGGATTACTTTTCAAGCGCGCGACCAGAAATCGGGCTGAGTCACTTTGCGCGATTGTCCGGTTTGAACAAGGCAACCGCGCTGCGTCACCTACGTGCGCTTGAAGAGTACGGTCTGATCGAGCAGAATCCCATGACCAAGTCTTATGCTATCGGACCTGCAGCCTTGCGTCTGGCAGCGCTGCGTGAAATCGCACGGCCGGGCATCGAAAGTGCGCGTCAGAAAATGCAAATAGCGATGCAGCACGTTGGGGAAAGCCTGCATCTGTCACTGTTGGAAAAGACCGGGCTGCAAACCGCATTGGTGGTTGAAACAACGCGGCACAGCGTGCGCGTCAGCCTTGACCCCAGTGAGATCCTGCCGATCAATGCAACGGCTTCGGGTCTTTGTATGCTCAGTTTTGGCCCGACCAGTCTTATGGAAGATTTGGATCACAACGAGCAGGTCCGCTTCACAGACGCCACGCTCATTGATCCTGAACTCATCAAAGAACGTGTTGCGCAGATCAGTGTCTCGGGTTGGGCCAACAGCAACGGCAGCTATGAAGAGGGCGTCTTTGGATACGCCGCGCCAATCTTTGGCATTGATCAAGTCGCTCTGGGGACCATCGCAATTGCTGTGCCCGAAGGCCGCGCCACCGACGACCGCCTGCCATCCATTCTGTCTGCATTGCACGCACTTTCGACGGACCTGACCGCCGATTTTGGCGGTCAGTTGCCCGACACTTTTCCAACTGAATTCCACCCGTGACCGAGGGTGAACGATACTTCCGGAGGCCCGCACCATGAAAGACTCGAACTTTCTGAAGGAAAACAACGCCCGTTATTTCTGGCACCCGATGGCGCATCCTGCCGACAGTCAAAAGAACCCACCGACCATTTTGAATGGCGGTGAGGGTGTCAGCATTATTGATGTTGATGGTCACAAAGCGCTGGATGCCGTGGGGGGGCTGTGGAACGTCAATTTGGGCTATTCCTGCGAACCGGTGAAACAGGCCATTGCCGATCAGCTGAACGCGTTGCCTTATTACTCGACCTTTCGCGGAACCAGCAATGACAAAGCCATTGAACTGTCTTATGAGCTGGCGCAGTTTTTCGCACCTGACGGTTTGACCCGCGCGTTCTTTACGTCGGGTGGATCGGACTCTGTCGAAATTGCGCTGAAGCTTGCACGGCAATATCACAAGGTGAGGGGCGATGCTGGTCGCACCAAGTTCATCAGCCTCAAGCAGGGCTATCACGGCACCCATTTCGCGGCCGCCTCGGTCAACGGCAACCAAAAGTTTCGCGCGGTCTATGAGCCGATGATGCCGGGTTGTTTTCACGTGCCTGCACCCTGGACCTATCGCAACCCGTTTGATGAGGCGGACCCCGAGCGTCTGGCGCAACTTTGCGTCAAGGCGTTAGAGGCCGAGATCGCCTTTCAAGGGGCGAACACGGTTGCGGCGTTTATCATGGAGCCGGTTCTGGGGGCAGGGGGTGTGATCCCACCGCACAAAGGCTTCATGCCCATGGTGCGCGAGGTGTGTTCCAAACACGGTATCCTGTTGATTTCGGACGAAATCATTACCGCATTTGGTCGAACTGGCAGCGAAAGCGGCGCGCGACATTGGGGCGTTCAGCCGGACATCATGACAACAGCAAAAGCGATCACCAACGGGTACTTTCCGTTCGGCGCGGCAATGATTTCGGGCTCTGTCGCTGAAGTCTTCGAAAAGGACACTACGGGGCTGGCATCGGTCGATCAGGGCTACACCTACTCCGGTCATCCGGTTGGGGCAGCGGCGGCACTGGCTGCTCTGTCCGAGATCAACCGGCTGCGGGTTTGGGAAAACGCCGCAGCGCGAGGGGGTGAATTATTCGCCGGGTTGCGGAAGCTGGCCGAGAAACACGACGCGATCGGCGACGTACGCGGTGGCGAGGGATTAATGTGCGCGTTGGAACTGGTTTCCGATCGGGCGACCAAAGCTCCCGTCGCTAAGCACCTGCCGTTGCAGGTTCAAAAAGCGGCTTACGAAGATGGCGTGATGGTACGAGTATCCGGAAACAACATCATTCTGTCGCCCCCGCTGGTTATCACCTCAGACGATGTGTCCAAGATTTTGTCAGCGTTGGATACTGGTCTGTCGACTCTTTGAGCTTTAGGTCTGCCCTGTCGACTGAAGGCAGGGTCAGACTTTAACCGCCTGCAATTCCTCTAGCAGGTCCAGCAATTGGTCCAGCTTTTCACGACCCATCTGAGCCTCGATATTGCTGGAAATCGCAAGTGACGTGGCCAGGTTTTCCCTAAGGATCGACCGGCCTGCATCCGTGATCGTGACCATGGTACGGCGCTTGTCGTCACTGTCCTGGCGGCGGGTGATCTGGGCATCAGCCTCCATTGTGCGCAAGATGCGGGTCACGCTTGGAAGCAGCAGACAAGCCTCGTGCGCAATAGTGCTTTGCTCCACTTCGCCCAGCTCATCCAGGACGCGCAAGATGCGCCATTTCTGTTCGGTTATCTGGATGCCTTGCAGCATATCCCGGATCGGGGCCATGACGGTTTCACGGGCACGCAGCAGCGCGATAGGAAGGGATCGGGCGGTGCTTTTGGTATGGCTTTGAGTGGTCATGCGGCCTTCTAGAGCGGTGGTTCGGAAATTGCAAAGATTAACAAAGCAATCTCTTGACGTGAGGCTGGCAAAAAACTAAACATGTTAAGTAATAGAGGAGGAATCATGCCACATTTCCACGTCGAATATTCCGGGAACCTGGAAGGCAAGATCGACATGGGTGGCCTGTGCGAATGCATAAGGGCAACAGCTGCCGAGATCGACACCTTTCCGATGCCGGGCATTCGCGTGCGCGCAACGCGCGTGGACCACTATGCAATTGCGGATGGAAATCCGGGCCATGGGTTTGTTGATATCTCGATCCGCCTGCGTGCAGGGAGGTCGGAAGACGTCAAGCAGGACGCGACGCGGCGTATATTTGACGCGGTCAAAGCCTATCTGGCGCCGGCTCTTTCGCAGCATTCCATCGCTCTGTCGCTTGAGATGCGCGACATTGACCCAAAGCTTTCGCCCAAGACCGGCACGATCCGCGACCATCTGGCCGCGACTTCGCAGGAGACCTGAAATATGAGTGCGCTGGATACGAATATTGAAAAACTGACGAGCTTTCTGGCCCGGTTCAAGGAAGCCGGCATTCTCAATCGTATCGCTGGCGAAGACCGGGACGGGTCTGGCGGTGTGTTCCAATCCACTTCGCCTGTCGACAAATCTGTGATCTGCGACGTTGCACATGGCACGGCTGATGATATTGATGCGGCGGCCAAGGCCGCCCATGCCGCGTTTGCTGAATGGCGCGACATGTCTGCCACCGAACGCCGCCGCATCTTGTTGCGCGTTGCTGATGCCATCGAAGCGCGGGCCGAGGAAATCGCGCTGTGTGAATGCTGGGACACGGGCCAGACTCTTCGCTTCATGTCCAAGGCCGCGTTGCGCGGGGCAGAGAATTTTCGGTATTTTGCAGATCAGGTGGTTCAGGCGCGCGACGGGCAACATCTGAAATCCCCGACGCTGATGAACGTCACCACGCGCGTTCCAATTGGCCCGGTCGGTGTGATTACCCCATGGAACACACCGTTCATGCTGTCGACCTGGAAAATCGCACCAGCATTGGCTGCGGGCTGCACGGTGGTTCACAAGCCTGCTGAAGACTCTCCGCTGACGGCCCGCCTGCTGGTGGAGATCGCCGAAGAGGCCGGGCTGCCCAAAGGCGTGCTGAACACGGTAAATGGGTTTGGCCCTGATGCAGGCAAAGCTTTGTGCGAACATAAGCTGATCAAGGCGATTGCGTTTGTCGGCGAAAGCCGCACCGGCAGTCTGATCGTCAAGCAAGGCGCGGACACGCACAAGCGCAACCATCTGGAGTTGGGCGGAAAAAACCCTGTGATCGTGTTCGATGACGCCGATCTGGATCGCGCGCTGGATGCGGTGATCTTCATGATCTATTCGATCAATGGCGAGCGCTGCACCTCATCTTCGCGGTTGCTGGTGCAGGATACGATCAAAGAAGAGTTCGAGGCAAAGCTGGTCCAACGTGTGAACAACATCAAGGTGGGCCACCCGTTGGACCCGGCGACCGAGATTGGGCCATTGGTGACCGAGGAGCATTACAACAAAGTCACCAGCTACTTCGACATCGCCAAAAAGGACGGTGCAACCGTCGCTGCCGGTGGGGTCAAGGTGGGCAATGAAGGCTACTTTATCCGTCCGACCTTGTTCACCAACGCCACCAACCAGATGCGCATCGCGCGCGAGGAGATCTTTGGCCCTGTTCTGACCTCGATCCCCTTCGCAACCGAGGACGAGGCGCTTCAGATTGCCAACGACACGCCCTATGGTTTGACGGGTTATGTCTGGACCAATGACCTGACCCGTGCCTTGCGCTTTACAGACAAGCTGGAGGCTGGGATGATTTGGGTGAATTCAGAAAACGTGCGTCACCTGCCTACGCCCTTTGGCGGGGTCAAAGCGTCTGGAATCGGGCGCGACGGCGGGGATTGGAGCTTTGAGTTCTATATGGAACAAAAGCACATCGGTTTCGCAACCGGTCAGCACAAGATCATGCAATTGGGGAAATAATCGCCTCAGGTGGTTCCCCCGAACTGGGACCACCAGAACGCATTAGGAGGAACCGTCATGGGAAAGATCGTACAGGCCGCGAAAATAACGCATGTACCCAGCATCTGGATGTCCCACACGATGCCGAAATACAAAGGTATCCGGCAATCTGCCATTGATGGGTATGCCCGCCTGCGTCAGGACGCGATAGACCGCGAAGTCGAGACGTTCATTGTGTTCGATACCCACTGGATCACCAATCAGGGCTTTCACCTGAACACGAAAGAGCACCATAAGGGTCGATTCATAAGCCACGAACTGCCGCATATGTTAGCGGATATGGAGTTCGACTATCGCGGCGATCATGAACTTGGGGAAACGATCCTTGATGTTCTGCGCGAGCGTGGAGAGCGGGCGCTGGGCCATTCGCATCCAGATATGGGTATGGAATACGGAACCCTGTTGCCCATGCATTTCATCAACGAAGGGGTGAATGCGCGGGTCTTGCCTGTGGCCGTCAATCAATTCTCATCGATTGCGGAAAACCGGGTTTGGGGTGAGGCTATTGCCGAAGGCATCCGGCGTTCTGACCGCAACGTGTCTGTTCTGGCATCAGGGTCTCTCAGCCATGATTTCACCCCGAATGAACGATCGGTCGAAGGGTTGAACGCGGTGAATGGTGAGTTCAACCGCCAGATGGACATGCGCGTGTTGGAATTATGGGAACAGGGCCGTTTTGAAGAGTTCCTTGAAATGCTGCCTGACTACGCCAAGAAATGCACCGGAGAGTGCGCCATGAACGACACCGCCCTGCTGTTCGGAGCGCTGGGTTGGGGTAGCTACAAGGGCAAAATCGACATCTATACCCCATATTTCGGCAGTTCCGGCACCGGTCAGGCGAATGTCAGTTTCTCGGTCTGACATCGGACAATCGGAACTGTTTTATAACATAAAAAATTCGCTCGTTGTTGTGCTGCATCTTGCGGGGACCGGGCGGGCTGATCTTTCAGCGACAACAAAAGGTTAACGCATGGATTGGGACACGTTTTCGCATTGGGGCCAGCACATTTCGAAATGGGCGGCCGACTACCATAAGACACTTGCGGAACGCCCCGTGCGCGCGCAGACCGCACCGGGGGAAATTGCGGCCCAGCTTGTGGCAACCCCGCCCGAGGCGGGTGAGCCGATGGATGCCATCATGGCCGATTTTGAACGGATCGTGATGCCAGGTATCACCCATTGGCAACACCCACGCTTCTTTGCCTATTTTCCAGCCAATGCCGCGCCCCCGTCGATGCTGGCCGAGATGCTGGTCACGACAATCGCGGCGCAATGCATGTTGTGGCAAACCTCGCCCGCCGCCACCGAGGTCGAAGGTGTCATGGTCGACTGGTTGCGGCAGGCCCTCGGGCTGCCCGAAGGTATGACCGGGGTTATACAGGACAGCGCCTCATCCGCCACTTTATCGGCGGTTCTGACGATGCGGGAAAGGGCCACGGGCTTCACTGGCAACCGCGAAGGTTTGAACACCAAGGGCGCGCTGCGGATCTATTGCTCGGATCAAGTGCATTCGTCCATCGACAGGGCCTGCTGGGTCGCGGGGATTGGACAGGACAATCTGGTCAAGCTGCCGACCTTGGGTTCCAACTTTGCGATTGATGCCTCTGCACTTGAAGCCGCCATTAAAAGCGATATCGCAGCCGGTCATGTTCCGGCCGGTATTATTGCGATCACAGGTGGAACCGGTGTTGGGGCCTGTGATGACTTGGTGGCCGTGGCGGATATCGCGCAAAAACACGACCTTTACACCCATCTCGACGCAGCTTGGGCCGGATCAGCCATGATCTGCCCCGAATTTCGCGAAGCCCTTTGGAGGGGTGCTGACCGCTATGACAGCATTGTCTTCAACCCGCATAAATGGATGGGCGCGCAATTCGATTGCGCCATCCAGTTCTTGCGGGATGCAGCACCACAGCTCAACACGCTGAAGATCGAGCCGGAATACCTCAAGACAACCGGAGCAGAGGTGACGAATTACTCGGAGTGGACGATCCCTCTGGGGCGCAGGTTCCGGGCGTTAAAGATCTGGTTTCTGTTGCGCTCATACGGATTGGAAGGACTCCGCACGCGCATCCGCAATCACGTGACGTGGGCGAAGGAACTCGCTGATCAGATCGGAGCGATGGAGGGGTTCGAGATCACGACCGGCCCGATCTTAAGCCTGTTTTCGTTCCGGTGTCCGGGAGACGATGCAATGCAGCAGCGGTTGGTCGATGCGTTGAACGATGATGGGCGGATTTATCTCACCCAAGGCATGTTCGACGGCCGCAAGATCATCCGCTTTCAGGTCGGGCAGTTCGATACAACCCGAGATGACGTCCTGATGGCGGCCGACGTGATCCGGGACGTGTGGGAGACACTTGAATGAAGTTTGCAACTTTCTTAGCGGGTGAGGAACGGTTTTTCGGAGCAATCACTGACGACGGTGCGATCGCATTGAACCAAGCGTTCCCCGATCACGACAGCCTTTACGAGGTGATTGCCGCGGGGGCGTTCGAGCGACTTGCAAAAGCCGCTGAGGGCAAAGCCATCACGCATACCGAATTCACCTATGACATGGTGATGCCAGATGCGCGCCGTATCCTGTGTGTCGGCGTGAACTTCCCTGACCGGAATGCAGAATACAAGGACGGCAGCGAACAGCCCAAGTACATGTCGCTTTTTCCGCGCTTTGCTAGCGGCTTCACCGGTCATGACCGCCCTCTGATCCGGCCACCGGAAAACCACACTCTGGACTATGAAGGTGAAGTGGCCATCGTGATCGGCAAGACTGGTCGCCGCATTTTACAGGACGACGCATACAACCACATCGCGGCGCTGACCTTGTGCAATGAAGGCACCATTCGCGATTGGGTGCGACACGCAAAGTTCAATGTCACGCAAGGTAAGAACTGGGACAATTCGGGGGCCATTGGTCCATGGTTGGTGCCGTTCACGGACGCGGCCCAACTGGATGATGCCCGCATCCAGACCCGCGTGAACGGTGAGCTTCGGCAGGACGACACTCTGAACCGCATGATGTTCCCGATCCGGCGCGAGATTGAATACATCTCGACCTTCATGATTCTTCAACCCGGCGACATTATTGTCACTGGTACACCAACAGGGGCAGGGGCACGGTTCGACCCGCCGAAGTACCTGGTGCCCGGAGATGTTGTCGAGGTGTCCGTCGAAGGTATCGGAACCCTGCGCAACACGGTGGAGGACGAACAGGTATGACGACCGAAGACCACGCCCGAGCCGCCGCCGAATTGTTGCAAGCCGAACGCAGGCGCGAACAGATCGGCCTGCTTAGCCTGCGGCACCCCGAGATGGGTATGGATGACGCTTATGAGATTCAGAACGCCATCTATCGCCAGAAACTGGCCGAAGGGCGCAAGGTGATCGGGTGGAAGATTGGGCTGACTTCGAAGGCGATGCAATATGCCTTGAACATCGACATTCCCGACAGTGGAATTTTGTTTGATGACATGGCGTTTGACAATGGCGCGACCGTTCCGGCAGGCCGTTTCATTCAGCCCCGGATTGAGGCCGAGATCGCCTTTGTTATGAAGTCCGCCGTTGGTGGCGAAAACGTATCTCGCGACGACATCATCGCTGCCACGGATTACGTCGCCCCTGCACTGGAAATTCTGGACACTCGCATACAAAGAGTGGATTCCGAGACCGGCAAGGCGCGCACTGTCTTTGACACGATCAGCGACAACGCCGCCAATGCAGGCATCGTTTTGGGTGCCGAACGCCACGCGGTTGGTGCATTTGACCTGCGTTGGGTTGGGGCGCTTACATTCCGCAATGGTGAGATTGAAGAAACCGGACTTGGCGCCGGTGTGTTGAATGACCCTATTGAAAGCGTGGTTTGGTTGGCGCGTCGCATGGCGCAATATGGTCAGAGCATCGAACCGGGGCAGACTATTTTGTCCGGCAGTTTCATCCGCCCCGTCGAATGCCCCTCGGGCACCAAAATTCACGCGGATTTCGGGCCGTTTGGCTCGGTCGATATCAATTTCGCCTGAAAGGAATACCAATGCCTGCGCCACAAAATGCATTCAAGGCTGCGTTAAAGGCCGGCTCTCCGCAGATCGGATGCTGGGTTGGTTTGGCCAATGCCTATGCGGTCGAGATCGCTGCCACAGCGCAGTTCGATTGGTTGCTGGTTGATGGCGAACACGCGCCTAACGATCTGCAATCGATCCTCGAACAGGTGCGCGTGATTGAGGGGTCCGGCAGTGTGCCGGTTGCACGCTTGCCGATCGGCGAAACCTGGATGATCAAGCAATATCTGGACGCCGGTGTTCAGAATATTCTGGTGCCGATGGTCGAAAGCGGCGATCAGGCGCGCGAACTGGTGCGGGCCGTTCAGTATCCACCGCATGGTGTTCGAGGTGTTGGATCATCGTTGGCGCGGGCGTCACGCTTTGCTGCGATCCCGGACTATTTGAAAACCGCCGACGAACAGATTTGCCTGCTTGTGCAGGTCGAGAACAACAAGGGCATGGACGCGCTGGACGATGTTCTGGCGACCGATGTGGATGGGGTGTTTATCGGTCCCGCCGACCTGGCCGCTGACATGGGCCATCTGGGGGATGCGAACCACCCTGATGTGGTTGCTGCGGTGCTGAATGCAATCCAACGTATTGTGGCAGCAGGCAAGGCCGCCGGGATTTTGACACTGAACCCGGATCTTCAACGCAAGTGTCTGGACCTTGGCGCAACTTTCGTAGCCACCAACATTGACGTGACCTTGTTTGCCAAATCAATCCGGTCTGCCGCTGTCGCGGGTCTGAGCCTGTTGCCTGATCAGACCGCAACAGGCATTGCGCAAACGAGCGCGGCCTCAAAATACCTGCAGCAGCTCTGCAAACATTGGTCGCACAAGGCCGAGATCTCCTTCGATGGAACACAGGGCAGCGTATCTTTCCCTGATGGCGATCGGGTGACATTGAAAGCAGATGCAACCGCTTTGACGGTGACCGCCACAACCGGCCCGCGAGGCGATCTGCGTCGTTGGCAACAGGTGATCGAGACGCATTTGATCCGCTTTGCGTTTCGAGAAGACCTGAGCATCGACTGGACAGCTTGATGTTTTTGATGCGGTAACCCTAAATGCTGATGTGAGGCGTGGGTTAGATCAAAAGGGTCGATGCTGAAGGTTGTTGTCCATCAAGGGTTTCACAAGACCGGAACCAGAACCCTGCAAACGATGCTGTACAGGAACCGTTTCCGGCTAAAGACCCGAGTCAAAGCTCTAGTGCCACGGAATTTGAAAGACGCTGGCGTTGCCGCGCGCCGTTTTTCAGTGGTACCGGAAGAAAGAACGCTTGAAAAATTTCGCATGAAATTCCGTCAGGTTCTGCTGTCGTTGGATGGCCACTCTGACTTGCCGTTGCTGATCAGCAGCGAAGAGTTTGCAGGCATGATCCCGGGACGCAAGGGTGTGTGGTCCTATGCCCAAACGCACATCCTTGCCGAAGTTATCTGTGAGGAAATCAACAGACTCACAGACAACAAGGCGCGGATCACATTCTTTTACACGACCAGAGATACTGCTGATTGGATCAAAAGCGTGTATTGGCAGAACATTCGCGGAAACAGAATACAAGAAGACCTTTGCGAATATACTGAACTGCTGAACCCGGGCGCGGACCTTGATGGCGTGGTGGCTCGGGTCGCCGAGCATATGTCTTCACGAGCTGACGTTATCTCTCTGAACACCTCGGGTCTGAGCGATCGTTTGTTTCCCGTCACCAAGGTGCTTTCGATTTTGAATGTACGGTCGGATGATCTGACACCCGTCCGCAACCTGAATGTTCAACCGGTTGGGGCCGCAGAACATTTCTTAGAACTGAACCGATCAGACATGACGGACGAGGATGTCATGATCGCAAAGCAAGCCTATCTGGATCGGTCTAAAGCCGCGACATAACGTTTTGTGTGCAGCGTTGTGCGCCTAAAGCTTTTGCACGCCATGCACTGTCAACGTGCTGACCAGATCGGCATAGTCTTCGCGGGCTTTGGGGCCCGCGCCGGTATTCCACATATAATACCAGTTCAGCATCCCGAAGACCGACATCGTGGCACCGCGCAACTTGTCTTTGGCATCGTCGAAAGCTTCGGGAGACAACTCTTTGAGGATGTCGCGCACAAAATTCACCAAATCATGCTGATAGCCCCGCAGGAGTTTCTGCTGCTCGTCTGTCAGCGCGCTCATGCCGCTGATCTGTACGCGGTGCTCGTCATCTGCGCCCTGATAAGCAAACAGGATTTCGCGCACCGCTGTGCGCAGCTTCTGCTCGGGGTTCAAACCGCTAAGATCCACGTTACAGATCCGATCTCTTAACTCGCGCAGGTATGTTTCAAGGATGTCATACAGGATGGCATCCTTGCTGTCGTAGTAGTGGTAGATGTTGGCCTTCGAGATACCGCATTCTTTGGCCAGCAATGTCATCGATGCGCGATCAAACCCCTGATCGGCAAACACTTTGGCCGCCATTTTCAGGATCTGCTCCCGCTTTTGGTCGTGGTCTTTGGCGATTGTTCGGGCCACGGTTTATTCCTTATCGCGATTGTCGACGACACGCTTCGCCTTGCCCTGAGAGCGTTCGACGTCGCCGGGGTCACCTACAACAATTTCCGTTGAAACGCCAACAACGTCCTTGATCCGCTTGGTCAGCATTCGCGCCGCCGCAGTTTTGGAGAGTTCATCGGTGGAATCGGTTGAGGATTCAACAAATACACGCATCGCATCCATGCGGCCCGACTTATACAATTCGATCTGATAATACGGGGCAAGACCCCCCGTCGCCATGACCTGTTCTTCGATCTGGCTGGGGAAGACGTTGACGCCACGCAGGATCATCATGTCGTCGCTGCGACCTGTTATCTTTGCCATCCGGCGCATGGAACGTGCAGTTCCCGGCAGCAGGCATGTCAGGTCGCGCGTGCGATAACGGATCATTGGCAGCCCTTCCTTGGTCAGGGTTGTGAACACCAATTCACCAGTTTCGCCATCGGGCAGGACCTCACCGGACACGGGGTCGATGATTTCCGGCAGGAAGTGATCCTCCCAGATCACCGGACCGTCTTTGGTTTCAACGCATTCATTGGCCACCCCAGGACCCATGATCTCGGACAGGCCATAGATATCGACCGCATGCATATCAAACGCGGCTTCGACCTCGGCCCGCATCGCATCAGTCCAGGGTTCAGCACCAAACACACCAACCTTCAAAGAGCTTTCTCGGGGGTCGAGACCGGCCTTGTGGAACTGCTCAAGGATATTGAGCATATAGGACGGCGTCACCATGATCCCGTCGGGCCGAAAGTCGTTGATCAGGTTAACCTGCTTTTCGGTTTGCCCCCCGGACATGGGAACAACGGTCGCGCCAAGGCGTTCAATTCCATAATGGGCACCCAGCCCGCCGGTGAACAGCCCATAACCATAAGCATTGTGGACCATGTCGCCTTTGCGCAGTCCCGAAGCCCGCAGAGAGCGTGCGCCCAGATCCGCCCAGTTGTCGATGTCATTCTTGGTGTAACCCACCACGGTCGGTTTGCCTGTCGTGCCCGAGGACGCGTGAAGACGAATGATCTCGCTGCGCGGAACTGCGAACAAACCAAACGGGTAATTGACACGCAGATCGTTTTTGTATGTGAACGGAAACTTCGAAAGGTCGGACAGTTGCTGTAGATCGTCGGGATGCACACCGGCTTCGTCAAACCGCTGTTTGTACATGGCAACGTTGTCGTATGCGTGGCGTACGGACCACTTGAGTCGCTCAAGCTGTGTGGCGCGAATTTCGTCGATCGAGGCGATCTCGATCGGGTCAAGATCCGCTTTGTTTGGGGAAAGGTCTTCCATCGCGTCACTCCTCCAGTCGCGAAGCTATTCTTGAAAATTCTGACCACCCACTGCGCGGGACATGCCGCGAAACTCGGCGATCAGAGTGTTGTCTTGGTTGGTGACGCGAACGTCATAGATACCGCTGCGTCCGGACACAGTGACCTCTGTCGCGGTGGCTGTCAGACGGTCGCCTTTGCTTCCGGGGGCGAGGAAGCTGATCATTGTGTGTTGCGCGACGGTTGCCTTGTTTCGGCTATTGCAGGCAAAGGCAAAGGCGCTGTCGGCCAGAGCGTGGGTGACGCCCCCATGGCATGTGCCATGACCATTGCAGTGATGGCTGGCGACGGTCAGTGCCAGAACTGCGTGGCCTTCGTCAATCTCGACAAGCTCCATGCCGAACCATTTGCTTGCCTCGTCATTTGCCCACATTGCAGCGGCGGATTTTTCGGCGCGTTCCTTTGGTGTCATCGTCACCGCCCCTGAAAGTTTGGCGCGCGTTTTTCAAGGAAACTGGATACGCCTTCGGCATAATCCACGCTTTCCCCGCAGGTTTTCATCGCGTCCGCTTCAATCTCAAGCTGATCCGAAAGCGATGTGGTGGCCGCAGATTGAATGCATTGCTTTGTCAGGCCCAGCCCAAGTGTTGGGCCGTTCGCCAACTGCGCGGTAAGCGTGCGTGCCTCACTCATCAGTTGATCGTCGGGCAGTGTTTTCCAGATCAGTCCCCAATCCTCTGCCTGTTTGGCTGAAAGGGGTTGGGCGGTCAGAGCCAACCCCTTAGCGCGTGCTTCACCTAACAGGCGCGGCAAATGCCAACTGCCACCCGTATCCGGTATCAGGCCGACCTTGGAAAAGCTCTGAATGAATTTGGCACTTTCCCCAGCCACAACCATGTCACAGGCCAACGCAAGATTTGCACCTGCGCCTGCGGCGACTCCGTTTACGGCACAGATGACCGGGAACTCCAAGGACCGGATCAACCGGACCAGAGGCGCATAAAACGTTCGTACCGTTTTGCTCAGATCCGGAGGGCCATCCATTTTGGATGGATCGCGATCGCCCAGGTCTTGACCTGCGCAGAACCCGCGCCCGGCACCGGTCAGCAGTATTGCGCGGGCCCCGTTGTCGCGTGCGGTCTTCAATGCGTCTTGCAGGGCCGCGTGCATGTCTTCATTGAACGCGTTCAACTTGTCTGGGCGGTTCAGGGTAATTTCAACCCAGTTCCCGTTGTTTTCTACAAGTATTGTATCGCTCATGACGTTCTCTTCCGGCCTCGTTCCAACTTAATCATTGCATTAACCGAACGGTTGGTCAATATATGAACCAGTACCGAATCTGGACCGATCAAAAGGGTTGTCGATGTTGCAGTCGTCGCTGGTAAGTGTTGAATTAAAGGGTGACGTGGCTTGGGTCACGGTCAACAACCCGCCAGTGAACGCGACCTCGACCGGTGTTCGACAGGGGCTGTCCGACGCGGTTGATGCGGTTCAGGGCGCGCGCGTGGCGGTGTTGTGTTGCGCTGGCAGGACCTTCATCGCTGGTGGTGACATGTCCGAGTTTGATGCGCCGCCGATTGAGCCGCATTTACCGGATGTTGTTCAGAAGATCGAAGACAGCAAAGTGCCGTTTGTCGCCTGTATGCACGGTAACGTGCTGGGCGGCGGGTTTGAGATAGCGATGGCCTGTGCGTGGCGGATCGCAACGCCGGATACCGGTTTTGGTTTGCCCGAGGTCAATGTGGGACTGATCCCCGGGGCAGGTGGCACGCAACGCTTGCCGCGTCTTGTGGGGATGCAAGCTGCAATTGACATGGCGTGTTCCGGCAAGATCATGAAAGCTGAAGCACTGGCGGAACTCGGTGGCATTGATTTGATCGCCGACGACCTATTGGATGCAGTTTCGGGATTTGTTGCCGACTTGCCTGAACGTCCGCTGCCTGTCAATCAGCGCACTGTGCCGGACTTTGCGCCCGATCTGTTTGAAACAAGCCGTCTGGCGTTGCGGAAACGCGCCAAAGGGCAGCAGTCGCCGCTGGAAAACCTGAGCGCTCTCGGCTGGTCCGTTGAGCCATTCGCCGAGGGGCAACCGAAAGAACGCGCCCGCCATTTGGGCCTGCGCCAAAGCGCTGAAAGCCGATCGTTACGCCACGCATTCTTTGCCGAACGCACCGTGTCGAGACCTGCGTTGATCAAGGGCATTACTGCGCGCGACATCACCCGGATCGCGGTTGCGGGCGGCGGGCTGATGGGCGCAGGCATTGCCACGGCCGCCCTGAATGGTGGACTATCGGTCACTTTGATCGAGCAGGACGCCGAGGCTGCATTGGCGGCGAAGGGGCGGGTTGAATCTCTGCTTCAAGGGGCTGTTAATCGGGGCAAGTTGTCCGAGGCGCAGCTGCGAGACCACCTGTCCAAATTCAAGGCTGCCCATAGCTATACCGCGGCGGCGGATGCCGAGTTGGCAATCGAGGCCGTGTTCGAAGACTTGCCCGTCAAACAGGCAGTATTTGCGGAGCTTGCCAGCCATATGCACCGGGATGCAATCCTGGCCACGAATACGTCCTACCTAGATCCGGTAGACATCTTTGAGGACGTAGAAAACAAGGCACGTTGCATTGGCCTGCATTTCTTCAGCCCGGCCCATGTGATGAAGCTGCTTGAGATCGTACATACGCCTGATACGTCGCCCGAAGTTTTGGCCACAGGTTTCGCCTTGGGCAGAAAGCTGCGGAAAGTGTCGGTTCTTTCGGGTATCTGCGATGGGTTCATAGGCAACCGCATGCTGGCGGCGTATCGGCGCGAGGCTGATTATCTTCTGGCCGATGGGGCGCTGCCTTATCAGGTGGATCAAGCGATGCGCGCGTTTGGGATGCCTATGGGACCTTATGAGCTGCAGGATCTGACCGGTCTTCAGATCGCCTGGGCCAATCGCAAGCGCAATGCCGAAACACGAAACCCTGATGAACGCTATGTCACCATCGCCGACCAATTGTGTGAGATGGGGCGGCTTGGCCAACGTACCGGCAAAGGATGGTACCGGTACGAAGATGGCAACCGTAAACCGGTCCGCGACCCGGAAGTTGAGGCGTTGATCGAAACCTACTCGGCCGAACAGGGCATAAACCGCCGAAGCTTTACAGAGCAGGACATTTCCTCGCGTATTCTAGCGGTTCTGGCCAACGAGGGAGCTTTAATCGTTCAGGAACGCATCGCGGAAAACGCGGAATCTGTCGATATGGTGCAAATCCATGGATATGGATTCCCGCGGTGGCGTGGCGGGCCAATGAACTACAGCAAGGAAATCGGCATCGCAATTTCGCGTGCAACGATGTTGACAGTTGCGAACGAAAACCCCGGCTCTTGGAGGATCGCGGACCATTCGGGGGATCTTTAATATGTTGATGGTTACAAAAGCGACCATTAACGCATTCTCGAGTCATGTTTCACAGGGAGGAGACAGAACCATGAAATTCACCAAGCTAAGCACATTATTGGCGTCGGCCGCGTTGGCCGTTTCGGGCACAGTGGCACTGGCTGCGGATTATACGCTGACCATTTCAAGCTGGGCGCCGCCGACCCATGGCATCAACGCCAAGATGTGGCCGAAATTCGTGGAGATGGTTGAAGAGGCGACAGACGGTAAGGTTACGGCAGAACTCAAGCTGGGCATTGCGCCGCCACCGGCGCAGATGGACTTGATCATGGATGGTGCAGCTGATGCGTCGATCATCTTCCATGGCTATCAACCCGGTCGTTTTGTCACCACCAAAATGATCGAACTGCCCGGATACGAGGGCTCGGCCGAGGACGCCTCGGTCGCTTATTGGCGCACATATGACAAGTTCCTCAAAGAGGCAGACGAACATCGCGGTGTGAAGGTGATCGCTCTGCACACGCATGGCCCTGCCCAGTTACATTCCAGCAGCCCTGTGACCACGCTGGATGAGGTGTCGGGCCTCAAGGTGCGTATCCCCGGTGGTGTAGGCGGGGACGTTGGTACGGCTCTGGGTGCGACCGGCATTCAGGTCCCTGCGCCGAAAGTCTATGAAACCCTGGCCTCGAAAGCTGCTGATGGGGTTGTGATGCCCTTTGAATCCCGCAAGGGCTTCAAGCTGACCGAAGTGGCACAGAATGTTTACGAAGTTCCAGGTGGTCTCTATCGCGGATCGTTTGCCTTCATCATGAACGAAGACACTTTTGCCGATCTGCCCGAAGATCTGCAGGCTGCTTTGGAAGAGAACGTCTTTGGTGAACCGCTGAGCCGCGAGATTGGCAAAATCTGGGACGAGATTGACGCTATCGGTCGCGAAGCAACCGAAACCACCGAGGGCAACGCGATCAACGCGGCCTCTGCTGAAGATCTTGAAAAATTCAACACGATTGCCGTCGACGTGCGCGCCAAGGTCATTGACGAAGTCAACGGCGCGGGCATCGACGCTCAAGCCGCTTATGACATGATCGTAAATGAAATGGCTTCGCAGTAATGCAGCCCGGCTGGCGGGCATGACCCGCCAGCCCTTTTCACCCGCCGGGGACCAATCATGCACTCACTCGTGACCTTTGCGCGACGCATCAGTGTCGTTCCGACGCTGCTGGCCTGTGTGGCGCTGTTTATCCTGATGGTGATGACCTTTTTCGACGTTATCTTGCGTTCTGTCTTCAACGCGCCAATCGAGGCTGCGACTGAGCTGACACGTATTCTGATGGCGATCCTTGTCTTTTCGGTCCTGCCCATAATATCGGCCGGACGCGGACAGATCGCCGTGGACCTGACAGACGGGATTTTCGCACGTCTGCGGCTGAGCCGGGTGCGGGACGCGATTGTGTATCTGGTATCCGGCATCATGCTGATCTGGCCAATTCAGCGCGTCTGGGTGTTGGCAGAGCGGGCGCGGGACTATGGCGATGTCACCGAATACCTGTCGATTCCTGTCTTCTACGTGGGTTGGTTCATCGCTGCCTTCACCGCGATCACTGCTATCGCGATGATCATCACCGGGATTTTGCACATTTTTGCCCCCCAAGCCTTGTCGGAGCACTCCTGATGACTGCAGCTTTGATCGGTTTCGCCCTTGTCCTTGTTCTTGTGCTCCTGCGCCTGCCCATTGTGTTTGCGATGGGGCTCGTTGGGACGCTTGGCTTTGCATATGAACGCGGCGGCAGCATCCTGTCCGAACGTGGGTTGAAGGCTGCGATGTCCATGGTAGGCCGCCAGATCACTGATACGGCGCAGGATTACGGGCTGTCTGTTGTGCCGCTGTTCATCCTGATGGGCCTGTTCGTCAACAAGGGTGGCCTTGCGCGTGAACTTTATGCGGTATCGAACGCCTTCCTGGGCCATTTCCGCGGCGGCATCGCCATGGCCACGGTTGCAGCCTGTGGTGGGTTTTCTGCCATTTGTGGCTCGTCGCTGGCCACAGCGGCAACGATGTCGAAAGTCGCGATGCCGGAAATGCGCCGCTATGGGTACTCGGATGAGTTGTCGACGGCGTCGATTGCTGCCGGTGGAACATTGGGCATTCTGATCCCGCCATCGGTCATTTTGGTAATCTATGGCCTTTTGACCGAAACCTCGATTGGCAAGCTTTTCGTTGCGGGAATAATTCCCGGCGTGTTGGGCATCCTGTTCTATCTGCTGGCGGTGCGTTGGACCGTTTGGCGCAGACCCGACGCCGGACCAGCAGGAGAGCGGCATGGCTGGGGCGAACGCCTTTCGGCACTGCGCTCGGTCTGGGCCGTGTTACTGCTGTTCTTCCTTGTGATCGGCGGGTTGTACGGGGTGTTTGACTTCTATCCGCTGAACCTGACCTTCAGCCCGACCGAGGCAGCTGGCATGGGCGCAATGGGTGCCTTCCTGATTGCGCTGTCTCGGGGTGGGCTAACCCTGGGTTCCACCTTTGAGGTGTTGAAAGAGACCAGTTTCACCGCCGCGGCGCTGTTCTCGGTTCTGATCGGAGCTCAGATCTTTTCGAACTTCATCAACTTGGCTGGCCTTCCCGAGGCACTGATCGCTTTGGTGACGGCCTATGAGGTTGAGCCGTTTATGGTGATCCTGATGATCCTCGGGATCTACATCATTCTGGGCTGTGTCTTTGAATCGCTGTCGATGCTGCTGCTGACAGTGCCTATCTTTTTCCCGCTGGTGACATCGCTGGGTTATGATCCGATCTGGTTTGGCATCGTTGTCGTTGTCGTGACTGAGATCAGCTTGATCACTCCCCCGGTCGGTTTGAACGTGTTCATTCTGAAAGGTGTGGTGGGGGATGTCTCAACCGGGACCATCTTTAAGGGCGTCACGCCGTTTTGGGTGGCGGATATCTTCCGCCTGGCGCTGATCGTTCTGGTGCCATGGCTGGTGCTGGTTCTGCCGGAACATATGGGAGCGATGGGTCACTGATGTTCTCTCTGACCGAACTTCCAACCGGTTTTCACGCGGACCCTTACCCGGCCTATGCCGCGCTGCGCGAAGACACGCCTGTCTGCTTTCAAGCCGATGGGTCTGTCATCCTTTCGCGCTATGACGATCTGTATCTGGTGTATCGGGACACGACACGGTTCATTTCGGACAAGAAGGCGGTTTTCGGGCCGAAATACGGGGTCGACAGCCCTTTATACGAACATCACACGACCAGTTTGGTGTTCAATGATCCGCCTTTGCACACCCGTGTTCGTAAGGTGATGGTCGGTGCGATGAACCCGCGGGCGCTGGCGCAGATGGAGCCTGGCCTGGTGCAGCTGGTCGACGGCTTGCTGGACCAGATGCAGGCCAAGGGCACCGTTGAGTTGATCGAGGATTTTGCCGGGGCCATCCCGATTGAGATTATCGGCAACTTACTGGGCATTCCCCGATCCGAGCGCGGCCCCTTGCGGGATTGGTCTCTGGCCATTTTGGGCGCTTTGGAGCCTCAGCTAACCCAGGAACAAGAAGACTGGGGAAATCGCGCGGTGTCTGACTTCAAGGCATTCCTGCGCCACATCATAGATGATCGTCGCGCCAATCCAGGTGACCCGTCAACGGACGTGCTGACACGATTGATGCAGGATGACACCGATGGCGGGTTGACCGAGGTCGAGCTGTACCAGAACTGCATTTTCATCCTGAATGCTGGGCATGAGACCACGACCAATCTGATCGGCAACGCGCTGGAGTTGCTGGACCGGCACCGTGACAAGCGGGCCGAGTTGCTGGCCGACCCAGAGCTTATAAACACAGCCGCGGACGAGTTTCTGAGATTGGAAAGCCCCAACCAATTCGGCAACCGTTTGACCACCGAGGATGTCATCTTCCACGGCCAAACCATTCCCGCCGGAACAGATATCCATCTTTGCATCGGAGCCGCCAACCGCGACCCGCGACAGTTTGAGCGGCCCGATGAAATGATGTTGGACCGACGCCCCAATAAACACCACGCCTTTGCTGGCGGGCCACACACCTGCGTCGGCCTGACTCTGGCCCGCATGGAAGGCCGCGTGGCGGTCGGGCGGTTTCTAACCCGCTTCCCGGATTACTGTATCACCGATGGTGCTGAACGCGGCGGCCGTATCCGGTTTCGGGGTTTCGCGCGACTTCCCGCGCAGGTTTGAAGGGTACGGTTTGTGGTGTTGCTGTGCAAAAATAACGACCGACCGTACGGTTAAAGATATGACCTCGCACGTTTGACTAGATGATGTGAGGATCCAGACACTGATGAGGAGACGCTCATGACCATCCAACAGATATCCAGCTTTGCCGCCGGTGCATGGGTGCCGCCTGGTGCCGGGGCGCGCAATATTGCCAGCGCCGTAACGGGCGAGGTGATTGCAACTGCGGGCAACGCGGCACTGGATGTGCAAGGAATGCTGGACTACGCGCGCGACGTCGGTGGGCCGGCCCTGCGCAAGATGACCTTTCATGAGCGGGCCAAGATGCTCAAGGCGGTGTCGCTGCATCTGGGCCAGCACAAGCAGGCGCTCTATGATCTGTCTTTCAACACAGGCGCGACGCAGTCGGACCACATGATCGACATCGACGGCGGCATTGGCACGATGTTTGTCTTTGCCTCGAAAGGACGCCGGGAAATGCCGGACGGGCATGTCTACCTGGACGGTGATGTTGAGCAACTATCGCGCAACGGGACCTTTCTGGGCCAGCACATCTGCACCCCGTTGCACGGTGTGGCGGTTCACATCAATGCATTCAACTTTCCGGTCTGGGGAATGTTGGAGAAATTGGCGCCAACTCTGTTGGCCGGTGTTCCGGCCATCGTTAAACCGGCGACGAATTCTTGCTACGTGACCGAGCTGTGCGTGCGGTTGATGTTGGATTCCGGTATTTTGCCCGCCGGGGCGCTTCAGTTGGTGTCGGGCGGTTTGGGCGACATGCTGGACCGTTTGACCCTTCAGGATGTGGTCAGCTTTACCGGCTCGGCAGATACGGCGTTGAAATTGCGATCCAACCCCGTGATCCTTGAAAACTCTGTGCGGTTTGTGGCGGAACAGGATAGCCTTAATTGCTCGATACTTGGCCCAGATGCCAAGCCGGGTACGCCTGAGTTCGACCTTTTCGTCAAAGAGGTCCAGCGCGAGATGACGGCGAAGGCTGGTCAGAAATGTACCGCAATCCGTCGGATCATCGCGCCAGAGGTGCAGGTGCAAGCCGTGATCGAGGCGTTGTCCGCGCGGCTGGCCAAAACCGTTATCGGCGACCCAAGGCTTGAAACCACCCGCATGGGCGCATTGGTCTCGAATGGTCAGAAACGTGACGTTCTGGAAAAGGCGACGATCATTGGCCAAGAGGCCGAGCGTGTCTTTGGCAACCCGGATGATTTTGCGGTCGATGGAGCAGATCCTGAAAAAGGGGCCTTCCTACCGCCGATGCTTTACCATTGTGCCAACCCTGACGCGGCGCAGCGTGTGCACGATACCGAAGCTTTTGGGCCGGTCAGCACGGTCATGGGCTATCGCGATCTCGACCATGCGATTGAACTGGCAAACCGGGGGCAAGGATCTTTGGTGGCGTCGGTCATCACGCATGATCCTGACGTGGCGCTTAAGGTCGCCATTGGGGCAGGGGCGTATCATGGGCGTTTGTACTTCAACAACGGTGACTCGATGAAAGAATCCACCGGTCACGGTTCACCTTTGCCTCATATGGTGCATGGCGGCCCCGGACGCGCTGGCGGCGGCGAAGAGATGGGCGGCGTGCGTGGTGTTAAACACTATATGCAACGGACCGCCATTCAGGGCTCACCTGATCTTTTGACCGCGATTGGAAACAGATGGGTGCCCGGCGCGACCGAGGTCAAAGGCCCCGCCCATCCGTTCACGCGCAGGTTTCATGACCTTGCGATTGGCGAGACCATCCACACGGAACCGCGCACCATCACAATGGAAGACATTGAACACTTCGCCACTTTCACAGGCGATACCTTCTATGCCCATATGGATCAGGCGGCGGCGGAGCGGAACCCGTTCTTTCCGGGTCGCGTCGCCCATGGCTATTTGTTGCTGTCATTTGCCGCTGGATTGTTTGTCGAACCAAATGAAGGGCCGGTGCTGGCCAATACCGGTCTGGATGGGTTGCGTTTTATGAAGCCGGTTGAAGCCGGTGACAGCATCAAAGTGCGCCTGACGGTCAAGGCCAAAACTAAGCGCAATGACGAATATGGCGAAGTTCGTTGGCACGTCACGCTGACTCAGCAAGATGACGAACAGGTCGCAGAATATGAGCTATTGACGATGGTTGCTTACTAGCCACTTGGATGCTTGCGATGGGCCGGATGGTAATTCCCTTCGGTCCGATTATACTTCGTGTATGAAAGACATCAGCCCTGATTGGTTCGAAACCTGTGTCAGTCAACTGACCAACACCGGCACACAGCGGGTGTGGTCAGTGCTGGTTACGATATTTGGAGATTTGGCGCCCAGCGGATCGGACCGGGTCAGTGGCAGCTTGATCACGGCGCTCACCAGTCTGGCCGGAATCAAGTCTGAGGCGACGCGTGTTGCACTACATCGGCTGCGGAAAGAAGGTTGGATCGAAAGTACGCGGGTGGGGCGCACCAGCGTGCACCGCTTGACGGATTTTGGTCGCAGCCAAAGTGCCGCCGCCGCGCCGCGTATCTATTCCCGTGAGACCGACAAGCCGGACATCTGGCATGTGCTGATCGCCAGCGGTTCTGAAAGTTCCCGCAAAGAACTGTCAGATCTGATGCTCATTGGTGACTATATCTCAGTCAATGCCTCTACGGCCATGGCACCGGGCCCGGCCCCTGATGGGCTGGAAGACCTGCTGGGGATTGAAAGCAGTGCCATATCAGTGCCCGATTGGATGCGAGATTTGTGTGGGCCTGAACCTCTGAAAGACGCTTACAGTCAGTTCTGGACCACTCTTCAGTTCGTCGAGCATCATTTGCCCACCAAGGGGATGGAAGACCCCCTGCAAACTGCCGTTCTGCGTGTTCTGATCGTTCATGGGTGGCGGCGGCTTATCCTACGCCATCCCCCTTTGCCACCTGCCTTTCTGCCAGAAGACTGGAAAGGTGCGGAGTGCCGACAGTCCGTGGTGCAGCTGTTAGACAGGTTGCCTCGCCCGAACCTTGCGTCGCTGGAAGCCGTTTTAGACGATTGATTCCGAGCGGGACGTGAGCGTCGCCCGGTCAGCTAAGTATTGTTTGGATCACCGCCTTAGGCGGCCCCGAATATCGCAACGATAAAGTTCTGACTTTATATGTTACAAAAATGGTGAACGTGGTCAAAGAAAGGTAACATAAAGCTTGCCTCGAATCGGTTACTTTAATAAAAACCGACCAGACGGTTAATGAATACTGACGCGAACAGGAGACCTCGGACATGGACGCATTCATTTGCGACGCGACGCGTACACCGATTGGGCGGTATGGCGGAGCGCTGTCTTCGGTTCGCACGGATGATCTTGCGGCTTTGCCACTGGCGGCGTTGAAAGAACGCAACCCTCAGGTCGATTGGGCCAGTGTCGACGATGTGATCTATGGTGATGCCAATCAGGCCGGAGAGAGCAACAGGAACGTTGCGCGAATGGCGGCCTTGTTGGCCGGGTTGCCAATCGACGTTCCGGGAACAACGGTAAACCGTCTTTGCGCCAGCGGTATGGATGCCGTTGGAATGGCAGCCCGTGGCATCAAGGCAGGCGATTACGATCTGGCCATTGCGGGGGGCGTGGAAAGCATGTCCCGCGCACCGTTTGTGATGCCCAAGGCAACTTCGGCGTTCACTCGCAACAACGCGGTGCACGACACCACGATCGGATGGCGTTTCGTGAACCCGAAGATGAAGCAGGACTACGGCGTGGATTCCATGCCGCAGACTGCCGACAACGTGGCTGAGGACTATGGCATCAGTCGTGAAGATCAGGATGCCTTTGCTGCACGCAGCCAGGCCCGGTGGGCGGCCGCTCATGCGGCGGGTGTTTTCGGCGATGAAATCACTCCGGTTTCGGTGCCACAGCGAAAAGGCGACCCGATCATTGTGGATACGGATGAACACCCGCGTCCGGGAACCACAGCAGAAAAGCTGTCGGGTCTCAAAGGGGTGAACGGACCGGAAAAGACCGTCACAGCGGGTAATGCTTCGGGTGTAAATGATGGCGCGGCAGCCATTCTGATGGCGAATGAGACGGCGGCGGTCAAGAATGGTCTGACCCCGATGGCCCGTGTGGTGGGCATGTCGGTTGCGGGTGTTGCGCCGCGTGTCATGGGCATCGGCCCGGTGCCCGCCAGCCGCAAGGTTCTGGCCCGAGCAGGGTTGAGCATCGAACAGATGGACGTGATCGAGTTGAATGAGGCGTTTGCCTCTCAGGGCCTTGCCACCCTGCGCGAGTTGGGCCTGCCGGACGATGCGTCCCACGTGAACCCCAATGGAGGGGCCATCGCTTTGGGCCACCCACTGGGCATGAGCGGTGCGCGTCTGGTGCTGACCGCGGCCTATCAATTGAAGCGAACCGGGGGTCGCTATGCGCTCTGCACCATGTGTGTGGGCGTCGGGCAGGGCGCGGCCCTCATTCTTGAACGCGTGTAACGGAGGAGACGGGACATGTATGCTCAGATGGTTAAATCCGAAGCATCAAACGAAGATCCGGAGAAACTGGCAGAGTTCCAGGCGCGGATTGATGCCGATATCAAGATCGAACCAAAAGATTGGATGCCTCAGGCTTATCGCAAGACCCTGATCCGTCAGATCGGTCAGCACGCGCATTCTGAAATCGTAGGTCAACTGCCCGAAGGCAACTGGATCACCCGCGCACCGACGTTGGAGCGCAAGGCGATCCTGCTGGCCAAGGTGCAGGATGAAGCCGGGCATGGACTTTACCTCTACTGTGCAGCTGAGACGCTGGGTGTCAGCCGGGACGAGATCACCGAGATGCTGCTTGATGGGCGTATGAAATACTCGTCGATCTTCAACTATCCGACGTTGAACTGGGCCGATATTGGTGCTGTTGGATGGCTGGTGGATGGGGCGGCTATCATGAACCAAGTTCCGCTGCAGCGGACATCTTTCGGACCATACTCGCGCGCCATGATCCGTATCTGCAAGGAAGAGAGCTTCCATCAGCGGCAAGGTTACGACGCGATCCGCAAAATGGCCGAAGGTACGCCCGAGCAGCGCAAGATGGCTCAGGATGCGATGAACCGCTTCTGGTATCCGTCCCTGATGATGTTCGGCCCGTCCGACAAGGACTCGGTTCATTCTGCCCAGTCGATGGCGTGGAAAATCAAGATCAATACAAATGATGAGCTGCGTCAAAAGTTTGTCGACCAGACCGTGCCGCAGGCCGAGTATCTGGGCCTGACCATTCCCGACTCAGACCTGAAATGGAACGAAGAACGCGGGCACTACGATTTCTCAGAGCCTGACTGGTCGGAATTCTTCGACGTGATCAAAGGCAACGGGCCGTGCAACGTGGATCGTCTGGCAGCCCGCAACAAGGCCTGGGATGACGGGAAATGGGTGCGTGACGGTCTTTTGGCGCACGCCCGCAAGAAGCAATCCGGCAATCTGGCAGCAGAGTAAACCCAAGGAGGAAACCCGATGAACAACGAATGGCCCCTGTGGGAAATCTTTATCCGCGGCCAACACGGTATGAGCCACCGACATGTTGGATCGCTGCACGCCCCGGACGCCGAAATGGCAATCAAGAACGCGCGCGATGTTTACACACGCCGCAACGAAGGTGTTTCGATTTGGGTTGTCGAGGCAAACAACATCTCGGCCTCATCGCCCAGTGATAAAGGCCCGCTGTACGAACCCAGCGAAAGCAAAGTGTACCGCCATCCAACTTTCTTCGATATCCCCGAAGAAGTGGGGGCGATGTAATGAGTGTTTCTGTTTCCAACGACGCTTTGCATCAATTCCTGCTGCGGATGGGGGACAATACGCTGATCCTTGGCCACCGGGTCAGCGAGTGGTGCGGGCACGCGCCGGTTCTGGAGGAAGACATCGCGCTGGCCAACACTGCGTTGGATCTGATCGGACAGACCCAGATGTGGCTTGGTCTTGCGGGCGAGATTGATGGTTGCAAAAGCGCTGACGATCTGGCCTTTCTGCGCGACGCTTGGGATTTCCGCAATATACTGCTGGTCGAGGTTCCGAACGGAGATTTCGGCCGCACATTGATGCGCCAGTTCCTGTTCGACGCCTGGCATTCGATCATGCTGGGGCGCTTGATGGCATCCTCGGACGAACGTGTCGCTGCAATTGCTGCCAAAGCCAGCAAAGAGGTTGCCTATCACCTCGAACGCTCAGGCGACACGGTTGTGGGGCTTGGCGACGGAACCGAGGAAAGCCATGCCCGAATGCAGGAAGCCCTTGATTATCTGTGGCCCTATGTCGGTGAGATGTTTGCCAGCGACGAGGTCGACGCCCAGATGGCCGCCGCAGGTATCGCACCCAATCCGACAGACCTGCGCGAAGAATATGGCGCTTTGGTCGGAAGGATCCTGACTCAGGCAACACTTAGCATTCCCGAAAGTCAGTTTGCCCATAAGGGCGGGCGTGACGGGCGCATGCATACCGAGCATCTGGGTCATCTACTGACGCAGATGCAATGGCTGCAACGCGCCTATCCCGGAGCCAAGTGGTAAGAGCGGATGCAATCCTCGACTGATCAGATCTGGAGCTGGCTGGATGCGGTGCCCGATCCCGAGATACCGGTGATCTCGGTCGTGGATCTGGGCATCGTTCGCGATGTGCGTTGGGACGCCGGAACGCTGGTTGTGACCGTCACACCAACGTACTCTGGCTGTCCGGCGACGTCCGTCATCAGCATGGATATCGAAACCGCGCTGCGCGACCACGGGATCGCGGAGGTACGGATCGAAACCAGCATTTCGCCCGCCTGGACCACCGATTGGCTCAGCGAAAAAGGCCGCGCCAAGCTGGAAGACTATGGCATTGCGCCACCGCAACCGGCGGGTGGGCCAGAACGGTGCCCGCATTGCGGCAGCAAGGCTGTTGAAAAAGTCAGCCAGTTCGGTTCGACCCCATGCAAGGCCCATTGGCGCTGCACCGACTGTCTGGAACCTTTTGACTATTTCAAGTGCATCTGAGGAGGAGCACCGGATGGCACGTTTTCATGACCTGAAAGTCACCGACATCCACAAAACCATCCGCGATGCGGTTGTTGTGACGCTTGAGCCTGTGAATGGCGCAGCGGAACAGTTCGATTTCACCGCGGGTCAATACCTGACCTTCCGGCGTGATTTTGACGGCGAAGAACTGCGCCGCTCGTATTCGATCTGCGCCGGAAAGGATGACGGCGTTCTTCAAGTTGGCATTAAACGCGTCGAAGGGGGCGCTTTCTCAAGCTGGGCCAACGCAGAGTTGAGCGTTGGTGACGTTGTTCAAGCGATGCCGCCAATGGGCAGCTTTCACGTGCCAATCGAAGCGGACGCGGAAAAACAATATCTCGGCTTTGCTGGCGGATCGGGGATTACACCCGTCCTTTCGATCCTGAAAACAACGCTGGCGCGTGAACCCAAGTCCCGCTTCACGCTGATCTACGCCAACAAAGGCATCAACACGATCATGTTCCGAGAGGAGCTGGAGGACCTGAAAAACCTCTATATGGGTCGCCTGAACGTGATCCATATTCTTGAGACCGACGCGCAGGAGATCGACTTGTTCACAGGGCTTGTGACGCAGGAAAAATGCGGCGAGCTGTTTGAACACTGGATCGACATCAAAAACGTGGATACGGCTTTTATCTGTGGACCAGAGCCAATGATGCTGGGGATTGCCGCCGCTCTGCGAGATCACGGGCTTGAGGACAGCCAGATCAAGTTCGAGCTATTTGCCAGCGCCCAACCTGGGCGGGCCAAGCGCAAGACAAATGCAGCAGAGGCGGGCACGCAGGCGAACCAGACTAGCGCTTCAATCACTCTGGACGGTTCGACCCAGACAGTAACCCTACCCAAGGATCAATCCATTTTGGACGCAGCCTTGGAAAACGCTATGGACGCGCCATACGCGTGCAAGGCCGGGGTTTGTTCCACCTGTCGCTGTCGCATTCTGGAAGGCGAAGTCGAAATGCTCGCCAATCACGCGCTCGAGGATTACGAGGTCGAAAAAGGCTATGTGCTGAGCTGTCAGGCTTATCCGGTGACCGACCGTGTGGTCGTGGACTACGACCAGTAAAGGGAGAGGATCAATGACCGAAGCCATGACACTCGACAGCTATCTGGCCGCAGGCGGAGTTCTGACCAATCCGACAAACGTGCCACCACGCTACCGCGCCGAACTGATGAAGCTGATGGCCACCTTTGTGGACAGCGAATTGGCTGGCGCCGCGGGTTTTGCGGATATCATCAATCAGGGGCCGGGCATCAAGGAACGGATCGCGGCAGCAAAAATAGTGCTTGAGAAAACCGATCATGCAGATCGCGTTCTTAAAATAATGGGCGAGTTTGGCGCAGATACCGAACGATACGCCACGCACCATCCATGGACCGCGCGACTGGATCGCGATGACGATATCGGCGCAACGCGCAGCGCACATGACATGCGCCTTGCTGTGTTCAATTATCCGATCTCGGGCTGGACCGACGCTGTGATCATGAACCTTTTGATGAGCCGCGCTGTGGCTGAGCAGCTGGCCGAATTTTCGACTGTTTCTTATCAGCCTCTCGCAGAAGTCTTTCGTCAAATCGCCCCTGTCGAAGCGCATCACGGCACCCTGGCGCTAGAAGGTGCCATGAAGCTGGCAGAAGGCGGAGAGGCCAGGCAGATGCAAGGCGCTGTGGATTATTGGTGGCCGCGTGTTGCACTGTCTTTCGGTGGCGATGATCCGAAACGGTTCGCGTTTCTGTCATCGATCGGTTTGCGCCACACCCAAAACAGTGCCCTACGCGAGCGCTGGATCAAATCCGCAAGCGCGGTCGTTGAACAACTGGGTCTGTCCACCCCAGCGTAAGACTTGACGAACCTGAATTCGGCCCCTGTTTCAAACGGGGGCTTTTTTCTTGATTTTCATAGCTTTTATATTTTTGTGAAGTTTCGCAACGGTGTTTGTAACCTTGGGCCGGGCATTTTTCGCATAAACCTTTGGCCTAAGCCGGTTGAATTCTTCCGAAAGTCCAATTTTGTTGTTCCTGCAAGCCGCACAGATCAGGGCAACCGCAGTCTCGCGGTGGCTGATATCCATGAAAGGAATGCAAATGAACAAAATTGGTAAACTGGCAGTGTTGGCGGCTTGTGTAACTCCCGGCTTGGCGATGGCGCAGATCAATATAGGCCATGTGCTTGGGTCCTCAGAAGCTGACATTCGTTCGGCGTTGGAGGCCCAAGGATATACCATTTCCGAGGTGGAAACCGAACAGGACGAGATCGAGATCTATGCCTTCCTTAACGGCAAGAACTACGAGATCGAAGTTTCTCCCGAAACCGGTGCGGTTATTGAAATCGAACTAGACGACGACGAAGACGACAGCTGACATGAACGGGCGTGTCCGGCTTTGGACGCGCCCCGCACAAACCGAAAGCCAAACTATGACACGTGCCACACTCTTATGGTCCTTATTCGCGGTGCAAGCTCTTTGCAGCGTTTATTTTCTTTTGGATATCGTGTTGGATTTCTGGCCCAATTCCTCGTTCTTTCTGGCGGAAAGTGATCTTGTTGAACTTTTGGTTACGGTTGCACTGATTGGTGGTTTGGCCTTCACCACCTTCGAGCTACGCAGCATGCTGAACCGTCAGTCCAAGCTTGAGGATCAAATGAAAGTCGCCTCAGGCGCGTTCGGTGAGGTGCTTGAGGCGCGGTTTCAGTCATGGTCATTGACGCAGGCAGAGCGGGATGTCGCTATTCTGGCAATCAAGGGATTTGCGATTGCGGAAATCGCCAAAATCCGGGACACGAAACAAGGTACGATCAAGGCACAATGTGCTTCAATTTACCGAAAGGCCGGAGTATCAGGCCGACTTCAACTTTTGAGCCTTTTTGTTGATGACTTGCTTGCCGACAACCTGGTCGCGACTCCAACTCACCAAGCGCGCGAGATGGATGTAAGCTGACGCTCATGACGTGAAAATGTTTGTGTCGCTGGCGGTCGCGCATGTCGCAAACTTGCTAGCATGCTCTTCGTCGATACGAGACAAAACACTATGACTCGGTTTTGTATTCCTAATCGACTAGATCGCCGTGCGACCGGGTGTGATCTGGTAACGCCGCGCCAGTAATCGCCTTGTGGGGCGTACTGACGGCATGATTTCAGACGACAACGGAATACCAAATGACAACCGCGTTACGCCTGGCCATCGATATTGGTGGCACGTTTACTGACACAGTTCTGGTCTCTGGGGATGAGACGATACTTGCGTCAACGAAAACCCTGACCACGCATCAAAATCCCGCCGAAGGCGCCATGGAAGGCGCCGAACGCGTCATGGCGCAGTCGGGTTGGTCACTGATGGAGGTCACCGGGTTTATCCACGGAACCACACTTGCGACCAACGCGCTGATTGAACGGCGTGGAGCGGTTGTAGCCACGATTTGCACCGAAGGGTTCCGAGATATCCTCGATATCGGGTACGAGCGACGCTATTCCCAGTACGACATCAATTTGGAGAAACCTAATCTTCTGGTCCCGCGGGAACGGTCTTTTGTGATCCGCGAACGTATGTCGGCTGAAGGGGAGGTCCTGGTCGCTTTGGATGAGACACAAGTAAAACGCTTGCTGGCTGAACTTGACGCCAGCGGGGCAGAGGCGGTGGCGATCTGCCTTATACACTCTTATGCCAACCCCACGCATGAACAACGCTTGCGCGATATTCTGGCCGAGCATCGTCCTGATCTTACAATCTCGATTTCGTCCGACGTCAGCCCCGAAGCGCGAGAATTCGACAGGCTCTGCACCACAGTCGCGAACGCGTATATTCAGCCGCTGATGGAGTCATACCTGAGCCGGTTTATTAAGCAGTTTGCAGCTCAGGGTGTGAATTGCCCAATCCTGATGATGACTGCGGGCGGAGGGATGTGCACAGTGGAAACCGCGGCACGCTTCCCCATCCGGCTGGTTGAATCCGGGCCGGCGGGTGGAGCCATTCTGGCTGCTAGGATTGCGGCGCGGTCCGGGTTGGACCAAGTGTTGTCGTTTGACGTAGGCGGTACCACAGCCAAGCTTTGTCTGATCGACAAGGCGCGCCCTCAGACCTCCAGATCCTTTGAAATCGCGCGCGCCGCGCGGTTCATCAAAGGTTCGGGCATGCCTGTGCGTATTCCGGTGATCGAGATGATTGAAATCGGTGCGGGCGGCGGTTCGATTGCAGGCGTCGATCGGCTGGGGCGCCTGACCGTTGGCCCGAAGTCGGCCGGATCGGAACCCGGGCCGGTTGCCTTCATGCGCGGTGGCACAGAACCGACAGTCACCGACAGCGACATCACACTCGGCTACATTGTCCCGGACACATTTGCCGAGGGGCATATCAAGCTCGACCCCAAGGGCTCAAAGGCGGCTCTGAAACGCGTGATTGGTGAGAGGTTGAACCTGGATGCGATTGGGTCCGCAGATGGAGTCAGTCGGATCGTGGATGAGAGCATGGCCAGCGCGGGGCGAATGCATGCCGTAGAAAGTGGCAAAGATCTGGGTCCGCGCACGATGATTGCCTTTGGTGGCAATGGGCCGCTGCACGCCAGCCGGGTTGCGCGCTCTGCCGGTGTGTCGCGTATCGTGATCCCACCCAATCCGGGGGTCGGATCCGCAGTTGGTTTCCTGTTTGCGTCTGTGTCGTTTGAGATCGTCCGCTCTCGCTATTCTTTGCTAGACAGCATGGATATGGACGATGTGAATGCTCTGTTCGACACAATGATTGCCGAGGCAAAAGAGGTTGTCGCCCAAGGCGCAGGTGATGCGCCGACCGAAGTCCTACGCACTGCCTTTATGCGTTACAACGGACAAGGGCACGAGATCGAAATCTCATTACCGGATCGCGCGCTGTCGCCCGAGGATATCGCGCCTTTGACCGCCGCGTTTGAGGAAGAATACCGCAAGCAATTCTCGCGCCCCGTCCCGGGTATGCAGATCGAGATTCTCAATTGGGCTGTTCGTGTCGCCACCCCGGAACGTTCCGTTCCACCAGTTCCGGAAACGCCTGAACCTTCTGTGTTTAAAGTCTCTGAAACGCGACCCGTCACGTGCGACGTAGATGGAACTGCGAAGGACGCAGCTTTTGTCGCCCGCGCTGATTTGAAACCCGGTGACCGCGTTCGGGGACCAGCGCTGATTCATGAACCGCAAACGACGACGCTGGTCTCTGCCGATTTCTCGGCCCATTTGGACGCCATTGGTAATCTTGTCTTGATTCAGGATCAGAAAGGAGGCGCAAAATGAGCGCTGAGCTTTCCCCAAAACTCTCTCCTGCCCGCTTGCAAGTGATGTGGAACCGCCTGCTTGCGGTGGTCGAGGAACAGGGTCAGACTCTGATCCGTGCCGCCTTCTCGCCCATTGTACGCGAATGTGGCGACATTTCCGCCGGTATCTTTGACGTCAATGGCCGTATGCTGGCGCAGGCCGTGACCGGTACGCCTGGCCATATCAACACTATGGCCGAAGCCGTTCTTCACCTGCGCGAGCGATTTGCGGTGCAGGACATGAAACCCGGCGACATCTATATGACCAATGACCCCTGGCTGGCTTCGGGGCACCTGAACGACTTCCTGCTGATGATGCCAGCGTTCAAGGATGGCAAGGTTGTTGGTTTTACCTCCTGCACCTCGCATCTGGTGGATCTGGGCGGTTTGGGTATGGGCCCCGAGGGGTCGGACATCTATGACGAGGGCCTGTTGATCCCGCCCTGCAAACTGGTTGAAGAAGGCACGCCCAACGCGCTGTTGATGGACATCATCCGTGCCAACTCGCGCGAACCCATTGCCAACGAGGGCGACATTTATGCCCTGATCGCTTGTTGTGAGGCCGGGGTGAACCGGTTGGTTGCAATGATGGACGAGTTCGTGATCGACGATCTGGACACTTTGGGCTGCTATATCATCGACACTTCGCGTAAAGGCGCGCTGGAGGCCATCGCCGAGGTGCCCGAAGGCGTCTATAAGAACGTTCTGCGGATGGATGGCTACGAGAATGAGTTGGAGTTGCACGCCACGCTGACCGTTACCAAGGACGGGATGCACGTGGATTTCACCGGCACATCGGGCTGTTCGAAAAAAGGTATCAACGTTCCTTTGAACTATGCAACGGCTTACACGGTGTTTGCCTTGCGCTGCATCGTTGGCCCGGACACTCCGAACAATGCTGGCTCGCTAGAGCCCTTCACAGTCGATGGACCAAAGGGCTGCATCCTGAATGCGCAACGCCCGGTGCCGGTTGCGATGCGCCATACGCTGGGACAGGTGACACCGGATTTGGTCCTGGGGTGCTTGCACCAGGCACTGCCGGATCAGGTTCCCGCCGAGGGTGCATCGTGCATGTTCGATCTGCCCATGCGTCATGCGCCCGAAGTGGCGGCCAATGGAGGGCGGGAATTTGCGATCGAACCAGTCCACAATGGTGGCACCGGCGCGCGACCCCACGCAGACGGATTGTCTGCAACTGCATATCCTTCTGGTGTGTTCGGTTCGCAAGTCGAGATCACTGAAAGCGTCGCACCAGTCGTGATGTGGCGGCGGGAACTGCTGCCGGATTCAGGTGGAGCGGGTAAATATCGCGGAGGTCTCGGACAAAGGATTGAGATGACCTCGTCCAATAACGCGCCTTTCATCGTTTTCCTCTCGGTCGAGCGTCTGAAGTTCCCAGCCTTGGGCCGAATGGGCGGCCAGCCCGGTGCCCCGGGGCGCATCCGGTTCCGCGATGGCAACGACGATATACCCGGCAAAGGAGAACTGCGGGTGGAGGGCGATGATTACCTGATCTTCGACACGCCGGGCGGTGGAGGCTTTGGCGATCCGTCAGAACGGGATCCAAAGGCCTTGGCGCTGGATCTCAAACGCGGCCTTGTGACCGAAGCAGGCGCGAAAGCCTATGGAGACACGTCATCATGATCCGCGCAGTCGAGCATGTCCGCCAGATGGCAGCTTACGCGCTGGCGGATTTGGGTGGGCCCGAGACCGTGTCTCTGGCCCAAAACGAAAGTGCCTTTCCCGCCAGTCCCGCGGCTGTTGCGGCAGGGCAGGCGGCGTTGGATCAAATGCCACTTTACCCCGACCCAGACTGGCCAGAGCTGCGCAGTGCAATTTCTGAAACCCATGGTGTTGAGGCCGGGAACATCCTGTGCGGCGCGGGATCGATGGAGTTGATCGGATGCCTGATCCGGGCATTCGCCGGGCCGGGCGATCGGGTGCTGGGCACGGATTATGGCTATGCTTACGTTGCTTCTGCAACGGCGCAAGTGCAGGCCGATTACGTGAAAGCGCGCGAGGTGGATTTGACCGTTTCGGTTGATGACATATTGGCCGCTGTCACGCCTCAAACGCGGATTGCTTTTGTCTGTAACCCGGGCAACCCCACCGGGACTCTGATCCCGAATGCCGAAATTCTGCGCCTGCGCAACGCGTTGCCGGCGGACGTGTTGTTGGTGGTCGACCAGGCCTATGCCGAGTTCGCCGATCAGGATCAAAACCCGGACGAAGTCTTCGCGCTGGTAGATCGCGGCGACACTGTGGTCATGCGAACCTTTTCCAAGGCCTACGGATTGGCGGGCGCGCGCGTGGGTTGGGGTCTGTTCCCCGACTCTATCGCCGGTGAGGTGCGGAAGCTGTTGAACCCGAACAATGTCTCGATCCCTTCGCAGGCCATGGCGACCGCAGCGATGCGGGATCAGGATCATATGCTGGATACGGTTTCCAAAACCGCTGCCATTCGGGATCAGTTTGCCAATGGGTGCTGCGCTCTGGGGCTGGCGGTTGCGCTGAGCCATACGAATTTCGTGTTGATCCGTTTTGCCGACGTGGAGATGGCGCAAAAGGCAGATGCTGCCCTGCGTGCCCAAGGGTTACTGATGCGCGGCATGGGGGGCTATGGTCTGGGCGATTGTCTGCGCGCCACCATTTGTGAAGAACCCGTAATGGATCGGTGCCTGACCGTTTTGAAAGAGGTGACGTCATGACCCATGAGACCCGAACACGGGCCAAGATCGGTGTGCTGGTGCCGTTCACCAACACCAACCTTGAGGCAGACATGATGCTGATGCGTTGCCCGGACACGACCGTGCATTTCCAGCGCATGGGCGGGTATGACGTCGATGAAATTCCGGGCTCGGATCAAATGGCGGGTCTTGGGGCTTCGGACATCAGCCATGATCTGAAGATGATAGCAGGTGTGCGGCCTGATGTGGTGCTCTATGGCTGCACGTCTGCCACTCTGACACACGGCCCGTCATTTGATGAGCAATTGGCACAGGACATTAAGGCAGGGTCAGGCGCACTGTCTTTTACCGCCGCCGGATCATTGATCCATGCAATCAAGGCTTTGGGCGTAACCAAAGTGGGGTTCTCGTCACCCTATCTGGGCGAGATTAACTCGCAGGCAGTTGATTTTCTGGCGAAAAACCAGATCACAACAGTCAAATGCGCTGATATTGGTCGTGAGCTTGGGAATTACGGACAGGGTGAACTAACCCCCGACGAGGTGTTCAATCTGGCCTGTCAGGCTGACCACACCGAAGCCGAAGCCATCGTGCTCAGCTGTACCGACATGCGCGCGGTCGAGGCCGTTGACCGGATCGAAGCCACGCTGGGCAAACCCGTGGTGACGTCCAATCAGGCCATGATGTTTGCGCTGATGCGGGCTTTGGGCTTGCCCCGACAAAGAAAACTGCCGGGGCGCTTGTTCGACCTGTTGTAAACAAAGGCCGGGCTGATAACCCGGCCTTTTCTTTAGGGCTCGTCGGAACCGATTTCTTCTTTGCGCTTGGCAATATAAGCGTCCAACTCCTCACGGATCGCGGGGTCCATTACCGGTTCTTCGTATTCGCGCAAAGCCTGCTGCCAGATTTCCGTCGCCCGGTTCAGCGCGGTCTTGGACCCCGCAGCTTCCCACGCGCCATGGTTTTGCCAGTCGGACAGCATGGGAGCATAAAATGCAGTTTCATAGCGTTCCATCGTGTGTTCAGAGCCAAAGAAATGGCCACCAGTGGGCACATCTTTGATCGCGTCCAGCGCCAACTCGCTTTCGTCGAACTTCAGTGGTTTCAGATACTCCATCATGTTTTGCAGGATTTCCACATCCATCACGAGTTTCTCATAAGACGCGGTCAGGCCGCCTTCGAGCCAACCGGCAGCATGATAGACCAAATTGGCCCCACCCAGAACCGCGCCCCAGGTGGCCATCATCGTCTCATAGGCTGCCTGCAAATCGACCACGTTCGAGGCGTTAGCGTTCGAAGTTCGATAGGGAATGCCATAACGGCGGGTCAGCTGACCGCTGATCATGTTGGCCTTGGTGTTTTCTGGTGTTCCAAAGGCAGGCGCACCCGAGCGCATGTCCACATTCGACGTGAACGCACCATACATCACCGGCGTCCCGGGATTGACCAATTGGGTCAGGGTCACACCAAACAGCGCTTCAGCATTTTGCTGGGCCAAAGCGGCGGGCAGGGTGACAGGGGTCATTGCGCCCATCAAAGTGAAGGGTGTGATCGTCACCGGCTGGCCGTGCTCGGCCATTGCGATCAGGCCGTCGCCCATCGCGTCGTCAAACAGGCGGGGCGAGTTCACGGAAATGATGGTTATCAGCCCCGGGTCGGCGCGCATCTGATCCAACGAGATTCCCCGAGCGATGGCCATCATGTTGATGCCATCTATCGCCCGCCCTCGGCCAATCGCTGTGGCGTGAAAACTGAGGTCGCAATAGCTGAGGTTTGCGTTGTAGGTATCCAGATGCCGGTTATTGGCCGGCATTTCCTGCGGCGCGGTCACCTGATTTCCGATCAGATGGATGGCGTTAAAGTGATGCGCCAGCTTGATGAAGTTGCAATAGTCTTCATAGTTGCCCGGACGTCGCCCGTTGATGCAGTCGTGTACATTCGGGGGACCGGCGACGAGGCCAAAATTGACGTGGTCGTCACCCAAAGTGATCCTCTTGTCCGGGTTGCGCCCGGTTAGGGTAAAAGTCTTCGGGACGGTTTTCAGTGCCTCGTTAACGATGCTTTCGTCAATCCTAATGGTTTTGGTGTCTCGGTCTACCAACGCTCCGGCCTGTTCAAAAAGGGCCAAGACGTTTTCACCCATGACACGAATGCCTGCTTCAGAGAGGATACGCATCGAAGTGGCGTGCAGCTGATCCAGTTGCTCTTCGCTCAGCAGTTCCATTTTGGGCGAGGTGTTGACTACAGCCTGCCAGGGCAGCTGCTGAATTGCCGCACTGCTGCGATCACTTTTGCCGCGTCGACCGCCTCCCCGCGCGCTGCGTCTTTCTCGTGCCATGTCAGTATCCTCGTTCGGGGTGACGGGCAGCCAGCAGGGCCTTGGAAGCAACGGGATTGTCGGTATGCAAAATGGAAATGGGAGATTTCACAGTGCAGTCTCTTTCTTCGCTTCCTAGACCACCTGACGGGCTTTCGGTTCGGCGATGCTAAATCCCGAAACCGCAAAGGCGAAGTTCAACACATCGACATCCAAACGTCGTGCCCATTCCACCATCAACAGCATAAAGAAAGCCTCGACTATGTTTTCGGTGCATCATAGAGCAGCGCGGCAAAGTGCGAGAACTTGGACCCCGGCTGGCACAGTCCCCACACGGCATCGCGGATGGCTGATGCGCGGGCGCTGCCCAGGGAAGGGGCAGCAAATTCCATGAACTTTTCGTCCACTTCCGCATCTTCCATGGGCGACTCCGGGCCCCCTCGGGCGTGAACATCGCCCGATTCAAGAACCCGCCCGTCTTTTAGTGTAATGGATACATCTGCCATTCGGTTTTTCGGGAAACGACTGGAGTGTCGTTCGGTTTCACAAACGGAAATACGATCCACAATCGACGCGACCAGAGGGTCCGACAACCCGGCCCCAGTGATGTGTTCGACGCCTATCCGCCCGTAGGCGGCAATGGTGGCGACGGCAAAAGGCAGAGAATACTGCGCTTTTGATGTGTCGTCTGGCATCTCCTGAAACAAGCAGGCGCTTTCATGGAAGGTATTGACCCGGATCGACGCAATATCATTGTGCGACAGACTATGATCCCGCATCAAGGCGCGGGTGGCGTCGATGGGGGCGTGCGCCCACCGGCAGATCGGATAGGGCTTCACATATTGATGCTCCATCTGCCAGAACTGGCCCAGATCCGTCCAATATGGCTCGACATCGTCCGCTTCGATGGTGATGGCGGGTGCGCCGGTAAAGCCTTTTTCGGCCAATACCACCGAAGAGATCCCGACCAGTGCCCCCCAGCCAGAACCGTCATGCAACATAGTAGGATTGGCGATTTCACGCATCATCTGGCTGCGGGGGCCGTGGTACTCAGCGATCCCCATGGCCTGCCGCATCTGGTCCTCACTCAGCCCACGCAAACGCGCAGCGACGGCCACAACGCCCAAGGCGTTCCACGCGCCCGAGGTATGGTAGTCGCTGACGGTGTTGTGCAGCGAAACCCCGGCCCGTCCGGCGATCTCATAGCCGACTGTAACTGCTGCCAGTGCCTCGGGGCCCGAGAAATCTCTTATCGTTTCCGCCACTGCGGCCAGTGCGGGAATGACCACGACACCAATATGGCCCTTTGTTGGGTTGTACCCGTCATGGCCGTCCAAATTGTCTGTCTGAGTTGCGGCGGCATAAGCTGCACCTGCGGCGCTGACCCGACGACCATCAAACATCATGCGCGCGCTGTACGCCGTGTCACCCGCACCGTACAATGCCATCGCACTTTCGCGCGCAATTACTCCGGCTGACATGGGCCCGGAACCGATTGTGATACCCAATGTGTCCAGCGTCATCCGGGCCGCGGCCCTTAGTGTGCTATCCGGGATATCCTCGGCGCGTGTTTCAAGGGTAAAGTGAGCAATTTTCTGAAATCGGTCCGCCACGTTTTGCCTGCTTGCAATTGAAGTCTGTTACCGGTCTTAGTGGGAATGGTAGGCCAATTCACTTGTGCGGCACGAAAACAATCTTTGGGCAATGGTACAGGAATTTTTGTGGATCCAAAGTCAAACATGTCGCTTACGTAACAGTCTTTGTGTCGCAAAAGAACAAGAGGCCGGGTCAGTTACGCCATACTCGACAGGTGGATCGCCCGGGACATTTGCATATGATGAATCTGCCGCACCTGTCGTTTCTGCGTTCTTTCGAGGCCGCTGCCCGCCATCTTAGTTTTACAAGTGCTGCGGAAGAGTTGAACTGCACGCAATCAGCTGTCAGCAATCATGTCCGGTCGCTTGAAGAATTTCTGAAGCGCCCGCTCTTTGTGCGCCACCCCCGGTCTCTGTCCCTTACGGATGTTGGCAAAGCGTACTTGCCCTCAGTGCGCCACGCGTTGCAGGAAATTGACGTTGCCACCCAGTCGCTTGTGCTGCGGCCCCATACCAAAACCGTGGTCGTCTCGTGCCCTGTTAGCCTGGCGGGAAATTGGCTGCCCAACGTCATTCAGGGATTTTCAGAAAGCCATCCGGATATTTCCGTGACTGTACACGGTACCATCTGGACGGATGTGGACCCAAATGTTTCGGATATCTCGATTACGATCAATCATATAGATGACGCGTCCGAAGGTCTGGAACGATTATGGGTGGAAAAGCTGACGGTGGTCTGCGCTCCGAGCTATACCGTGGGCAATCAACCATTGAATGATCTCCAGCAATTACACGATGCGCAACTGATCCACATTCTGGGTCGCTCGGCATATTGGGACAAGGTGGCCGCTGAGTTCGGGCTTGAAAATCTTGGCCAGAATGAAGGTCCAAGAACCAACGTCTCGAACCTGGCGCTTGAGCTTGCATCAAAATCCTTGGGGTGTGTGGCGATCCCGAAGTCGTTGGCGCAACCTTATGTAGAGCGGGGGCTTCTGATTGAGCCCTTTGATCTGAATCTGGAAAGCCCTTGGGCTTATTATGTCAATCTCCGAGAGGCCAATGCCACGCCTGCGGTTCGACTGTTCCAGAACTGGTTATTGAAAGTGGCAACCGAAACAGAGAGCCCGATGGATTGATTGGCTCACTCTTGGGCCTGCGTTGTCTTTGCCGCCTGCACGTTTCCATGCCAGCCGGGGCTTATGGTTGGCGCAGAAAATTCGACCACAATGGGCCCGTTTTTTTTGCATGTCTTGAGGGTACAACCGTCTTAGGCTCTGCGCGATACCCTGCGCAGTCAACACAAAGCACCATCTGTCATGATCCAGATACCCGAAGACCGGCCAGATCAAATCCGCATCCGTTTGCGCAGGATCGATCATTTTTCAGGAAATATTCTGTCTCCGTTGGGCTACGTCTCCTGCGTGCGGGTTTCGATGTGCCAACACAACTCAACTGTCGAGGTTGCCAAATTCCTCGCCGCTAGGAAAGAATTCGCCGCCTGAGCCGCGCCGTATCCAGGGAAACCCGTTCATGAAAACCCATGCACAAGCTGTAATCATTGGTGGTGGTCTTGCCGGCACCTCGATTCTGTACCACCTCGCCAAGCTTGGTTGGACCGATGTCATCCTGCTGGAACGGGACGAATTGACCAGTGGTTCAACCTGGCATGCGGCGGCCAACATTCACGGTCTGCACGACAACAACAACATCACCCGTATCCAGCATTACACAATGAACCTGTACAAAGAGCTGGAAAAGGAAACCGGTCAAAGTTGCGGTGTGTTCCAGCCCGGGTCACTTTATCTGGCCCAAACTGAAGAACGCGAGCAGCAGCTGCGCCTTCAAGAAGCGAAAGCGCGGTTTTACGGTTTGAACTTCCACGAAGTCAGCCGTGAAAAAGCAAAAGAGCTGCATCCGCTGGCGCAGTTCGATGACATCCGCTGCATCATGTATGAACCCGATGGCGGCAACGTGGATCCTTCTGGTGTACCCCATGCCTATGCCGCCGGAGCGCGTGCCATGGGGGCTACCATTGAACGGTTTTGCCCTGTGACGGGGACCGAACAACAAGCGGACGGCAGCTGGATCGTGCACACGCCCAAAGGCGACATTCACACGCAATGGGTGGTCAACGCGGCGGGCCTTTGGGGTCGTGAAGTGGCAGCACTGGCGGGGTTAACCCTGCCGCTACAACCCACCGAGCACCAGTATTTCGTGACCGAAGCCATTGATGAGGTTGCCAATCTGGGCCGCCGTTTGCCTTCGATCGCGGACCGGGATGGCGAATATTACTTCCGACAGGAGGGCAACGGGCTGCTGATTGGTGCTTATGAAAGAGACATGAAGTTCTGGGCCGAAGACGGCACGCCTCTGGACTTTGCGCATGACCTGTTTCCCGACGATCTGGACCGGATCATGGAAAACGTCATCCGCGCGACAGAGCGTGTGCCGGTCGCAGCAACCGCCGGTGTAAAACGAGTCATCAACGGGCCGATGATCTGGTCGCCTGACTCGAACATGTTGTGGGGGCCGGTGCCCGAGCTGAAGAACTATTTCCTGATTGGCGGTCTGATCCCCGGTTTTTCGCAGTCCGGCGGTTTGGGCCTTTTGGCGGCGCAATGGATGATCGAGGGCGAGCCGCAATATGACATGTTTGCTTGGGATTTAGCCCGTTTTGGCGACTGGGCCGATAAGAAGTTCACCAAAGCGCGCGTGCAGGATTCCTACATCCATCGCTTCAAGATTCACTTTCCCAACGAAGAGCGCAGCGCCGGCCGTCCGGCCCGCGTGCGCCCCGCATACGAGATGCAGAAGCAGATGGGTTGCGTCTTTGGTCTGAACTGCGGCTGGGAACACCCGCTATGGTTTGCCGACGAACCCGACACTGAAGAGACTATCGGCTTTACCCGCCAAAACTGGTTCGATCCGGTTGGGCGCGAGGTAAAGATGCTGCGCAACAGCGTGGGTATCATCGATATCTCGAACTTTGCAAATTACGTGATCAAGGGGCCAGGTGCTTATGACTGGCTGGACCGTCTGGTGGCCAACCGTGTGCCAACCGAAGTTGGGCGCAGTTGCCTGACGCCTCTGATCTCGGTTCGCGGTGGCGTGGCAGGTGATTTTACCATCACCAAGCTAGCTGAAGACGAATACATGATGATCGGGTCAGGAATGGCCGAACGTTACCATCAACGCTTCTTTCAAATGGTCGAAATGCCCGAGGGAACTACACTGGAGGTCGCGACTGATCGTATCGCCGGGTTCAACATAGCAGGCCCGAAATCACGTGAGACACTGGCGCGTCTGACCAATGCGGACTTGTCCAATGAAGCATTCCGTTTCATGCGATCCCAGAAAATCACGGTTGCAGGAATAGATTGCCTGGCCATCCGTGTTAGTTTTACCGGCGATCTGGGCTGGGAACTGCACTGCGCCGAGGCTGATCAGGTCGCACTTTACACCGCGTTGCTGGAAGCTGCCAATGACTGCGGTGGTGGCCCGGTCGGTGGGCGTGCTCTGGGATCATTGCGTATCGAAAAGGGCTATGGGTCCTGGGGGCGGGAGTATTCTCAGGAATATTGGCCGCAAGAAGTTGGATTGGCGGGGTTGATCAAACTGGACAAGGACTTCCTGCACAAGGATGCCTATTTGGCGATCAAGGACAATGCCCCGCGCGAGGTTTTGTCCGTCTTCGAACTGGACGTGGCCGAGGACGCGGACGCGACCGGTAGTGAGCCGATCTTTACACCTGACGGTAGGCCAGTGGGCCGGGTCACGTCTGGGGCGTTTGGCTATTCAGTCGGGAAATCATTGGCTATTGGGTTCCGCAACCCCGAGGTGACGAAACCCGGGGATGAGGTGATCATTCAGGTCATTGGTAAACCGCATACCGGGCGGGTACTGGCCGAAGCCCCGTTCGATCCCAATGGTGGCAGGCTTCGCAACTAGTCCTGAAGCACGCGCAGTGCTAGGGTCAGGATGCATTGATTTTCGCGGCGCGGCGTTTTTCACGGCTCGCAAAACGGAGCGGTGACATGAGCGACCTTTTTAGCTGACTAACGAGCAGATGGCCAAGCACTTCCGTTTTTTCCAGAAGACGAACCGCAAGTCTCGGGTTGATGACTTGCGGGTGTTAGATGGGACTATCTTACTCAATCACAATGGGTTGCGCCGGCGAGACGCGCCCAAGGAATACGCACCACACAGTTGAAGGGGACTGTGGCCCTAGTGGGGTCGCGAAAGCCCCGGAAAAGCTGTGCAGCCGGTGTAAGCGTTGAATAGAGAAAGGTATCTTCGCGCGGATTTTGGCAGGCTTGGCAGCTGAGTACTGCGAAAAGAAGACAGTCATGATCGAAGCCAGTATCTAAAGGCGCATCGCACGGCGTCCAGTGTGGGCGTAAAAAGGGGGGTGGACACCTAATCGGAAGAACCAAGAGCAGCATGAATACCAATTTCCATGCTATTTGCGGCGGCAATGGGCGACCTTTGAACCTCTTTGTCACCACTGGACAGGTAAGCGATTATCTCGGCGCACGTGCGTTGCTCTGCAGCTTTCAAAAGTTGACTGTCTGCTCGCGGATTGCGGCATGACGCCGACTAGTTCCGAGACGCCTAGAAAGACTAAGGGATAAGCGCGTGTATCACCGGTCAAAAACAGCGCGTGACACCGGCTAATTACGACAAGCCTAGATACAGGCGGCGAAGCTGCATCGAGATCACCTTCGGTGGGCTCAAGGATTGGAGGCTCGCGGCGACAAGCCATGACCGTCGCCCAAGGGTCTTTCTCTCAGCAATCGCTCTCGCAGCAACAGTCATCTACTGGTTATGAATCCTGAGCCCAGTAAGTGACCGTCTCCATCAAAGCGGGCACTGATTGCGGCAAAGTACTTTGCAAAAGGCATTCTATCAAATTCTTCGAATCGGCCGGTCTTAGCTCGAACCGGTTATTCGTCGCGAAGATCGGGAATGAGTGCTCTTGGCTGTATCCCAATCTGAGCAAAAAGTTATAAAGTTGGATGTTTTACTTGCTGCCGCGTCAGCCAATTGCCGAAATTGGATACAGTCTACAGGCTAATGGCCTTTTTGTCTGTGGGCTTGACTCAAGCAGTGTAAGGCGGTGCCATAACAATATGAAAGCCGAGTTGATCAGCCTCATCCTTAATTCCGTCGCGATGTGCGCAGTCCTTTTGTACGTCCGCAGTGTCCTCCGAAACTCAGGTTGTAATCGGAAAATAGACCCAAACGCGGTTCCGGAAATGATGTCACAGCTCGATTGGTCGAGTGCAGAGTGGGTTCTAGATCGCAAGAAGCCCAGCAGTCAAAGTGGGTAGGCATACTAAGACTTCAAGATCGTGCTGCCTTAAAACATTTCCATAACCGCTCTACCTCCTCGGCGGGCACTTCTGATGTCCGCTTGTGTGCTTTCAGTTGCTCTCTCATAGCGCGTCGATCTGTGTCGTCTTGCATGATCTGATCCGCCCGAAGCACGTCGACCTTATAGATTTGTCCGACTTCTGCTTCAGCCAGTAAGCGCTCTATCAGCCCGGAGGTGGAAGACGAATCTGAATAAACCCATTCGGCGGAGCATTGGTCGATGAGATCCAAAGCCTGCCTTGCTACGTCTTCAGCAGCTGGAGCTGTCAACAGATCGATTGGAGATGCATCTAAGACTTGTGTTGACCAGTTCAGAGCAGGGTAGATGCGAGACGACCAAGTTCGAGGCTTGTCATCTACCACTCTTAAAACTGCGATCTCGATGGGGTAGAATTGCCCTCTCACGGCCACGATGCGCAGGTCGCAGAACACCAAACTGACAACAGTTTCTGGCAGCCCAATATCGGTATAAACGCTGCCTGATCCTGCGGTGATATTATCTTTTTTGTCACTCATTGAACGGATCCCATTCACCACGGCCTTCACAGTGTGCACATAGCACGCTCGCCTTATCTTTTTTTCGGACGATGTCGCCTTTATGGCCGCATTTCGCACATGTGCGTTTGCTATCCAGATCGATCCGTCTGAGCAGCTGATCCAAGCAGTGATCAAATTTACTAAAATCGATGTGGATTGAGCCCTCGCGGCTCATCTTCACATCTGTAATTTGCACGACAAATGGTTCTTTGAAGGCTTTCCGGACCACATGTTCCGTCGCCTGGAGAAATTGCCCAAGCAATACAAGCCAGCCTGCTCCGATTGAGGGTTTCAGGCTCGCCGTATCTGCGCTGACCAGATCTGGGAAGCGATCTGCGATATCGAGCTTGAGATCTGTCGGCCACTTCGCTTCAGCCCCTTCAAATCGATCTTCGAGGTAGTCGTTGTAACACCAGCAACAAAGGGTCGTCAGGTAGCCCTGAATGCTCTGCACCTGCGCCGCATTCCCACATTTCTCGTAAGTCCTCTCGATCTCGTCGATACGCGCATCCAGCTCGTCGAGGAGATTTTGATTACACTTTCGCGTGTAGACACGAAGGCCTCCGAGTTTTTGCTTGATCTGCTGGACATCCGGCAGCTCATCTCCAAAAACATCCGGGTGGCGCTCAACACTGCGCTTCACATCTTCAAGTACCAGAGCGAGCTGGTCAGCCCAGCCAGCGCGATGATCTCCAAGCTCCTTCCGAACACTCGCGTAGATATCATTCCAATCAACAACCGGTTTCACATTACCCATCCTTTAGCAGCGCCACCGCGTCAGCTTTCTCATTAACAACACGCATGATCTCCTCATCGTTGAGATCTTCGATACCTCCGAAATCCTCAGGTCTGATTGGGATCGCGACATTGCTTTCACTGTCGTGAATCGCAAACGACAGGCGTAGGAATCTAGGATCTTTAGTTTCCGAGAAAACTGGCTCAATTGTTCTGGTCATTGTCGTTCTCTTCGTCAGCGATGCGATCATCCAATTCGCGAATGCTCGTCCGAATCTGCGACAACAATTCGTTGTTACTCGCTTCATGCACCTTGCGCGCTCTGATCTCATCTGCGGAAATCGGACCAGAGAGTTTTGCATGGCCCAATGCGATCTCTGCTTCTTGCAGTGCCAGAAGAGCTCGAGTCAGTGGATCAACCTCGACGTCAGCAACGAGCGCGTCGAACTCCTCTGCGCTGCTGATCGGATCAGACAGCGATGCTTTTCCGGCGAGAAACTTGGCCTTCCTCAGCTCCAGGAATGCGCGCGCCACGTCATCAGCCTGAGTGCGGGGCTCTCGTGCACCGGTCTTCTCCAGCCACATGGTGGCGATCTTCTCAACAAGAGTCCACACGGTCTGCTTGCGATCATGCTGTGAGATCTCGAAGCGGACTGCTTTCTCTTCGATACCGAGCTGGTCGGACTCTCTTTCGCTCACGCGCACTTCGTAGTCGCAGAGCCCATTAACGTCATCGCTGACGTTCTCGGCATGGGCCCGGGCGATCTCTTTTTCGTTTGCATAGACAACGATTTTGAGCATCCCTCACCACCCTTTCTTGACACATGCAGGGCAACGTCCCCGATCATCCGTTCGGTCGATCTGGCCGAAGCAGCCACAAACAAAACAGGTCATTCGATCCCGAACAGGCTTTTTCCGAACACCAAAAAACCTCTTCCTTTCAGGGTGGCGCTTGCTCGCAATATTATGCGCGCACCAACAACAAAGCGTCGTGTGCCAGCCGTCCAGCAGCTGGGTCTCGGCAGCGTTTGAGCATCGCTCACAGGTGCGATTTGCTCGTGAAATCGTCGCAGCGATCATCGACTGGATGTGTCGATCATCACACCGATGATAGATGCGGAGCTCGCCGAGTTTCTCTTTGATCTGGAGGATGGTGGGGTAGGTGACATCCTTCAGATCGCAGTATTCTTTCACCTCTGTGAAGAGTGTCGTAACCAAGCCGGACCAGCCCTCGGGTGTGCGGCCGAGACTCCCTTCGATAGACTTTTGAAGATCGCTGAAATCAATTGCATTCGTAACACTGCCCGACATGTCAGACTCCTCCTGATGTGTTGGTAGGAGGGGAGGGAGTTGAACCCTCGGCAATCACGCTAGATCTGGCGCCATTTGTGTCGGGATATAAATCCGATGCCCAACCAATGCCCTCCCACGATTGTGGGACCCGCTGAAACTCAGCAGGATATCGAAATCGATATGGTTGGTTGATAAGTCATCGTCCTAATTGAATATTCAGAACCCCCAGCTATGTCAACGCTCGGATTTGGACTTCGAAACCCGGTCCTTTCATCTGATGGATATGGGCCCTTACTTCGTTTTGGATCACTCCGGTTAGGTAAAGGACTGCCGGTTCAAAATGTCTATCAGGAGACCGTGCGACCGTTTGGCATTCGGGGTGGGTGTTCAATTGCAAATTTCCGGGGCTCTCCCCATTACCTCATAGAAAAGAAAGTAACTTCCAAATAACTGTAAGAAATTTGTTGAGGGGTGAGGTAACCAATAGCTTGACCTTGGTAACCATTTTCCTAGGCGAAAACCAAGCGTTGGTGTTCAAACAGGTTAAGTCCACTTTCGGCGACAAAGTGCAAATTGATCGAGGTTTTATGATCGGGCAGGGCGCATGATATTGATAGACTATAGCGGTTGGCATATATTGCCAATAAGGAGGTCGACGCCATGGTCACCCGTAACGTAGTGCTTACTGACGCTCAGGATCAGCTGGTGCAGAATCTGGTTGCATCCGGTCGCTATCAGAATGCCAGTGAGGCGCTGCGCGCTGGTCTTAGGCTTCTGGAGCGAGAGGAAGCCGGGCTGGAGTCCATCAGACAAGGATTGCAGGAGGGTCTGTCACAGGCGCAGACTGGCGACCTTGCCGAGGGCAGGGGAGAGGATGCGATCCGACGTGCTTTTGCTCAGGCGCGATCTAACACGTGACCAAAGCCGTTCGACTGACACGTCGCGCAGAGGTGAGCTTGGTGGATATCGCGCGGTGGACCATCGACAGGTTTGGACCACACCAGGCCGATCTTTACCAACAGGAGCTGATCGCGCGGTGCTACGCTATAGCTGAGGGCAGGGTGGCAAGTCGGAGCTGCTCCGTATTGGTTGATGAGGCAGCGGACCTCAGATACGTCAGGGCAGGGGAGCACTTCCTCGTCTACCTGGATCAACCGGATACGGTGATCATTATCGACGTCCTGCATTCCCGCTGCGATCTTCCAAGACATGTTGCCGCTCTGGCCACGTTGAAGGATGCGACAGGGAACAAGACTTAGGGCATTTGATTAGAAGGGTGTAGGGAATAGCTTCCCTAAAACAGTTCTCTGTTTTCTTGCCGCTAGGCATTGGCAGCCAAAGGCGGGGATCGCCCTCTTGATGGTCCATTGCTGCTGCCTTTGGAAGGACACCCATTTGTAAGCTTGCTGATTTGGATTGGTGATTTGGAGTCCAGATTGGTGAGCACTGTAATCAGCTGATGGGATTTGGTTACCGTGCCCGGATTAGAACTGTGAACACTATTAGATTGCAATACTCCAGGTTTACGGGACCGCTTTCTTGGGCGAGCTCTTGGTCTGCCCGGTCTTGTCCTGACCCTGGCCCGTTTTGATCTGGTGTCGTTTCGAGTGTCAGGGCCATCTTCTATAAGAGTCCTATTGCTTTGGTGTTTTGTGTGGCCATTTAGGTCTTCCCAGAGGGGATACTCTGATGCACCATCGCGATACAGGTCTCCACAAGTAGCGTTTTCAGTTTCCATCTGTTCAATCTGAGAAGTCTGGGACAAACGTTTCCTGGCTTCGTGCGCATACGCGGTGGCCTTCGAGGCGAGCTCTGAGCCGTCTTCAACGCGCTTGCGATACTTCTGGACGGTTGTTGCGGAAACGCCGGCGGCAGCGGCCAGACTGCGCACGGTAATCCGCTCTCCCGCGGCGAGAAGCTGGTGGTAGGCCTTCTTGATCTTTTCAATGGCTTTCTGAACCCGCCTGTCATGTGTGTAGCCGGCTCCAATTCTCTGACGATCCTGTCGGTCCATCCCGTATTCGAGAAGGTCTGAGCAGGCGCCGCGATTGCGATCACAATAGTCACTGCCCTGATACTTGTACCACGTCCATTCAGCGATGGATTTCGTGATTTGAGATAGCTCTTTGGAAGACAACTCCCTCGGGAAATTCAACGCATCATGTGTTTCCTGTACAATGTCAGCCACAACAATACGAAACTGCTCATAAGAGACACAGCGGGACTTAGCCGCATAATATTTGTGCCGGGCCTGCTCGAACACATCCAGGTTGCGATCTCCAGTGATGCCGGTCGCCCGGCCAGCACGTCGGGCCATTTTCTTCTTGTATCGGGCGCGGTTAATGGCCGTCTTCTCTTCCTGTTCCAGATCGGAGATCGAAAACATCTCAGCCCAGACTCTCAAGCTGTGACGGTGATTGTTGAAGAAGTGGACGTCCCATGTGTTTGCGGCCGGGTTCTTGAACGTTACGCCTTGACGCCGATCCACAGGAATGCTGTGGCTGTCGAGGACATCGTAGAACTGCTCCAACACGACATCCATGTAGAACTTCTGCTTGCTGTCTCCTTCATTGACAGGGAATTGCAGCGGGTAGATGAGATGAGCGCGTGTGGGTCGGCGTTCTCCGCCTTTTGAAACCATGCGGGTGCAGGCGAAGGCCGGTGTCGGGATCTCCCCATCCAGCATGAGGTCTACAAGTTTCTTCCAGGTGTCATCTTCCCACCGGTCATCAATGTCGATCACAACAACCCGTCTTTTGCGGCGGGTCGAGAAATCGACATTGAGGCTCATGTACTTCTGGTGACCGCATTGCCAATGCGCTTCTTTGCGAACCGAAACGCGCCCGATGGTATCCTTGTTAACGCCCAGATACATGAGTTCTGGTGTGCCGAAGTCCGTTATGGTTTCGATGGCCTGTTGGCGGGCTGACCGTCCGCGATAGGGTTCGACCAGCGGAAACACAGGTGAATCCGATACTGTTTCGCTCCGAAGTGGGGAGGGGAGGAGTGTTTCGTTGCTTAGGGGCGCCACATCCATCCAACCGCTTCTCGGCCAGTCACAGGGTCAGGTTGCCTGACTGCTGCGTCGGGTGAAGCCGGGACTGGCGCAAAAACGGATGGGATGGGGTCGTACGTGCCTTTGACCTTGGACATCATTCTTCTGCTCTCTCGTTTTTGTACCCTCTCATACCAATGCGCGGCCGGGCGAAAAGGCAGATCGGTCAGGCCCTTAGGTGGGCTCTTACAGATGGAATTAGGCAGATGGAAAGCGTGTCGCAAGTTTAGAATGCGTGAACGCAATGGGAATTTTACTTAGTTTAAGATAGGGTTAACGATTTGGTTGTCCTTTGGGGTCAGGTATTGAATTCGTCTTCACTGGGAGCACTCTGAAAGAGCGAAGACGTGCACAGCACTTGTGCACAAATAGCTCAATTTCCCCGCTCTCAAGATTGGGCTGTCTTTGCGCGGCCAACGAACAATCCCGGGTCTCAGGACCCGGGGTCTTTTGTTTGTGTTTTGGGGTTGTGATCAATATTAGATTTGGAAGTTCGTAATCAGCACGAAGAGGGCAGTTTAGTTATGCAGAGAGGGCGGAAAGCAGACATTCGCTGCGCTTAGTCCCAAAGTCCGCTTTGTCCGGCGGTCTCGCTACGCAAGCCTGAAACGCGACGGCCTTGGGCAGATCAAGGATGCGATCTCGATCCGGGAGCGGCCTGCCGCTGTCGAGGACCGCGCCATTCTCGGTCACTGGGAAGGTGACCTGATCGCCGGCCTTAAGAACAGCTTTATCGCCACGCTGGTCGAGCGGCGCACCCGCTATGTCATGCTCGCCAAAGTCAGCGGCAAAGAAACGCAAGCTGTCGTGGCTGCGTTGGCGGCACAGGTCCAACATCTGTCGAAAGAGCTCTGCCTCTCGCTGACCTGGGACCGCGGCAAAGAGCTGGCCGATCACAAGAGCCTGTCCTTGGCTACCGACTTGGAAATCTACTTCCGTGACCCCCACAAGCCATGGCAACGCGGCGCAAACGAGAATACCAACCGGCTCTTGCGCCAGTACTTCCCAAAAGGCACCGACCTATCTGTCCATAGCCAAGAACACCTCAATGCCGTCGCCCGGGAGCTCAGCGAGCGGCCGAGAATGACCTTGAATTACTTCTAAACCGCGGAGAAGTTCGAGGAGTGTCTTGAGGCCATCGGTTGAACCGGCAAGACAAAGCCGACAGGCTGTACGCTAGGGTGGGCTTAGGTTTGCGGATTCAAGCAGAAAGCGCATTTCGCGGCCGTTTCCATCGACGAACACCAAGCTGCCTTCTGTTGCAGTGATCCTTTTCATACTCAGAAATATCTCCAGCATGGGTGAGTCCGCTTCAATTCCAGGAGAGCCCCATTTGCACGCTGGCGAAGCAGAGGTGGGTCTGATCCTTAGTTTGGGATAACGGCCTTTCATTATGCCAGTGGCGCATAAACAATGACCGCAGACCGCAAATGCTGCGTTCTCTCCGATATAGAACCTTAGGGGGCGTTCTGGTGGGGCGCCGTCGATCTCAAACAGATTATAATCCCGCATTGTTTTGATGTGCTTGACCACAGCGTCTGCACTTGCCTTGGACCCGATGAGACATACGATAAAGAAGGCGAGGCATGGTTTGATCCAGGATTTCCAACGCGAAGGCTTTTCGCGTTCCGTCAACGGTTGCGTTTTCACATATCTCTCCAAAGAACGGAGGGCGCTACATTACTCACCTGTAACCAAGATGAAGCATTAGTCCTGACGGTAAATCACCAACCACAGGTGGTTAGTACTGTCCTGTGAAAACTAGTTCATTCATTTTTGGTGTGGCACTTGCCGCGGTAACGGGAACAAGTTGAACAACTCCCGTGACTGCAACAATTTTGATTGTGCAAAGCACGTATGTTGTCCGTCCTGCCGCTACGCTCACTTTGACTAAGCTCGTTTCCATCGTGCTTGCGCTCACCGTGTGTTGGCCTGGAGGAACATCCACAAAGAAAACGCTGTCCACTTCGCACTTCCCCGTCGGCAAACCATTAACCAAAACAGCCGGCTTTACGCCAAATCCCTGAACTTGTTGCGTGCGAAACACTGCGATGCGCCCTTTTTCCGCGGGAATCGAAGATTGGGTCGCGACAGCCTCTTGATATGCGGGGCCTTCAGTACACCCACTCAAAATGATCGCTATTGCTGCTGTCTTCAACCACTTTACAATTACAGGCATTACACACTCTCGCGATTCAAACAGCCAAGCATCTGGAAGCGTCCTCAAAAAAAATCGAATTGTATTGATATATATCAAAGTTAGAATGTGACTGGTTTAAGCGCAAAGTTCGCACGGATCATACCGCAAAAAAGGAGGCTTTCCGGACAAAGTTCCCGTTCGAAGATCTGTAATTGATAGTTCGGACACGCAAGTAATCGCCGATGACGAATTTTAGAGAAGCCCGAGAACCTTTCCAGCAACTGAGATAAGTACATTTCACCGCATTCGATTAGTTGCGAACACTTCCTCATAAGTTTTGTCGATTTGGTTAGTAATCAGGCGGCCGCACGATCAATCCTTGACCGGTTGGCAATGAAAGAACCGACGTATTGTAACGGGCAGCAAAATCGTCCATCGCAAGTTTTTGATTGCGATAGCCATGGTAGGCATAGTCATCCAGAACTACCATTGCGCCGGATACTAGGCGAGGCCACAAGAACTCCATTGCGGCCACTTCCGGCGGGGCGGTATTCATATCGATGCTCGCAAATGCGATTTGTTCCAACGTAATTGAATCTAACGTCCCCGGAACCGCGCCAACGATAATTCGCGTATTCTCCCATTGGGAAAAGTTAACTCGAATACTCTCCAGATCGCTGGAGTAAAGGCCTGACTCAAAGTGGTGTTTGTTGCGTTCTGAGGCGCCAGGATCGTTTTCCTCGGAGCATATTCCGTCTGTGTCTATGCCTGAAAAAGTATCTAGCAGCCAAAACGTTCTCCTAAGCGTATCCCAGTCAAGGTCTTCCATAATTCCAGAACTTAAGAACCCACGATTCACGCCGCATTCAACAAAGTCACCAGATAGACGAGAAGCACAGCGCGCTGCCCAAAGACCCACGTGGAAGCGCCAGTGCCAATTGAACTCAATCTGCTCGTTAGCTGCCAATCCTCTCGAGTATGCGCGCGCAAAACTTGTCTCATTTCGGAAGCTGCTATCGTGGATCGTTACTAAACCATCTTGAGCGTATGATGGTTTATAAACCCTACCTTTCCTCGCACCGGAGTTAACAAAATGCTCAAACGGATCGAGACCTGCTGCCGCAACATCTCTATTCAGTGCCAAGTACATGGTGGGATCAAAGTCAGGAGGAACTGCTCTCGAAAGAGGTTGGGGAGAGGGGGGGTACTGCCTCTCAAGGCGTCTAGGCGAGCTTCAATACGTTCCAAAGCATCCAAAGCTTGGGTCATAGCTCTTTCTTGCCGTAGTATCGAATTCTTGTACATTCGTATCGATGACTTGAATTTCGAAAACAAATCTCACTCCATCGTGATGAGTTGGCCCTTCAACAAGTGCCTTAACCAGATTGAACCAAAAATCAAAGATGCATCGACTAGAAGGAAGCATCTAATCCGGCGGATTCAAGCGTCCGCTCTGGGCTCGAAGCAGACATTAGAACGTTTTCACTGAATGTGCGTTGTGCGGAACAAAGCTGACTTCGGCTGCCATTCTACAAAAGTCTAAGTTGTTCGCATCGCTCAGCGGTCCAAAAAGTCGGAGATTAAACGTATGAAAAAATCAGGTCTCTCGGCATGTAGAGCGTGAGCGCAGCCTGGCACAACTGCTAGCGATGTATTGGGAATTGTTTCCCAAAGCCTTTGAATTTGGCTCCATGGATATGTCCGATCTTGATCGCCCCAAAGCACAAGTGTTTCCTGCCGAATCCGGCTAAGGTTCTGCTCTCCTGACCAGGATCGCATCCCTTCAAGCCCAGCATTTATGGCGGCCAGTTTGGCTTGAGCGGCGATCCCGGCGCAGTGTTCATATCCTGGTGCAGCTTCGCGATCCAGAAACCAAGTCGCTGCGATCCGACGTGCGGTGGCCGCCGGGCCGTCTTCCGAAGCGCGCTGTTTACTCTGTTTAATGGTCTCGAACCTGCCTGGCAAAACACCGACCGCGCCAGTTGCGTAAAGCACAAGGCGGTTAATCCTCTCACGATCTCGCAAAGCGATTTCCTGAGCGATCATGCCGCCCATGGAGTGACCCAGCAGATGATAACTCTCCACTCCGAGGCTGCGGAGGTACTGGACGACCCAATCCGCATATCCGCCAATACTGTCAATTGGCGGCAGATGCGCATTTGCTCCAAATCCGGGCAGGTCGACGGCAATCACATCTGCATGCTGCTGCAGTGTATCGTGACACCCATCCCATTGTGCGCTGCCCCCCATGAAACCATGAACAAGGACAAGGGGGGTCACTTTCGCTGACCTTGAACGATCCGATCAAGGATCATCGCGCAGAAGAGAATGGCAAAGCCTGCGAGGATACCCTGGCCCACATTGGCGTACTGAAGCGCCTCGAGGACGTCTTCGCCCAGCCCTTTCGCACCAATAAGCGAAGCAACCACGACCATGGCCAATGACAGCATGATTGTCTGGTTGATGCCTGCGCGAATGGAGGGGCTGGCGAGCGGTAGATCAACTTTGGTGAGAAGGTACCACTTGTTGGCGCCAAAACTGATCGCGGCTTCACGCACGCTCTCAGGAACACCACGCAGACCCAAAACTGTAAGGCGTACCACGGGTGTCCCACCGAAGATCATAGTGACAATGACTGCCGCTGGCTTGCCAACCCCGAAAAAGGCAATCACAGGTACCATGAAGACAAAGGCAGGCATGGTCTGCATGAAATCCATGATCGGCTGGATGACAGCGTAGAACCGCGGTCGGCGAGCAGAGAACATGCCCAAAGGAATGCCAATCACGATGGAAAGCAGTGCCGCAGTGCCGAGAAGCGCCAAAGTGGTCATAGCTTTTTCCCAGAAGCCGAGAAGGCCCATGTAGGCCAGAAAGCCACCAGACCATATAGCCATGCGCAACCCAGCCGTGAGCCAGGTCAACAGAACGATCAGCGCGGCCACCACTATCCAAGGGGTTTGAACCAACGCAACCTCCATGGCATCCAGCAACCAGCGAATGGCCGCGGTGAGACCGTCAAAGAACGCCACACTGTTGGCGACGCACCAGGCGATAAAGCCCTCTACGCTGTCAATACTGGCCAGGCGGATTGAGTTATCGGTCGGAAACTCGCTAAGAAATGAAAAACGGCCGGGGAAACTGTAGTGGATCATTGCGGTCGCGACCAACAAGATCATGAAACCCGCGCTAAAAACAATCTGACTGACCGGCATGCCAGAGCGAATGGCGCGATCTGAGAGCCAGTCAGAAAACCGGGCCTCCAGTGCCCAGTTGGCGGCCACAGCCTGTATGAGCTTGGCCACAAGTAAGATGATAACCCCGGTGAGTGCAATCGATGGGCCTTGCGCGGCGAGCAGCTCTGCCTCGGCGCGGAAACCTTCAATGTTGGCCTCCAGCCCTTCGATCTGGCGCTGGATGGCGGCGGCTCGATCCGAGCCGCTTTCTTGAGCTGCAGCAAGCTGCTTGTAGCGCAAATCGAGCGTACCTTCGATCGAGGTCACACGGGCCAGCGCATCCGCTCCCAGATCTCCGAATAGGCCCCGCGCTATCTGCACAAAGCCGATTGCCTCGACGACAAGAAAGGCCAATGCCCATGACCAAAGTCCGCGTGCGCCGAACCAGATCGGACCAAAAAGCCCGGCCATCACATTGAAGGTTGCCGTAAAGCGCGCGGACGATCCGATCTTGTCGAAGTTGCGGATGTAGTAGTCGGGACTTGTGCGCACAAAGGTGCGGATATTCTCGCGGCGTTCCTCGGCGTAGGCCTGCGCGGCTTCGCTTTCTGTGTCTTCAAGGGGGTTCACACCAAGATCTTCGCTCATGACATTTCCGTCCCTTCAATCACGGTGCGCAACAGATCTGCGCGAGTGATGACACCTCTATCTTCGCCGCCTTCGGACACCAGAACCGGCCGTTCATCGTCGATGGCTCGCGTAATTAAAGCGGAAAGTGTCTCATTGTGGTCCACCCGGTCGATGTCAGCGGGCAGCGGGCCGTGCGTCGCGAGGTAGCTGTCCAAGGTCTGCATCGCCGCATGAGCATGCACCACCTTCAGGCGCGATATCCCGGCCACGAAATCAGCAACGTAGTCATCAGCGGGATGCATGACAATGTCCTCTGCCGAGCCGATCTGCACCATCTTGCCGTCACGCATGATGGCAATCCGATCTCCTATACGGACGGCCTCATCCAGATCATGAGTGATGAAGATCGTGGTCTTTTTGAGGATTTTGGACAGCCGGATGAACTCATCCTGCAACTGCCGCCGGATCAGGGGATCAAGTGCGGAGAAGGGCTCATCCATCAGTAGAACATCAGGGTTGGCCGCGAGCGCACGGGCAAGCCCCACACGTTGCTGCATGCCGCCAGAGAGTTCGTGAGCGAATTTCGACCCCCAAGCCCCCAATTCGACAATGTCGAGAATGGCGGCCGCCTGCCGCATACGCTCGTTCTTGGCGACCTGGCGGATTTCCAGCGGCATTGCTACGTTATCAAGGACTGAACGGTGGGGCATCAGCGCAAAATTCTGGAAGACCATCCCGATTTTCCGGTTGCGGAAAGCCTGAAGTTCCTTTGTGCCGAGTGCCATGACGTCCGTGCCCTCGATCTCGATCTTGCCGGCCGTTGGTTCAAGCAGGCGATTGAAATGGCGTACGAGTGTGGATTTGCCGCTCCCTGATAGACCCATGATACAGAAGATCTCACCGCGTTTGACGTCGAGGCTGACATCGGCCACGCCCACCACCGCGTTGAATTCAGCAAGGACTTCAGCTTTGGTCAGCCCCCGCGCACGAATGGCTTCAAGAGCGGCCTCGGGTTTTGCCCCGAAGATTTTCCAGATGTTGGAAATTTCGATTACAGTCTCGTCGCTCATCCGCCCACCCGTGCATGCCTTCAAGTGGGGCGGCACCGCTAGGTGCTGCCCGTTGTTTTTTTGGCCTGGCTCAGAGACCCAGCATCGAATCTACGCGCTCGGAATTGGCGTTAACCCATTCGGCCGCAACTTCCTCAGCATCGCGCCCATTGGCACTGATCTCGAAGGCCAGCGAGCTCACGTCATCGGCGGTCAGGGAGAAGTTGGCGAAGAATTCCGCAATCGCCGGCGAGCGATCCGCAAGCGAGTTGGACCAGGCGATCTGAACTTCCTTCAGAGCGTCCTTACTGGCTACCATCGACTTGTTGTACCAGTCAGGGTCGTCGGAGGGTTGCACCATCACGTATTTTTCAGGGTCATAAGTCGGTTCGGTCAGCATCACTACGTCAAACATGTACCAAACAGCATGCGGCTCATAGCAGTAGAAGGCATATCCTTCTTTTTTGGCAATACTGTCCTTGATGCGCGCGGTCTTCACAGCTTCCTCGGCGCGGATCGGATCGATGAAATCCAACAGGCCATAGTCGCGCACCTTCACCTCGTTGACATTGGCCGAGGCCCAGCCGGGCGCACCGATCCACATCTCACCCTTACCATTGCCATCGCTGTCCATCGCAGCCGCCACATCGGGGCGTCCAAGATCCGCGATGTCGGTGATGTTCATCTCTGCGGCAAAGTCTTTGGAGACGCAGAAACCCTGGTTGCCCTGGTAGGGGTTCGATGACAACGTCACGGTACCGGCAGCATCAACGTATTGCTTGGTGAACGCTTCCTGATTTGGCAGCCATACATCAGGGTGAACGTCGATGTCACCCTTACCCTGATCCATCGCTTGAAAAATCGTGGCATTGTTGCCCGGCACATACTCCACTGTGCCGCCAATGCGGGTGGTCACGATCTCACCCAAGACATGGGCAATAGCCTGTGCTCCGGTCCAAGTGGGAACACCGATCTTAACCTCTTCAGCGGCGAGTGGTGCGCCGAGAGCTGAAACCAAAGCCGCGCTGATCAAGTATTTTTTGAATGACATTTGATATCTCCGTGTTGGTTAGTTGTAGATTTCAGGCCACGTAGCCAGGAAGTTCAAAAGTTTCGGGATAGCCAAACAGGGCTGCGCTTCCGCCGGTGTGCAGAAAGACGACATTGTCCATGCCATCGAAATAGCCTTTGCGTGTTTGGTCGATGAGACCATCCAACCCTTTACCCGAATAGACCGGGTCGAACAGAAGCCCTTCGGTGCGGGCCAACAGCTTGAGCGCGTCAATCATCCCTTCGGTCGGAAGACCATATCCTGCACCGACGTAGTCGCAGTTTGCGCGCACATTTTCGCGCGCAATGGGCGTACCCGTCTCCATATATTCGACAGTACGTACGGCCAGATCATGGACCATGCCTTCCTGTTTGTCTTGCGGGGCCCGCACGCCGATGCCCAAAAGGTGAATGTCACTTTCTAGGGCGGCAAGACCGGCGACCAATCCGGCTTGTGTGCCCGAGCTGCCGGTCGCATGTACCAGCGCATCAATTTTCAACCCGGCATTGGCGGCCTGTTCGCATAACTCGCGTGCGCAATTCACGTAGCCCAATGCCCCGATCGGGTTTGATCCACCGCCCGGGATGATGTAGGGGCTTTTGCCTTCTGTCTTCATCCGCGCGGCGCAGGCTTCCATCTCGGCGTTCATGTCCGCACCACCGGGACGCTTGGAGACACTGGCACCATGCAGTCGATCCAACAGGACGTTTCCATTCAGAATATAGTTCGGGTCATTGGAACCCGTACGATCCTCAAGCAGGATATGGCACGCAAGGCCAAGTTTTGCGGCCGCCGCTGCTGTCTGGCGCGCGTGGTTAGATTGCGTCGCCCCTTGCGTGATGATTGTATCTGCGCCTTTTTGGACTGCGTCAGCCATCAGAAATTCCAGCTTACGGGTCTTGTTCCCACCCGACGATAGGCCGGTGCAATCATCCCGTTTGACCCAAATACGCGGACCACCCAAAACCTCGCTCAGGCGATCCATCGGCTCCAAAGGCGTGGGAAGATGGCCAAGCGATACGCGGGGAAATTTCGCCAGCGTCAGCGATAGTTCCTTGCACAAACTCAAAATCACCTCTGGCGCGACCATCGTTTCACCGCCGGTCATTTGAATTGTCTCAGCCACCACACTCTCCCTGCTTTTGCCTAAAGCCAAACACTTTCAAAAGAAAAAGAAGAAAAACAGTGCATATTTCGCAGCCTGCTCATACATTTTCTTTGGGTGCAAAGGAGGTACGGATGAATATGCTGTGGTTTGATGATGTTCTGGTCCTTCTGGAGGAGCGGAACATGACGCGGGCCGCGGCCCGCAGAAACATCACGCAACCAGCGTTCTCAAGGCGTATTCGAAGTTTTGAGGAGTGGCTGGGTATTGACGTTCTCGATCGCAAATCGAACCGAATAGAGATCAGTCCGGCACTGGCCTCGAACGAAGCCGAAATCCGCTCTTTGATCGTTAGGCTAAATGACCTGCGCACAAAAATTGCGCAACATGGCCCCACCGTTTCGATTGTGACGATCGCCGCGACACACGCATCGGTCGTCTCCACCTTCCCCGATATGGCGCTGCGTGCGCGTGCCACGTTCAAGGGGCTCCGTCTTCGTCTCAGGACTGCCAATCTGAACGATTGTGTCACTCTGTTCCTGCGCGGCGATACCAACATGTTGCTATGCTATGAGACGCAAACCGTCGCCCCAATGCCGTTCGGAGCAGGCATTCTTCGCGGTGCTTGGGGCCACGACTACCTCATTCCGGTCATCGGTGGCGGATTGCGGTACGCAGTGTACGGAACCGGTGACGTACCTCTGGATACGCCGGCCGTCGTCTATCCCGAAAACAGCTACTTTGGCGAAGCATTGAACAAGAGCAAACTCCCTTTCGGAACCGCGGATTTCAGCAAAAACCCCGTTTGCCAGACGGCCTTTTCAAGTGGGGCAAAAGAAATGATCCTGAACGGTCTTGGTGTTGGTTGGTTGCCGTTCAGTATGGTGCACAAGGAAATTGAGAGTGGTGAGTTGATCTCCCTGCGCAACCAACTGGGCCAGGAAAAGCTCGATGTGGTGGTCTATGCACATCACCAGACCGAGATAGCGAAAATGTTGTTTGATTTCTGGACAAACAAGCCGTTTTCAAAGTTTTGAGCCGATAAAACGCCAATCAGCGCCAAAGACCATAGCCATCTGTCGGCACCAAAATTTGACTGTCGAAAGCTGTGCGAAATTGCCGCATTTCTCGCGGCATCCTATCTCCCAGCCGTCCGGATGTCTTAAATATTCAAAGATCGCTTTGGGCTTAAACCGGTCGTTCGCTACACTCTGCATGAATGGCTGCTTCTGGGACATTGCAGTGCAGCAATAAGCAGCACATTCAGCGTCTGGTCTGTTTAAATGGGTTGGCTTTGTGTTTCACCCTTTTCAATCACGACGTCCTTAGAGTCGATCAGTTTTGACAACATGGCCTGGACAGCGCGCTCTGGTCCAACATGCGTGCCATCCCAGCGTCGACAACATTGAAGATTTCACTTTTGCAGACGGATCTGATGCCAGCTGTATTGTCGCCATGCCGCTTAAGGTCTGGATTGTCCCGCAACACGGAAATAACGTCATCGTGTTCAGCCCGGAAAAACAAAGTGTTCGACGGATTGTGATCCAGCCCAACTAAGAGCTGTCCGGCGTCGCGTCCAATGCGCCGGATGGCATAATCGCCCTTCTTGGGATCAGTGAACTCAATCCAGCGAGAAGATTTTAGGGTCGCTAATAGTCGTATTGTAGATGTGCGCCGCCACACCTGGAAAGCGCACGGCACGTCACGTTCCTCTCCGTCGAGCAAAAACGCATTTTTTGCCACGTCCATGTCCAGTGAGAGATGAAACATCCTGTGCAACCGGTCCTTTATGCTCGCTTTCCGAAACGTCTGTGGGACGATGAATGCAATGATTTCGGCCGCATTATGCGCAGCATGATTGAAGAAACGCGTTGCCAGGTGGGCAGCGTTTCCAAAGGGTGGATTGCCAACATATGCCGCCGGCTTGGTGTTCTTATAATCAAAGAAATCGACTGATTGGATCCCAGCATCAGCTGGCGCAATATCCAGGGCAATGACCGGGCGTCCGAGCGTTTTTAGTGGGTCGAGGAAGGCGCCCGCTCCAGCGGAAGGTTCGATGACTTTTTCGAAGTCGACATCCAGTTTCAATTCCTCGAGATGGCTTGCTAAGCCACGGACAAGATCTTCTGCGATTTGTGGCTTCGTGTAGTAGCGATCCAGCCCGCCCTGCCTGTACCGGTCATTGTTCTTCGTCATAAAAATTCTGCTTCTAAAATTCAGAAACATAATAGGATCACCGGGTTTAGTGGAGGTTTAACAGCTGGAGTAAGCCGGGACTGATCCAGGTCTCTCTATGCTGGATATGATGTTTCAGGCTGTCGGTTTAACTTTTACCATGTGACTGGATCTGGAGCGGTAACTGCGCGATCTCGCATCGTCTGTCGTCTTGGCGTAGGGAAGGCCAGGGGGCACCGAAGGGAATTCGGTACCCTATGCGTTTTGTTACGCAGGCTGACTCTCCAAAGACATGATCCAGCCTTCCTGTTCCCCATCGGTGATGGCCGCAACTCTGGCCATGATAGGTGAAGGTACACGGTCAACAATCCAGGGTGCTTCTTCGTAAATGAACCTTGGACCAACGTGCCGCCCATGAAACACAGCCTCCCGAAGGCTGAGGAAATCCTGCCCGCGGATGGGAACGCTCACCTGATTTCCGTTGTTATCCTCACATAGGCCAGGGGTGTCGGAAACCTCTGCGACGATGGCATTCCATGCTAAGAGGGACAACTGGGCAATCGAAAAGACCTCTGTTTCACTTAGGTTGAGAATGCCCACGCAGGGCTCATCCGATGGAAGAACGGGTTGCATAAGATAGGCGGCCATAAACCCCGGCACACCATGCAGGGGACCTAACATCAGCAGGCAGGTTGCCCTCTTTCGGTCGTGGAGATCCGCACATTGCATCTCAAGATCGGCTCGGTCATCCACAACCAAAACTTCTGCGATATCCTTGCAGCGCTGTCTCATGTCCTGTGCGAACACGATCAGAGCCGCACCACGGTCCAAGTCGCTGTCTGATTGGAGCAGCACTGTTTGTGGATCTGACACCGGAACATGACAGTCGCTATCGACGCCAACATGGATAACGATCGGATAGTCGCCGGGACCGCGTCGCTCTATGGTTGGCAACATACTCAGCGTAGCGTGACCGGGAACTTTCCCTCGATCGATCTCCAGCTCCGGCACAGTGTCAGATATCGACAGGCTCATCGCCCAGGAGATTACCATTGGTGGCCGTCGCGTTACCTGTCCGCGAGCAATTTGAGGTGGGTTTGATCGGAGTTCTCTTGCGTCGGTATCCAGAGTCCAGCATTCACTCATGAGCAGCTCCCAACAATTATTGGGTTGGAAATACTCGATGGTCGCTGTCTCTCCAGACCTCGATCTGCGTGTGACATACGACGTCATCAGGATCTTGTCGACCCGCTTTAGCTCCTCAAAAGCAATCTGCTCGAGACGTGCATTTAGCGAGAGGCAAGGTGTCTTGCCCTTGTTCTCTTTTGCCGCCCGTTTCAGATCGTGAACACGTATTGCTGTTGGCGTTATCAAAATTGCCATTGGATTCTCCGTATAAGGACCAGGGTCGGGCACCTGGCCTCAAAGAAGCCGGTACAGTATCGAGTTTTATCTGTCTTACGTTCTAGCCTAGCCTTCGACATGCCCGACAAATGGGGTCAGGGCGGAAACGACACCCTCTTATCACGGTACCATATATGGTACTGGAGTCAATCATGATTCGATATATGGTACCACTTAGGGGCTTAACCCGAGTCCAAATGACTGCTCAGAGTCGGCTCGGCCGTCGACATCAGTCGGATCAAACACGCACTACTCACGAAGTGCCCGAGTTCACTGGCAATCCTGTTTCCCCACAAGTCCGTCATGGTATTGACTTAGAATACTGTCAAAACCGGGCTACGGCTAAGCCGGAAGTGAGTGGTTTGAGTACTTGCTGCGCCCGAAGGGAAAACACCCTCCGGGTGCAATTCAATTGTGGTGGCTGCAATATCTGAGGAATGGATAATCTGCGCTTCCAATGCAGCAGTGCCTTGATTAGGCGCTGGCGGAGATGCTGAAAGATTGTCTCACCACTCATAGATCGGCAACTCTTCCACATCGAAGTGAGGCTCTGCGTCCTGATCGTACATGATGAATCGCAAATTGTATTTCCATGCGATCTTGAGTGCAGCGCGAAACGCAGGGCAGGGGCACTCGCTGAGTTCTCGTTCACATTCTTTCAATGTGTGATATTCGTTGATCTGAAATACGAACCCGTAGTCGCTGCGCAGATAGGGGTCGCGATAGAATTCGCCGCGTTCGATCTGTTCGACCGTTTCGAGTGGCAGATGCGCAGTCGAAAGATCCAGCATGAAGTACGCCCGGATCATGTTCATATCAAGAATGGCCATGGCTACCTCTGACCTTGTTGTTGCTTTGTTCAAGATTGAAGAGCGGCGTGATGGTGTCGGTACGGGACCGATGCTCTTCAAACAACGCAGTCTCGGAAATCCTTACCTTCGTACCTGGAAGACTGTCCCGCAGCACTTCTGCTACTGAGTTCACACAGCCCCATCGACCATGCTCGGTGGCCCAGGCCCCAGTGACTTCGATTTCGTCCGTTTTAATGTACGGGGATAGAGCCTCAGCGGCCGCTTCCTGACGCTCGAACACAAGGGGTACACCGTTGTTGCCGAAACTCTCCCATTCATCAAATGGGTGCTCTCCTCCGTCACACCCCCACACACGCAATGTGGAGGCGGGATTGAGCAACTCATAATACCGGGCGATTTGGCAAGCATTGGAGAGGCCAGTGAAAATGGCGTCGTTAAATTCTTCGTCGATTTCATCTGACAGAAATCCGTCCATGACGATGAGTTGGCCAAGGTGGGTCAGCAGTTGGTTTCGGATTATGTCTCTGCGTTCTTCTGCAACGCAGTGTCCCACATTGTAATCGGCGCTTCTAAATAGACTTCCGGGGTGAACAAGAACGAGGGTCTTCAGCTGTATTTTGTTGATCCTGTCTGTTTCAAGCATCAGGTCGTGGCATAGAGGGTGGAGAGGTGAGAAATGTCTCAAGGTATTTCCTTCGATTTGGCACAGCTGTCCCGTCATCATCCGACGGGACGATGTGCCTGGTGTTCTTTGAGGTTTAGGAAGACAGGCCCTGTCTCGCGTACACCGCGTCGGGCAATCGATCAGCGAATGATCTGGATCAGCTCACAGACAAAGCGCGGCTGTCAGATTTCGGCGTCATCCGAAAGCACCGTGATCCCGTCGGTGGCTTTTCGAAGGATGTCGTCATGCGCGGCGGGTCGAACGCGGATTTGCCGGAATTCAGGTTGGTTGACAAAACATCTATCCCGCGCCGCATCCAACAGTCTCCAGCCATCTGTAGCCCGGCGCAGCTTTACGCGTGTTGTTATACTGGCGCCTGCCATATTCGCGTAGCGGTTGGACGCCGGTTTTCCTGCAGGACGGAACTCTATTTCCGCTCCGGCCCGGTTCTTCTGCGCCACACCTTTTTGGATGAGAACATCTTCCGCCTCCTGTGCGAGCACTCTGAGATCACCAGCGTCCAACGTATAGGTGGACGCCTTTCCATTGATCTTGCACAGGCGTTCCGCCAATGGCTGAAGGAGCGTCGCTTTCAGATCTGATTGTTCTGAACGGTATTGGTCCAGCGTGGCACCCAGTTCCAGCAGCTCTTTTTGGAGCCTGTCAATCTGGCCCTTTATGGTCCCTGGCCGATCAGTGTTGATTTCCTCCGAGGTCCGCAACTGAGTTTCCAGGCGGCTTAATTTGGCCTGGGCCTCTGACTTTCTCTGCATGTTTTTCTCTATCTTCGTATTCAAAGCTTCCAGCTGCGCGTCTGTCGCTTTGGTGGTGATTTTTATCTGCCTCATGGGCTGCTCCATTTATTGGCACCATTTTTTGATGCGGGGTTATTTTGAGGGTGCCGGTCTTCACTGTCAGCACCGCTCAGGGGTCTGATACTCGGCTTCGATTCGCAAAATCAAGAAAAAAGTTAACAATACCAATAGGTTGAATTGCTTTCATCGAGCCTGATAGGGCAGGTGAATCTAAAGTGCCCCTAGAATTCGTCTGTAGCACCCAGAGAGTGGGTTCCTTCTTGGCTCTGGTATGATTGGACCTCGGAACCAAAAAGTGCACTCAGCGTGCTCACAGAGCCATTCTGAGGCCTATTGCCTGTCCGAATTTTTTTGAGGAACGGGCCTTGGGCGCACCGAATCCCGCCGAAAACACCTGCCACGCCAAAAAATAACGGGCAGTTGCCGCTCAAAAACGAAGCATCTCAATGGGTCTTGTTGCCGCCAAATCAAAAGAACACTAAACTATAATAGCAACCCATCAGAATTATGTGCCTGCCGGCGACGCACGCTGAATTTGGGTTGCACTTGCCAACACAGAGTATGTGCCGATACGGGGATCAAGACTTATGGTTTGAAGCATCCAAGGGTGGACAAAACAAGGCTTAGACCACCAAACCCAGCCACCTCCGACGTCAGGGACAAAACCGAGTCGTCTTCGATAGCGCGTCTTGAAAGACAACTCTCATAATATCTTTGACGTAGAGCTCGTCAAACTCGTCATGGCTAAGCTCCCCCTCAGCCATCTGCTCCAGACAATAGGTCCACCAGGCATATTCGGTTATGTCACTACACGGCTTAAGAAGCTAAATGGCCAAAGAAATGCTCCGAGGCCTATCCGGTGAAAAATACTTCGGGACTGATGGATCAGCATTTCTAAATCTCGACCTGAACTCGCAAAACGTCGGAAACGTCACGCTCTCGGAAATGTCGATTCTGATGGCCGCCGGGTGCGAAAAAACGTTCACGAACTCGTCATAGGCCATATCTTTGTTTGACCTTTCGTGGCTCACAGTTGATGAGTCTTCTGTATCTACTTCGGACCAAACGGTTCGCAGCAAGATCGTCTGGTCACTTTCCTTTTCGGCCAATACCCCGACACGGGATGGCTCGGTCCTATAGCAATTCGGCAGCAGGCCAAATTGCTTGTTCACTCTGCTAAGAACCTCAAACTTCGAACAGATTTCAGATTCAATCCAGAGACTTTGGGCTTCTCCCTTAAATGCTGACGCAATGGCTCGCCGCAATTCTACAGGGTTTGAAATCTTCGAGCGATCTGCCGGTTTTTTGCGTCATGGCCCAATACTATATGCCAGTCTGCCGACAACACCCTGTCAGCGAGGTTCATTTGAAAGTCGAAAAAATCCAATCTCGGCCAGGTTTTTCGGACAAGTTGGGTCGGTCCGATTTCAGAACTTCGCTATAAAAGCTCAGCTTGTCCTTGATTAGATGGTTGGTTTCATAACCGGATGACCTGAGGCCGTCCTTGTCATTGCCAATATTGGCTTTCTCGTTTGCTTTGAGGCCTGCATTTTCGGCGTTCCGGTCAATAAAAATGTCTTGCATGAGATATGTTCCTAAAATCACATGTGTAGGTTGGACTACTCTGATTAAAAGAACGTGTTGCAGGTATGATGTTCGCCATTGATCTTCACGAAAACTTCGTCGACGTGCCACCAACATTGCCGCCCGCATCGCAGCCTTACGGCTACGGGATGCCGTATTCCGGAGACAAACATCGGGCCAATCTATTCCACCAGAACCGGATCGTTTCGTGGCTTACATCGATCCTGCGCTTCCGCAGCAGGTCCTAGACGTTTCGCAAAGAAAGCGGGAAACGAACGTATATCATTACCGAAAGACGGATGATTTCCTGCTGCTATTAAAGTACTTGAATAGATCGCGTTTTGGCATGGCGAGTGGTTATGAAATCGCCCTACCGGCCTCAAACAGAATGCCTCTGACATCGCCGCTCGAACTTTACGACGCCATGTATAAGGATGGTGAAATCGCCTATGTCGGAGCGCGCGACGAACGAGCTGCGGGGCATATGGCCGATGCTTGGGCGCGGATGACGGGTAAACCCGGTGTGGTTCTTGGGGCGTAAGCCGGGCACGGCGTGATCAACATCGTGACTGCGGTGGCTGGGGCGCATTTGGCCGATTCACCGATTGTTGTGATTGCCGGTGCGATTAACCCGCGAGGCGGATGTTATGGTGGTGTTGGGTGCCGGGCTCGGATTCAACTCAACCTTTCATTTCAATGAGTATGTGGGTGCTGATACCCGTATCGCCCATGTGGACCTCGAAAGCGCGGTGGTTGGGCGGTACTTCCCAGCCAAGATCGCAGCGCAAGGCGATGCCCGCCTGACTGCCGAGGCCCTGATCGATGCCACAATGCGTCCTAATTGCGACCCGTGGCGCGAAGCGTTTCGGTCCGATATGGCCACCCTGGCAGCCGAGCGCGCAGCAGAGGCAGAGCTTGAGAGCTTGCCCATGCACCCACGCCGTGCGCTGGCCGAAATCCGCGCGACGCTGCCGGAAGATGCTATTGTGACATTGGACACCGGTAACACATGTCTTCAGGCGGCAGACCGGTTGGCGCATTACGCGCCGGTGTCTTTGATCACGCCATTGGATTTCGGCCTTGTCGGGTTTGGCCTTGCCGCTGCAATTGGAGCCAAGGCCGCCGCACCGGATCGCCCTGTCGTGGCGATTATGGGCGATGGGGCTGTCGGCTATACGATGATCGAGATACAGACCGCCATTCAACACTATCTGCCGATCACAATCATCGTTCTGGATAACGAAGCTTGGGGGGCTGAAAAAGCCTATCAGCAGGAATTTTACGGAGGCCGTCTGCTTGGAGCCGAAATTCGCTCGCCCCGTTTCGACAAGTTTGCCGAGTTGTGTGGTGGGAAAGGTATATGGGTCGATGGGCCAGGCGGGGTTGGTCCTGCGCTGGAACAAGCAATCGCATCAAATGAAACAACGGTTATTCAAGCCAAAATCGACCCCGGTGCGTTGATGACACTGCGAAAAGATTTGTTCAAATCACCGTGAAACAACTGATCCTGGCACATGCATGCGATGATTGGCACGCGCGGTAGCTGCTCTGAGAGGGGAGGTATCCTGTACCTGACTTACAACTCTGGCGGTTCGCGCCACTTCGTTTTGCCGCCCCATCAAAGTACTTTTTGTGAAAAGTCCCATCAGCCGTGATCATCACCTGAATGTTCCGATTTACAAAAACGGGATTGGCAGAGCACAGTACGAAACAGTGGCACACACAATCAATGATCACGATGGCGCGTTCTTTTGGTAGAGGCGGCGCATTATCATTGGGGTCAGGTACATCGGAATTTGATAGGCTCCGATGAAGGCCATTATCGGGGCAGTGACCTCTGTTGGAAGAGCCACAAAAAAGATCGCGATGTTGCGGTTGCCAGCAATCAATGACACCGCAGTTGCCTGCGCAGCAGGTAGCTTGCCCTGTGTAAAGCGAAACATGACAATCTGTGCGCCAAAGTTGGCCAGACAGGCAAAGGCGATCCAGAATGCAGCCAAAGCTGGGTCCTCCAGCGCCGTTGCGCTGACCGACGGCATCAGGCCGATGACAAATACGGCCAGTGTGAGTGTTCCCATCCCCTCAAGGTTCATCAGCATGGATTGTGAAGGGTTGCGCAAAACCGTGCGCCTTACAAATATGGCTGCGCCAGTTGCGCATAAGATCGTGAGCAACAGTCGCACGCCAGCCCATAAGACAGATTGTACGTCGCCCAACTGCGGCATTACGAGAAAGATGGGTAAGGCGGTCAAAGGTAACAGGGCCGTACCGACAACCATCAGTCGCATCGCATGTTCTGGCGCGTGGCCCATCATCAGGCACATATTCGGACTGCCCGAGATGGACGGCGCTGCCGCCATGATAAGAAGGGACAAAAGCACGGGAGTCCCGATCCATCCGCACACGTATCCGAGCGCAACGATGATCATCGGCGTCACCAGCTGAAATCCAACAACCGTAAACGCAACTTTGTGCAAGTCACTCAGTGATCCCAGAATGGTCCTGGGGTCCATCCTCAGCACAGTCACGAACAGTAAAAGCACCACCAAAGGCGGAAGCAAATCCCGCATTGGCTCCGCCAGAGCTGGTAAAAGTAGACCTGCCGCCAAGCCGCAGATCAGAACATAAGGGCCATGACGCCCGGCCAGATGAAGCGGGTTCAAAACCGCCTTATCCGCCCGGACTTTGTCGCAGGTTTTCGGGCAACCAAGTTGCAAGGTCGGGGAACCAGATCAGGATGAAGACCATCAGAACCATGATCAGGAACATCGGAATGGCGGCCCGCGCAATATAGCTCATCTCGTGGTTGGTCATGCCCTGCATGACGAACAGGTTGAACCCGATCGGGGGCGTGATCTGCGCCATCTCGACAACAACAACGATGAAGATACCGAACCAGATCAGATCGATCCCGGCGTCGCGGATCATGGGTTCGACCACGGCCATGGTCAGCACGACCGAAGAGATACCATCCAGAAAACAGCCCAGAATGATGTAGAAAACCAACAACACCATAAGCAGCTCGAACCGGGTCAGTTCCCAACCGGCGATCAGATCGGCCAAACCGCGCGGCAGGCCGGTAAAGCCCATGGACAGCGATAGGAACGCAGCGCCCGCAAGAATGAGGGCAATCATCGCGCTGGTGCGCGTGGCGCCCATCAGGCTTTCGGTAAAGGTCTTCCAGGTTAGCGACCCTTGTCCCGCCGCCAACAGCAGCCCGCCGATGACCCCAAAGGCCGCGGCCTCGGTTGCGGTGGCATATCCAAGATACATCGACCCAATCACGACCATGATCAAAAGGATTACAGGCAGCAGGAAACGAGAGTTCTTGATCTTTTCTGAGAAACTCAGTTTGGCTTCGGAATTGGGGCTCCAGTCTTTGCTGAGTTTGGAATAGATCGCCACGTAGCCCATGAACATCCCAGCCAGTACCAGACCGGGAAGAATCCCTGCAAAGAACAGCTTGGTGATGGATTCATTGATCGTCACACCGTAGACGATCAAGGTCAGTGAGGGCGGGATCATCAGCCCAAGTGTGGCGGCCCCGGTCAATGTCCCGATGATCATCCGCTCGGGATAGTTGCGCTTGCGCAGTTCGGGGATCGACATCTTTCCAACAGTTGTCAGCGTGGCTGCTGAAGAGCCCGAGACAGCTGCAAAAACCGTACAACCCACGATATTGGTGTGCACCAATCCGCCCGGCAAAGGGGCCATCCACGGGGACAGGCCCTTGAACATGTCTTCCGATAATCGCGTTCGGTACAGAATCTCGCCCATCCAGATGAACATGGGCAGTGCGGTCAGAGTCCACGAAGACGACGCCGACCAGATTGTGGTGATCATTACATCCCCGACGGGACGGGTGGTGAAGAGCTCCATTCCGACCCAGGCAACGCCCATCAAAGCCAAGCCGACCCAAACACCGGTGCCCAGCAAGGTGAAGAGAACAAAAAGAAAGAGAATGATGACAGAGAGGTTTTCCATGATTACTCTCCGTGACTCTGATCGGCCAGATCGCGGACGATGCGGTGTTCGCCCTTGAAAAGCACGTGGATCAAATGATCAGTCAGAGCAATGGCCAGAATGACCGCGCCTAGCAGCATCGCGGATTGTGGGATCCAAAGGGCGGTTCGGTCCTGCCCTTGACTGACATCGTTGAATTTCCAGCTCCAGTAGACAAAGCGATAAGCGTACCAGCAGAAATACCACATGACGGCAGTGGCGATTGCAAAACACCAGACTTCCAATATGCGGCGGACACCATCAGGCACAGCGTTCAACAGGATTGACACGCGAATGTGGCTGCCCCTGTTTAGCGCATTGGCAAAGGCAAGAAAGGAAGCGGCGGCCATGGCATAGCCAGCATAGTCGGGCGCTCCGGGAAAGACCTCACCGGTCCAGCGGGCCAGCATCTGCACGACGATCAAAAGCAGGATCGCAATGAGGCTGAGAGCCGCAAGCACCCCTGCCGCAAGATATATAAAGTCCAGTACGGACCGAAGCCCTCGCAAAACCGCCATGCTGTCCCCGCTGTGTTTTGATTGGATGCGAAAAGGGCGGCTGGATGACCCGCCGCCCAAATCAAAAAGGTTACTGTGACGCGTTGAACGCGTCGACGATGGCTTTGCCTTCGTCACCGGCAGCTTCCAGCCATTCATTGGTCATGGTCACGCCGATCTCTTTCAGCTCATTCGTCATCTGTTCAGAAGCCGGGCCAACGGTCATCCCGCCATCCCGCAAACCCTGCAGGGTGAATCCGGTGTATTCCTTGGCGCGCCAATTGCCCGCGTATTCTGCCAGTTCAGCGCAGCCCTTGATGACGTTCTTGTTGGCATCAGATACACCAGACCAGACATCAGAATTGACCATCACATAGTTGCGCGGCAACCAGGCATCGACTTCGTAGAAATAGTTCAGGCTTTCCCAAACCTTGCGGTCATATCCGGTCGATCCCGATGACACCATCGAATCCGCCACACCCGTCGCAAAGGCCTGACTGATTTCCGCGGCTTCAATTGTCACCGGCAGCATCCCCGTCAGTTCAGCCAACCGCGAGGTTGCATTGTTGTACGAGCGGAACTTTATGCCTTTCATGTCAGCGACCGAGTTTACCTCGTTCTTGAAATACAAGCCCTGAGGCGGCCACGGCACAGCGTAAAGCAGTGTTAGGTTCTGTTCAGCCAATACTTTTTCAATAGATGGCTTGGCGGCCTCCCAAAGCTTGGCGCTGTCGTCGAAAGAGGTCGCGAGGAATGGGATTGAGTCAAACCCGAACAGGGCATTTTCATTCTGGTGGCCAGACAATAGACGCTCACCAATCGGGGCCTGCCCGGTCTGGATCGCGCGTTTGATGTCGGCACCTTTGAAAAGCGAGCCGGACGGGTGCGTCACAATCTCGATCTCACCACCTGTACCGGTGGTCACGCATTTGGCGAATTCCGCGCCTGTGGCCGAGTGGAAGTTCGACGCCGAATAAGCCATTGGCATGTCCCATTTTTCGGCCATGGCCGGTGCGGCTGCAGCTGCAGTCAGAGCTGTCGCTGCCAGAAGGTTTGTCAGTTTTTTCATCGTTTTCTCCCTATTGTATTTTGAAACGCCGATGTTTCTCATCAGCTTGTTCTTATGTTGAGTAGCGTGACGGCGCGTAGACGCTGACATCCGCGTTTGGGGTTCTGCCCGCGATCATTTGGGCCAGAAGGCGTCCGGTTTTTGGCCCGCCTGTCAGGCCGATGTGATGGTGCCCAAAGCCCACATAGGCCCCCTTGATGCCGGGTACGTCGCCAATGATCGGGATCGAGTCAGCCGGGGCGGGCCTGTGCCCCATCCATTCCACTTCCTCCTTCCATGTTATGCCCGGAAAAGCCGCCCGGGCATTCTTGCGCATCAATTCAAATGGCGCGCGAGAGGGCGGTGCTTCCAGCCCTCCGAACTCTACAATGCCTGCCAAGCGTAAGCGCCCATCCATGGGTGTTGCAACAAACTTACCTGATGCGACCATGACCGGGCTGCGCGGCATGTCAGAAGGTTCCACCAATTCAAGATGATACCCGCGTTCGCTTTCAAGTGGGACAGAAACACCCAATCGCTTCGCTAGAGGTCCCGACCAGACACCAGCCGTTACAATAGCCGTGTCGCACGCAATGGTTTCGCCACCTGCGCGAACGCCTGTGACGCTTCCGCCTTCGCGCGTGACGTCTTCGACAGTGGCTTGGATGATCCGACCTCCTTGCGCCTCAACATGTGCAGCTAGGTCTTTGACATATCGCCCCGGATCGGTGATGTGACCATGGTCTGACAGCTTGGCCGCAAACCCGATATCCTGACAGAATACTGGATCGTAATCGTGGAATGCCTTGCCTTCCAACTCTTCCCACGCAAAGCCATGCTTACGCCGAATGCCCCAACCAAAGGCATCACCTTCGAAATGGGCGCGGTTTTCGTAGAGGAACAGATAATCGCTTGGGACGATCCATTTCTCAGCGCCAGTTCCGGCGGCCAGCGCCTTGTGGTCGTTCAGGCTGTCGCCCACGATGGGCGTCAGGGCCGCAGCGATCCGTTCCACGTCTGCGGCATTTGCGTGGCTTAAGTATTGTCTGAGCCATGGCAACAGCTTTGGTAGGTACCTCCATTTCAGGAACAGCGGCTGAGAGGGGCTAAAAAGCATCTTTGGTGCTTTGCCGAGTAGTCCCGGAACCGTCACGGGTACGATAGAGCATGACGCAAGCACGCCGCCATTGCCGTGCGAGGTTCCTTCACCCGGTCCGGCCTTGTCGATCAAAATCACGTCGTGACCGTCGCGCTGCAGCCAGACAGCCGCGGATACGCCCACAATTCCAGCCCCGATGACGGCTATGGTTTTCTTCTCGTTCACGCCGCCACCGCCTTTGACACTGCGTAGTGGTTCAGTTTGTCCAAGTCGGGTTTGCCGCCAAGCCCAGGGCCATCCGGCACGCAGACTTGCCCGTTCCTGATCTGGAACGGTTCTTCCAATATGTCCTCTTTCAGGAAATATGACGCCTGATAGAACTCACAGCCCAAAGTGATTTCTGGTGTCGCGGCAATCATGTGCGTGCCGGCCAAATGGGCCGGGCCGGCCTCGAACATGTCGCCGCCATAGGCTGTCAGGCCGTGGGCAGCCGCAATACGCGCAACAGTCTGACCGCGTGTCAGGCCGCCGGATTTCATGATTTTGACGGAAACACCGTCGCAAATCCCTTCGCGGGCTGCACGCTCCATGTCTTCGGGGCCAAACACACTCTCGTCTGCCAGCAATGGCACATCTGTCATTTGGCGCAGCTTGGCCATCATGCCGAAGTGATGAGCGCGCACGGGCTGTTCGATGAAATCGGGTTCGAACCGGGCGACGTCGCGGACCTGTGCCGGTGCATCCTCGATATTGAGCCCTTGGTTATAATCCACGCGCACCGAAAACTCGGGGCAGTTCTGGGCCAGGTATTCCAGCCGCATGATGTCAAAGGCGTGATCCTTGAACCCGGTCTTGAGTTTCACGATACGGACATCATCGTCCTGCAACCGTGCCAACAGGTCGATGTCTTGCGAGAAATCAGGGTTGGCGATGGAACAACTCAGGGGGATTGCGTCCCGACATTTGCCGCCCAACAAAGACCAAACGGGCACGTTGCTGATCCGGCCTGAAAGATCCAGCAGCGCGGTTTCCAGTGCGGCTTTGGCTTCAGTGCAGTGCGCCACAGCGTAAGCGGCACGCGCCATGATCGCGGATCTGTCGCTGACTTTTGCGCCCAAAACAAGTGAGCGCAGATACCGATCGAGCGCAGCAAAGGTTGCCTCTGGCGTGCCGGTAAAAACTGACCAGGGCGATGCTTCGCCAAACCCTTGCGAGCCGTCCTCGGATGTCAGCCGTAGGATAACAATTTCGCAAACGCCTTCGACGGATCCAATGCCGTGATCCCGCCGCGAGGTCACTGGCAGCTTGAGGTGCCATAGGTCATAGCCTGTGATTTTTTGTGACAGATCGCTCATTCGGCCCTCTATAGATGTGCGGAAGCCTGCCTTGACCGGCATATCATTTCAAATACTATATCTTCGACAGTTCATCAGAAAAAATGATACTATACCTATGTCATTGCGCTTTCGTCAGCTTCAAGCCTTTCACGCCATCATGGAAACCGGAACCGTAACGGGAGCGGCATCGGTTCTGGGCATCTCGCAACCCGGCATCAGCAACCTTTTGGCGCAATTGGAGCGCGAGGCGCGATTACCTCTGTTCGAACGCAACAAGGGGCGTCTGTTGCCCACGCCCGAAGCCGAGCTGTTGTACCGCGAGGTCGACACGGTTGTGCGCGGGTTGGATCACGTTGCACAGGCGGTGACAGATTTGCAGAACAAGCATCCGGGTCAGTTACAGGTCGCCGCGCCGCATCTGTTGTCCTTCGGTTTCATGCCGCGTGAGATCGCGCGGTTTGCCGAAAGCCGCCCGAACCTGTCCGTTAGCTTTCAGTCGCAATATTCGTCGAAGATTCAGGAATGGGTTACGTCTGGTTTGTTTGAGATCGGCATTGTCGAGATGCCGATCCTGCACGACACGTTGAATTATCAGGTGTTTGAATTTGAAACGCTTGCGACCTTTCCCCAAGACAGCCCGTTGGCGGCGCATGACGTTCTGACACCGGAAACACTGGAGAATGAGCCTTTTATTGTGATGGGGCCGGAACACCAGACGCACCGAAAAACTCGAGACATCTTTCAACGTGCCGGGCGCACATGGCGTACGCAGATTCACACACACTTGTCAGAAAACCTGCTGAGCTTTGTGAAGCAAGGCATGGGGGTCGCCATGATCGATCCCTTTACCGTTACATTCGATGAAGAGAGCGGATATCAGACCCGCCCTTTCAAGCCAGCGGTCATGTTGGAGCTTGCAATCATCACAGCGAAAGGTCGCCCCTTATCCAGGATCGCTCAGGAGTTTCTGGATCAGCTGATACCGTCAATCGCCTCTTACGCAACCCATTCGGATACTGGCGCAGCAGCTTCGTGAAGCTGTTGCGAATGGATGTCGACCAGCGTGGGGCCGTCATGTGCAATAGCCTGTTTCAGGATTTTTGGCAGGTCTTCGGGGTCTTTGACCGTCCATGATTTCACGCCAAAGGCTGACGCCACTGCGGCATGATCTGTGCGGTTGAAGTCAACGTTGTAGAATCTTTGACCAAAGCCTGCATCTTGACCTGCTTTGATCCAGCCGAAGACCGCGTTTGAGAAGACAATCGATGTAATGGGCATTTTGTGCCGCACCATCGTTTCAAACTCGCCACATGTGAAGCCGAACGAGCCATCGCCCATGACGGCCAGGATCTTTACCGACGGACGCCCGACATGTGCCCCCATCGCTGCACCTAATGAATAGCCCAGAGCGCCATGCGCCCGGTTAGTGATGAACTGCCGACCCGATGTCCGCCAACGATAATGCGCGCTGAAATAGGGGCAGGGGGTGCCGGGGTCAGCCACAACAATTGCGTCGTCATCCAGAATATCCATCAACGCAGCCATGACAGCTTCGGGTCGGATCGGCATTTCACGACTTGCGGCCAGTGGCGCGAAAGCGGCCAGCTTGGCATCCCACGCGGCGCGGGCTTTGTCCGCCCCGCCTTGTGTGTTCAGATCCTTGCGACCTTCTAATGCGCGGGCCAGAGCTTCCAGCGCCAGTCGGGCATCGGCGCAAATAGCCACATCTGTCTGGTAGTTTGCACCAATCACCATGGGATCGCTGTCGATGTGAATGATCGTGGCATCACGCCCTGGGCTTCTCCACCGTTCGGTTGTGACCGAGCCGGCGCGACAGCCAATGAACAGGACAACATCCGCCTGATCCACGACAGCACGTGTCGCGGGCACACCTCCGTTAGACCCGATAACGCCCAAAGCCAGAGGGTCGGTTTCGGCGATGGAACCCTGGCCGGAAACGGTTGTGGCAACGGGCATGTCCAACAAATTTGCGACCTGTCGCAATGCTTCGGTTGCGCCTGACAGAACCGGCCCGCCGCCACAGACAGCAACAGAGGATTTGGCCCGTGCCAGAATATCCGCCGCCGCTTCGATCGCATCCATGTCCGGGGCTGAGCGTTCGGCAGGATAGCTGCGATGTCTGTCATCCGCCCAGATTTCGGCCTCATCCACCTGCGCTTTTTGCGTGTCGAACGGCAGGGCCAGATGCGTGGCGCCCGGCGTGCCTGTTGTCATTGCCCGGAAGGCTGCCCGCACCATGGCCGGAAGCCGCGCGGCGTCGTCCAGCGAGGTATTCCACTTGGCTAAGGGCTTGAAGAGGGCGGGCTGATCCAGTTCAGTTAATGGGTATTTGCCCCGGCTGGTTGTCGCGACGTCCGAGGTGATCGCCAGTATCGGAACAGAACTTTCATTGGCTTCTACAACGCCGGGCAGAATGTAAGTTGCACCTCCGCCCGAGGGACCTTCGCAGACACCGGGCTTCCCAGTCACACGCGCGTAACCGTCCGCCATATAGGCCGCGTGCCGTTCATCCCGTGTCAGAATGTGCTGAATACCGTGATCCATGCGCGCCAGAGCGTCATAGAACGGCAAGGTGGTATCGCCGCACAGGCCGAACATGTGCTTCACGCCGTGCGCCTCGAGCATACGCACCATAGCCTCTGCCCCGGTCAGATAATTCGTCCCTGTCATGATCTACGAGCCTCTCGATTCCACGCTGTACGCAGAACTGTATACAGTTTTGTATATTGATTTCAAGCGCTGCCTATGGCACCTGTGGCAAACAAGAGGAAGGGCAGGTTAATGGCGGGTCCAAGGGTCGACGACATCTATGATCAGGTTAAGGCGATGGCGGTCTCGTTCCGTCTGCGCCCTGGGGATCGCCTGAACGAAGTTGCCCTGTCCAAGGACCTGGGCGTCAGCCGGACCCCTTTACGAGAGGCATTGAACCGGTTGGTTGCAGAACGGTTGTTTGATTTTCGCCCGGGGCAAGGGTTTTTTTGTCGTCCGTTGGATGCGCAAAGCGTGTTTGACCTGTTTGAACTGCGCCAGATTATCGAAACTGCCGCCGCGCGTGCGGCGTGTTCCAAGGCCTCTGACAAAGACCTGCAGAATCTGCGGGATGAGCTTTACTCAACAGGTATCGATATCACCGGCCTAACCGTCGAAGAAGCAGTCAGCCGGGATGAGGCGTTTCATCTTGGGATAGCCAAACTGTCGGGCAATATGGAACTTTTGCAAACTCTGATGCGGATCAATGAGGGCATTCGCTATATCCGTTGGATTTCCATGAGTATGGACCGGGTGCAACGTTCAAAAGACGAGCATAAGCGAGTTATGCAGGCGTTGATGGAACGGGATGCGCAAGAGGCCGCGCATGTTCTGGGTGCTCATATCACCAAGCGAATGGATCAGGTGCAGGACGCTGTGCGTCACGGGATTTCCAGCATTTACATGGAAGGGTCAGAAGAAATCTCGGCCCGCATAATCGAGGAGGTCGAGGGATGATTGCGCAAGGCGGAAAATCCATCTACGGCGCATCGGTTGGTATTCTGATGCTGGATGCCCAATTCCCCAGAATCCCAGGTGACATGGGCAACGCGCTGACCTGGCCATTCCCGGTGCTCTATCGCATCGTCCGTGATGCCTCGCCGGATCGGGTGGTTCGGCACCGGGCCGAGGGGATGCTGGATCTGTTCATCGACGCGGCGCAGGATCTGGTAAGGGATGGTGTGGATGGCATAACCACCAATTGCGGTTTCCTGTCCCTGTTCCAGAAAGAACTGGCCCAAGCCGTCCCGGTTCCGGTGGCCACATCGTCCTTGATGCAGGTCGAGATGGTGAATCGCATTCTGCCTGCGGGTAAGCGCGCAGGGGTTTTGACCATTTCAGCCTCGACCCTGACGAAAGATCATCTGCGGGCGGCCAACGTGCCGTTGGATACCCCGATTGGCACAACCGAAGGCGGGCAGGAGTTCACCCGTGCGATCCTTGGAAATGAGCTAAGGCTGGATGTTCAGAAAGCGCGTGAAGATAATGTTCAGGCGGCGCGGGCCTTGGTATCAGACAACCCAGACTTGGGTGCATTCGTGCTGGAATGCACAAATATGTGCCCCTATGCACGCGATATCCAACAGGCTACTGGGTTGCCCGTGTTTTCTATCGTCTCTTTTATTCAATGGTTTCAGGCCGGTCTGGTTCCGCGGACATATTGATCGAAAATTGGTGCGCGAAGCACTTTGCTCAGTCATGTCAAAATGGAAAACGCCCGATCCTGAAGGCCGGGCGCTAAAGTGCTGGTTATGTCTGAAAATGGATCAGAGACCCCATTTTTCGCGGTTAGCTTCGAAGAAGCCTTGCGCTTTTTTCACTTCGATCCAGTTGTTCACGTAGTTGATCCAGACCTGATCGCCTTGCGGCAGGATCATCGCGATGGGCGATGGCGACCGGGGACCCGCGTTCTTGACACGGACCACAGGGAACTTCGCCTCAAGTGTTGAGCCTTCGATGTTCGATGTGATGAACACATCCGCGCGCCCGGCGATCACTTCCTGAAAACCGCGGGCCGGGGCTTCCACGACTTTGATCTCAGCGTTCGGGAACCATTCACGCACGCGCTTTTCAAACGTGGTGCCCAGAGTTGTGGCGACCGTCACGCCCGGTTGGTTGATTGAATCATAGCCGTCGAATTTGTCCGCCTTATCCTTGGTCGTATATGGGAACAACTCCACCGCAATATAGCTATCCGAGAAACCGGCGACCTTCATGCGCGGCGGAGAGATCGAGGCCGAACCGGTCAGGTGGTACTTGCCCGCCACCACGCCGTTTACCAGCGTTTTCCAATCGGTCGGCACATATTCGACCTCAACCCCCAGATCGGCGGCCAGTTCGTTCATGATGTCGATGTCATAGCCTTTATAGCTGTTGGTGGCCGGATCGCGTAGCGACATGGGGTTCCAGTCACCGGTGGTGCCCACTTTAAGCACGCCGGAATCCAGAATCTCGTTCAGTGCGGATTGCGCCTGTGCGGCACCTGACAATACCAGACCCAGCGCGGCTGCTGCCGCTGCTTTCAAAAAAGTGTTCATCGCTTTCTCCCGTTGGTGATGTTTATGTCTTGCCGCCGTGTTCATCATTGATTTAACCCGAAAGAGAAAGATAACCTCAAGAAAATATTACAACTTGACTAAAACAGGGGCAGACCAGCTTATGCCAGACGCCGCAATTGAACTTGTGGGCGTGAACAAGTGGTTCGACACGTTTCACGTACTCAAGGATATAAACCTGACGGTCAACAGCGGCGAGAAGGTGGTGATATGCGGGCCCTCGGGGTCAGGTAAGTCAACCGTCGTTCGGTGTATCAACCAGTTGGAAAAACACCAGAAAGGAACCATCCGCGTGGATGGGGTCGAACTGACGGATGACGCAAAATCTGCGGCGACTATCCGGTCCGAGGTTGGAATGGTGTTTCAACAGTTTAACCTGTTTCCGCATCTGACCGTGTTGGAAAACCTGACTCTGGGCCCGATCAAAGCGCGGGGTCTGAGCCGTAAGGAGGCCGAGGAAAAGGCACGTCTGTATCTGGAGCGCGTACACATTCCTGATCAGGCGGACAAAAAACCCATTCAGTTGTCCGGTGGCCAACAACAACGCGTTGCCATTGCGCGGTCCCTGTGCATGGAGCCGCGTGTTCTGTTGTTTGATGAGCCGACCTCGGCGTTGGACCCCGAGATGATCTCGGAGGTGCTGGATGTCATGGTCGAGTTGGCGAACGAGGGCATGACCATGGTGGTTGTGACCCATGAGATGGGGTTTGCGCGCAAGGTGGCCGACAAGATGATCTTCATGGACGCGGGTGAAATCGTCGAAGAAGGCAAGCCCGAACATTTCTTCACCAACCCGCAATCCGAGCGGTGCCGTAAATTCCTGTCGCAAATTCTGCAGCACTGAGAGGGGCTATGAAAAAACTTTTTTTGATAGTGTCCTTGCTGTTGCTTGCGGGTTGTTCCTCGTCCCAGACTTGGGGCTGGTATGTGATTGACCCCACCACGGCATCGGGCTGGACCAACGTAAAATTCCTTGTCTCGGGCATGTGGGCGACGATCCAGATATCGCTGATCGCGGCAGTTCTGTCGATTGTAGTGGGCCTGATGGTGGCATTGCCGGGGCTGTCCGAGAAACGCGGTTGGCGTTTGGTCAACCGGGTCTATGTGGAATTCATCCGCGCCATTCCACTGCTGCCGATGCTGTTTTGGGTTTTTTATGGATTGCCTATCGTGTTCCAGTCGATGGGAATGAACGTCCCAATCGATCCATTCTGGGGTGCAATCATTACCCTTGCGATTTCAGACAGCGCATTCACGGCCGAGATCTATCGCGCGGGTATTCAATCCATCGCGCGCGGTCAGCGTGAAGCGGCGCAAACCATCGGTTTGAACTACGTGCAGACCATGCGTTACGTGATCCTTCCTCAGGCGATACGCCGTATTCTGCCGCCGCTGGCCAACCAGTTCATCTACATCGTCAAGATGAGCGCCTTCGCCAGCGTCATCGGGATGCAGGAATTGACTCGCCGCGCGAATGAATTGGTGGTGACGGAATACCGCCCGCTGGAAATCTACACACTGCTGGTCTTTGAATATTTGATCCTCGTACTGATCATCAGTGCTGGTGTGCGCTGGTTGGAACGCCGCATGGGCGCAGACGAGCGCGGATAAGGAGTAAAGACATGAACTGGAAAGACTTCATGGCCGAGACCGAGGCCAATATCGGGACTTTCTCAAAGGAAGTTCCCGAAACTGTTCGGGGTTTTGGTATCATGGGTAAGGCAGCCAAGACCGATGGCGTACTGAGCGAAAAGACCAAAGAGTTCATGGCCCTGGGCATTGCCATCGCCACCCGGTGCGACAGTTGCATCGGGTTCCATGTGCGCTCTCTGGTTCGTTTGGGGGCCACGCGCGCAGAAATGTGCGAGGCTTTGGCCATGGCGACCTATATGGGGGGCGGGCCGTCGTATGCGTATAGTGCCAAGGCGCTCAAAGCTTATGATGTGTTTTCCGAATGACATCTAAATGCAATGATCCGGCAATACCTGCCGTGTCGCGCTTAAAGGTGGGTCACTCGGCTGCCGACTGATCGCTGTGCCCAGTGTTCAAAATGTTCTCTTCCGCAGTTTTGCGGATGATCGCGCCGATCTTGAGCAGGTTTTCACTCAGCGGGTTGGTTTTTCGCCAAACTAGCCCAATTGTTCGCGCCGGCGGGGTGTCCTGGAACCGGGCAATAGCGACATCAGCGGAACGGGTTTCCAACCCAACGGCCATCTCGGGGATCAGGGTGACGCCAATTCCTGCCCCAACCATCTGTACGAGGGTCGAAAGCGAGCTGCCCTCCATAACCTGTTGCGGTTCAATACTGCGGATCGAACAAAAAGACAGAGCCTGGTCACGGAAACAGTGGCCTTCTTCAAGCAGTAACAGCCGCATGGTTCGGAGCTGCGATGAACTTGGCATGGGCAGGCTGGCGTCCCGCGCCGGGCGGACCAGCAAAAAATCTTCGTTGAACAGTGAGAACTCTCGAAGACTGGGTTCCGACACCGGCAGGGCAACGACTCCGACATCCAGTCGTGAGTCCAGTATTTCGCGGATCACGGATTCGGTGATGGTCTCTTTGGGCTCAATCGTCAGCTGCGGAAATCGCTGCGACATGGCCTTGATAATCGAGGGCAGAAGATAAGGCGCAACTGTAGGAATTACACCGATCCTTAATCGGCCTGACAGCGGGCCGGACGGGGATTGCACCAGCTTGCCCAAGTCCTCGACTCGGGTCAGAATTTCACGGCTGTGCTTCAACACGTCTTCGCCCAAGGCGGTCAAGCGAGTTACACGCGCCGCCCGTTCGACCAATGGGCCACCCATGATGGCCTCTAGCTCTTTGATTTGAATGGAAAGTGCTGGCTGCGAAATTGCACTGGCAGCTGCGGCTTTGCCGAAGTGACCATGGGTGGAAAGGGCCTCGAAATAACGCAGGTGCTTGAGTGTCAGTGCCTTCATTTGAAAAGCTAATCACATTGATAGAAATTACAAATTTCCATTTATCGCTTGGGTCAGGTACGAGTCAAGGCATCTGAACCCCTAGGTAAATACTCAGGAGATTTACAATGGACGGTAACCCTCACAATCATCAAACCGGCGGCTGCCCTGTCATGCATGGCGGGAACACAGGTACAGGCAATTCAGTCACCAAATGGTGGCCGGATGCGCTGAACCTGGACATTCTGAGCCAGCACGACACGCGCACCAACCCGATGGATGCGGATTACAACCACCGTGAAGCGGTCAAAGGTCTGGATTTCAAAGCCGTCCGTGCCGATGTCGAGGCGCTGCTGACAGACAGTCAAGACTGGTGGCCGGCGGACTGGGGCCACTATGGCGGCCTGATGATCCGTCTGGCGTGGCACTCGGCCGGCTCTTATCGGCTGGGCGACGGTCGCGGCGGCGCAGGGTCGGGCAACATCCGGTTTGCTCCGCTCAACTCGTGGCCGGACAATGCCAGCCTGGACAAAGCCCGCCGTCTGCTGTGGCCGGTGAAAAAGAAATACGGCAACGCGCTGTCCTGGGCTGACCTGATCGTCCTGTCGGGCACCGTTGCGTATGAATCTATGGGCCTGAAAACGTTTGGCTTTGGTTTTGGTCGCGAAGATATCTGGGGCCCGGAAAAAGACGTGTACTGGGGTTCGGAAAACCAGTGGCTCGCCCCATCCGAAAGCCGCTATGGCGATCTGGAAACACCCGGCACGTTGGAAAACCCGCTGGGCGCGGTGCACATGGGTCTGATCTATGTGAACCCCGAAGGTGTAAACGGCAATCCGGACCCTGCGCGGACCGCTTTGCATATCCGTGAAACCTTTGCTCGCATGGCTATGGATGACGAAGAGACCGCAGCGCTGACCTGCGGCGGTCACACGGTTGGTAAGGCGCACGGCGCTATGGCGGGCGACAATATCGGTGCCGAGCCCGAAGCCTGCCCGGTGTCCGGTCAAGGCTTGGGTTGGGACAACCCGGATCAGAACGGCAAGGCAACCAACGCGTTCACTTCAGGCATTGAGGGCGCCTGGACGAAAGAGCCGCTGAAGTTCGACATGGGTTATTTCGACTATTTGTTCGGTTACGAATGGGAACTGGGCAAATCCCCTGCTGGCGCCCATCAGTGGCAGCCCATCGACATGCCGGAAGATGAAAAGCCGGTCGACCCGACCGACCCGTCTGTCCGCCGGATTCCGATGATGACAGATGCGGATATGGCGATGAAGGTTGATCCGGCATACAATGCGATCTGTCAGAAATTCATGGCCGATCCGGACTATTTCGCGGACACCTTCGCCCGTGCCTGGTTCAAGCTGACCCACCGCGACATGGGTCCACGCGTCAACTATTACGGTCCGGACGTTCCGGCAGAAGAGTTGATCTGGCAGGACCCAATCCCGGTCGGTTCGACCGGATATGACGTTGATGCGGTCAAAGCAAAGATCGCGGACAGCGGTCTGACTGCAGTCGAGATGATCACCACCGCTTGGGACAGTGCACGTACCTTCCGAGGCTCGGACAAACGCGGTGGCGCAAATGGTGCGCGCATCCGTCTGGCACCGCAGAAGGATTGGGCCGGTAACGAGCCTGAGCGTCTGGCCAAGGTTTTGGGTGTGCTGGAGCCGATTGCCGCTGAAACCGGTGCGTCCATCGCTGACGTGATCGTTCTGGCAGGCAATATTAGTCTGGAACAGTCGATCAAGGCCGCAGGCTTTGACGTGGCGGTTCCCTTCTCGGCTGGTCGCGGTGACGCGACGGACGATCAGACTGACGCCGACAGCTTCTCGGTGCTTGAACCACTGGCTGACGGGTTCCGCAACTGGCAGCTTAAGGAATACGCCGTGTCGCCAGAAGCGATGATGCTGGACCGCGCGCAATTGCTGGGTCTGACGGCATCTGAGATGACAGTTCTGGTCGGCGGCCTGCGTGTTCTGGGCGCCAACCATGGCGGATCGGCGCACGGTGTCTTCACCGACCGTGTCGGACAGCTGACCACTGACTTCTTCGTCAACCTGACGGATATGTCGCTCAGCTGGCATCCGGTTGAAGGCGGCACTTATGAGCTGCGCGACCGCGCCTCTGGTGAGGTCAAGTTCACGGCCACCAGTGCTGATCTGGTCTTTGGCTCGAACTCGATCCTGCGCGGCTATGCCGAGGTTTATGCTCAGGACGACAACGCCGAGAAGTTCGTGCGCGACTTCGTGGCAGCATGGACCAAGATTATGAACAACGACCGCTTTGATCTGGTTGCGTAAAGTATGAAGAACCCAGGCGAGGGTGGCCTCGCCTGGATTGCTTTTTCTAGGCCACGCAGTTAGCTTCCCCAAGCAAAGTTAAAGTCGCGGTTACTCCGCGACTTCTTTTGTGGGTGTGTGCTGTTTGAATTGTTGATCAAACAAAGTGCGAAAACTACCGCTTTTCTTCATCAACTCATCCAGATTGCCTTGCTCAACAATTGCACCATCCTGAACGACGATAATCTTGTCTGCCTCAAGCACAGTCGACAAGCGGTGTGCGATGACGATGACGGTCACGTTTTGGGTCAAGGCATCCAAAGCCTTTTTGACAAGCGATTCCGATTCAGCATCCAGGGCGCTGGTGGCTTCGTCCAACAGCAAGATTTGGGCGTTGCGCAGTATGGCGCGCGCGATGGCTATCCTCTGTTTTTGACCTCCTGACAGGAAGGTTCCGTTTTCACCGACCTGAGTGCCGTATCCGTCCTTCAATTCCATGATGAAATCGTGGGCGTGCGCTGCTTTGGCCGCTTCAAACACTTCTTCATCGGACGCTTCCGGAGCCGAACAGCGCAAATTGTCCATGATTGATGCCGAAAACAAGAAGGTGTCCTGGCCAACATAAGATATCTTTCGCCGCAGCGAAGCAAAGCTTACGTCTCGCAGATCCTGGCCATCAATCTCAACAACACCCTCATCGGGGTCATAAAACCGCATGATCAGCCCGAACAATGTAGATTTACCGCCACCGGACTGGCCAACAAGGGCGGTGGTTTTACCGGCTTCGAACGAGACGTTCATGTTTTCTATCACGGGCACCGCGCCTTGATACCCAAAGGTTACATTGCGCAGGGCAATGTGACCCGGACCGTTGTTTAAGTCGCGGGCTTCGGGGTTTTCAACCATTGTGTCTTGCGAATCGAGCAAGCTGAACAACAACCCGACACCTATCATACTGGTTTCGATTTGGACGCGCATGCGCGACAGGCGTTTTGCCGGCTCGTAGGCCATCAGCAAGGCCGTGATAAAGGACATAAGCTGCCCAGCAGAAGGTTGCTCAGACCCTGCGATGCCCATCGTGCTGACAATCAGCACGCCCGCAACGGCAAGACCTGCCAGAAACTCCATCAATGGGCTGGCGATTGCCTGAAGCCTTGCAATGTCGTTCGAGCGTTGCTCGACTTTACGGATGGCGGTTTCCATCCGGTCAATCATTCTGTCTTCCAGCGAAAAGACCTTGATGACTTTGATACCCGTCGAAGTTTCCTGCAGCACGCGGATAATTTCGGCCAGCGACTTGAATTGGCCCTGCATGATCGAGCGAACGCTTTTCAGCAAATAGCGCACTCCCAACAGGGCAATAGGACCCACAACAAAGAACATCACCGACAATACTGGCTGCTGATATACCATCACAGCCACCAATCCGACCAGCGTCAGGGCGTCACGAACAAAGCCAGTCACCAATACATCGATCAAATTCCGCGCCGCTTGCGCACCATTGGTCGTGCGCATCAGCAGATCTGACGACTCATTTGCACTAAAAAAAGACACGCCATGCCGAAGCAGTTTGCGGTACACCTTTTCCTGTTGCTGGGCTACGATCCGGTTGCCCGCGCGCGCCAGAAAAGTGGCCTGAACATACGAGGCAACCGCCTTGGTTAGAAACAGCAGCACAACTGCCAACGCAATCATCTGCGCCCATCCCCGCAGCTCCGGGCTGGTCATTGCGTCAACGATATATTCCATCATATAGGCCGACCCGGCCGTTGTGACGGCGACCACGATCATTGCCAAAATCGCAACGCCGTATAGGGGGCCTTGAGCATAAAAGCTTTCGCCTACAAGGCGGCCCATATAGCCTGATCGCCATTTTTTCCAGGCGCGCGTTATCATTGCGTTCTCCAAATCGTGAAACGTTGCGCACGTTCAGATACCCTAAAACTTGCCGGGCCAAAAGGGCATATACCGGGCTGCGTCAGTGAGGCTCATGCCAGCTGTTGTTCGTGCGAAGACGTAGATAGGGGCTGCAATGGGATGAAACAAGTACAATGCGGGCCACGAACCAAAAGCAAGTAAACCGGAGCGCGCGTTTTTTTTTGCGCTTCAAAAGGAAAACAGGATCGCCTGATCATTAGTTCGCGGGTGACCGCGCGACTGAATCAAGGCCGAAGCTCGGTAAAACTTAGCTTTCGCTCTGCAGATATGCCAACAAGTTGACGATTTCTTCGTCTTTTTTCAGACCGCGAAACTGCATCCGATTTCCAGGGAGGAAGCCTTTGGGATCGGCCAGAAATGCAGTCAAGTTTTCCTGTGTCCAAACTATGCCAGAGTTCTGCATAGGAGCGGAATACTTGAAGCCTTCAACCTGGCCCGCTGGCTTGCCAATAACGGCATGCAAGGAAGGGCCGACAGCGTTACTGCCTTCGTTCAGTTTATGGCAGGCGCTGCATTTGCGAAAAACCTTTTTCCCTGCCTTGATGTCTCCTGACGCGGCGGCTGAAACGGCCGCAGTTTCTGCTGCTGGTGTTGCGGCGGCCTGTTTGCTGTCAGAGTGAAAGATCAGCCGGGCCGTGATAGGAACTGTTCGGGTGATGCTTGGCAAGTTTGCCAATTCCATCAGCTTGTCGACACCTGCGTTCACACCGGCATCTTCTGCGCTGAGGAACACCATATCATTGGTGGAGACCAGGACCGAAGTTTCGGATAGCCGCGCGACAAACAGTTCTGTGTCGAAAGAAACGTCCGAGCCGACCAGAGACAGCCCGGATGCTGCATCTACTGTGGTGGTTTCGCCAATCGACAGCCCGGATACTTCGGCCATGTCGAAGTCAGCTGTCAGCATTGTGAACCGGCTTTACGAAAAACAAATTCAATCATCCGCTCGTTTCGAATATCGATATTGGTCTCGACTGATGACAGGTCGATGGTGATTTCAGCGTGACCATCTTGGGTCACATGCCCGCTGAGTTTGCTAAAGCTGTTGACCTCACCCACAGCGTTTTTCTTTATGGTGCCATAAGCCAAGTGCGAGTTGTCGCTGTCCAAAGTCCACGTGCCGGCAAGAACAGGTGTTGCAACAATCGCCGACGCAATCGTGACTGCTTTCAACAGAAGTTTCATTTCATTCCTCCGAGGTTTATGACAATTTTGCCGAGCGGGCCCGGTCCGTGAAAACCAAACACACATAGGTCGCAATTTATTCGATGAATGCTGAAATGACTTCCGAACAGGCCGTCCGCGATGCGGTGCAGACGCACTCGAAACGCGTCTGGCGGTTTGCGCTGGCATTGTCTGGGGCGTCTGACGTGGCGGATGACCTTTTGCAGGCGACATGTCTTCGAGCTTTGGAGCGTAATCATCAGGCCACGCCGCATAATCGTCTGGACAGCTGGCTGATGACAATCTGCCGGTCAATCTGGCTGAACGAAGTGCGATCACGCTCGGTCCGTCGGGCGCAGGCATTGTCGGTAACGCCCGAAGCAGACCTTGTGGCGACAGGGTCGGACACAGAAACGAATATTTTCGTCACTGAAGTGTTTACACAAGTGATGCAGCTTCCAGAAGCGCAGCGGGAAACGGTTTTGCTTGTGTTCGTCGAAGGGTACAGTTACCGCGAAGCCGCTGCCTTGCTGGAAGTTCCCATCGGTACGATTATGAGCCGGCTTTCGAATGCCCGGCAGAAACTGAAAGCGGTGATGCAGCCCGATGCGGCGGACACCGCGCGACGGAGTGGTAAATGACGTTTTCCGACGAAACGCTGGTGGCGTATCTGGAAGGCACCTTGGATGAGGCTCAGAGCCGCGCTATTGAGGCTGCGGTCGAGACCGACACCACGCTGGAACAACGACTGATGGCGCTGGATCCATTTGCGCCAATTGTTCGTGATGTTTTTGAGAAACTTCCGGCTGAGGCGCCAGCTATCGAGATGCCCGATCCGGTGATGCCAGCTGCGCGCGGCAGTGGTCTGCGCCTTGTTGCAGTCGCAGCGAGTGCGGCGATTGCTGCCGTTGCCGTGACCTTTTGGGCCACTCGACCGGCAGACCTGGGCTGGGCACAGCAAGCTGCGATCTATCAGTCGCTTTACGTGCCCGAGACCATAGCCTCGCTAGACAGTTCAACCAAATCGCTAGACAAGCAATTTGAAATGGCTGAGGCACAGCTTGGGCGGTCTTTGAACCGTGAAACGCTGGAATCCTTGCCGGGGTTAGAGCTGAAACGGGCGCAAGTTCTGTCCTTCAAAGGTAAGCCTCTGATCCAGGTTGTTTTTGCGGATGAACAAGGCCAACCCTTTGCGTTTTGTGTTCTTCGTCAGGGGCCAGATGCCCCACCGGCTGAGATCAAGCAAGCGGTGCTGAGTGGGTTGGCGACAGCCACATGGGCGCAAGATGGCTACGGGTACATGCTGTTGGGCAATTCGCCGCAGACTGATTTGCAGGATGAGTTGGACGTTCTGACCCGGACCTTTGCAGGCTGATCAGAAACTCTTGGAAAGCCTCTTGTGAACCGGTGCAAATGCCCGAAGAATGCCGGTATGAATTCGAAGAAACCCATGCCACTTGCGGAGGATGAGGCCGAAGATCTCGGCCCGGCCAGTATTTTTGACGGTGATCCGACCGAAGAAGAGGATTTGTGGTTTTTGCCACCCGATGAGGTGGACGACGAGGATTACTTCCCGCCCGGCCCCCGATCTGATCGGCGTTTGTTGTTTGACCCGCGTGAATGGCGGGCAGCGCAGTCAGACCTGTCGGCAGAGCTAGCGGATCTGGCGCTGACGTTTGGGGCGCTGGACGAACGGTTGCGTGCTGGCCCTAAAGGGTGGACCCATCGTCTGGCTTTGATGGAGACGTCTGATCTGGGCTGGTGGACTGGTGATCGGGTCAGCGTGGACCGATTGGCCTTGTGGACTGGCCTACGCATTGGTGCGACCCACGACGACGTGCAAGCATTGTTCCGTGCGGGTTGGGCTGTGCGCCGATTAAGCTCGGGCGCTGCTCCTGCGGAAGGGGGATGGGAAAGCGGGTTGACCGCGTTTCTGGACCGTCTGGCGCAGGGTTCTGATGCCGCACCCGAGGCTGTTGTGGATTTGGCGGAAGTTATGCAAAGCGCTGAAGGTTTGCATCCGGTGACGCAATCGGCAATTGCGTTTCATGCATGGCGCGCGATCGCGCAGGGCATTGGACAAGACACAGAGGCCGCCGTGATTGCGGCGCGGCACGCTGCGTCCATGGGGCGCGGTGGGGCCCTGTTTATGCCGCTGGCCTTGTCTGGCCCAGGTGCCTTGCGTGGGGCAGGTGAACCGACAGAAAAGTTGAGGGCCTGGATACGAGGGGCCGGGCAAGCGGCCCTTTCCGGTTTGTTGCATCTCGACCGGATCAGTGCCTGGGAGGTCAAAGCCCGGGACGTTACGCAAGATCTGAGCGGGCGCACGCCACCACGCCTGATTGAGGCGCTGGCCTCGTGGCCCATGGTGTCAGCCCCTTTGGCCGAAGATCTGACCGAAGCGTCGCGCGCGGCGGTTCAGCGCAATTTCGACTTGTTCAGCCGCCGAGGTTTGGTGCGAGAGGTCACAGGGCAAGGGCGTTATCGCGTTTGGACAGCGGCGCTATAGTCTAGCAGCCAGTCACGAAAGATGCGGGCGGGTTTGCGCATGGTTGCAAGCGATGGGTAGATCAGGTGGTATGCTTCTTGTCCTGCGACTGCAGCCTCCGGTAGGCATGGCACCAGACCCGTCCTTTCTGTGATCCGATCCGAAGCAGGCGCGCGGGCAAGGGCGATACCCATCCCGCTGGCTGACAGTTCTGCTGCCATGATCGAATTGTCTGCAAAGAAATACCGTGCCTGTCCTGAAGGCAAGCGTAGGCTTTCGAACCAATGCGGCCAACTTGCGCGGTGCGTTGAGACCTCGATCAATGTGTGCTCCAGCAGGTCTTGTGGGGTTTTGATCTGTGCAGTGACTGCAGGTGGTGCAACAGGGTAAAGAACTTCTCGAACCAGCTCATCACCTTCGGTGCCAAACAGAGCAGGGTTGCCAAAAACAATCTGCAAATCGGTAAATCGATTGGCAAAATCCGAAACGATGTTTCCGGTGGCCAGTGACAAGTTGATATCAGGATGCCCGGCTTGAAATAGTGAAAGGCCCTTGGCGAGGATTCCATGGGCGAAAAGCAACACAGACTGCACGTAAAGTCGCTGCTCCCGTGTTTCTCCAAACAGGCCGGTGGTGGCGGTTTCCAGCATCAACAGTGACTGTTGCACCGACGGCAAGTAGGCCCGCCCGGACTCGGTCAAGGTAACGGCATGGGCGTGGCGGTGGAACAGAGGGGTGCCCAGTTGGGTTTCCAGCGCTTTGACCTGTTGGCTGACGGCCGCGGCGGACATGTTCAGCTGCATCGCCGCCCGGGCAAAGCTTTCGGTACGTGCGGCAGCTTCGAACACGCGTAACCAGTTGAGAGAGGGTATACGGGACGACATTTTTACAGGCTAAGCAAAGCTTGCCCTGACCTGCAAGACAAACCGTGCTGAACCTTGCCAAAGTTGCTCTAGCGTGCTGGCAGCGAACAGCATGAACGAGCCACACCATGACAGAACCTGCTTTGCCTCCGCGTCCCAAGCGCAAAATCTGGAACTTTACACCGCAATTGCCAATTCAGACGTCTCCGTACTGGGATTGGCCTATCAAACCCGTGGCGACCCTGCGGTACCTGCTGCAAAGCTGGAACCCATTGGCGCTGCGCGCGCTGCTGCTGGTCTTTGCCATCATCACCTGGAATTACCTGACCCCGTCACTCGTCCGGATCCAGACGTTCAGTTGGGATTGGGTGGCCGAGATCTGGTTTAGGAATTTCTGTATTCTAATGGTGGTTGCAGGTGGCTTGCATCTGGCACTGTGGAAATTCCGCACCCAGCAGGACGAATACCGCTATGACATGCGTCCGATGATGAAGGGCGCAAAGGTCTTTACCTTTAAGAACCAGGTCTGGGACAATATGTTTTGGACCTTAGGCCCGGCGCTGACCTTCTGGACGTTCTGGGAATGCCTGATCCTGTATTCCTATGCCAACGGCTGGATCACCATGATCACATTCGACAGCAATCTGACATGGTTCATCGCGGTTGTAATCTTTGTCCCGATCTGGGCTGGATTTCATTTCTACTGGCTACACCGTCTGCTGCATGTCGGCCCGCTTTATACCAAAGTGCACGCCTGGCATCACCGCAACATCAATACTGGCCCGTGGTCTGGCCTTGCTATGCACCCCGTCGAAAGCTTCTTTTTGATGTTCGACACGATGATCTTTTTCCTTCTGCCGTCGCATCCGGTCCACGCCATCTTCCTGCTGTTTCATCACGGCATTGGCGCGCCGACCTCTCATGCCGGATTCGAGCATGTGAAACTTGGCAACAAAGCCAAGTTTCAAGTCGGGGATTTCTTTCACCAGCTGCACCACAGGTTCTTCGATTGCAACTACGGCACCTGGGAAACGCCTTGGGATGAGTGGTTCAACACGTTCCACGACGGCACGGACGAGGGCAACGAAATGGTTAAAGAACGCAGGCGCAAGATCTGGGCGGGCGAGTAAAGCCGCACCAGTCCTTTGCCGAGCCCGAAACGACCCGGCAAAGGATTGGGGTTTACATCCAGACGTAACCCCTCATTCTGCTGCGAAGCATCAGGGTAAGTTGGCCGAGTTAGAAGAGGCACCGGTCAAAGACAAACGACCAGATCGGGTAAGCTCAGCGCCCGACCCCGACATAGGTTTCGAAACCTGCCTTCAGGGTTTTGCTTTCTGAGTAGATATTGCGCAGATCCACCATTCTGGGGGTGCTCATCGCCGCGGCCAAATCGCTAAGGTTCAAAGCCCTGAATTCGTTCCATTCGGTCAGCAGAACCAGCACATCAGCCCCTTTTGCTGCCGCATAAGGATCATCGCACCAGTCAACACCAGGCAACAAAGCTTCACCCTCAGATTTGCCTTGTGGATCTACGACGCGTACTTTTGCTCCTCCGCCGATCAGGGCGGGGACAATGGACAATGACGGCGCGTCGCGCATGTCATCCGTGTTGGGTTTGAACGTGACACCCAGAACGGCAATGGTTTTGCCGTTGAAGCGATCATCACAACCTTCGCGAATCTTTTCGATCATGCGCTTTTTGACTTCGTCATTCACGCGAATGACGGTTTCCGTAATCTGCATCGGATGCGCGTGATCCTGGCCAATCCGCGCCAGTGCCGCAGTGTCTTTGGGGAAGCACGACCCGCCATAGCCGGGTCCGGCGTGCAGGAACTTGTTGCCAATCCGCCCGTCCAGGCCCATGCCTCGGGATACCTCTTTGACATCTGCGCCAACTTTTTCGCACAGGCCCGCGATTTCATTGATAAAGGTGATCTTGGTCGCCAAGAACGCGTTTGCGGCATATTTGATCATCTCGGCACTTTCCAGATCGGTTGTCAGGATCGGAAAATCTCGTAGGTAGAGAGGGCGGTAGATTTCGGCCATCACTTCGGCGGCGCGGTCGTTTTCAACGCCCACGACAACGCGGTCGGGGCGCATAAAATCGTCAATTGCGGCACCTTCGCGCAGAAACTCTGGATTGGACGCGACATCAAAATCCGCCTTTGGATTAGCTGCGGCAACCACCTCTTGTACCTGTCTGTTGGTGCCAACGGGTACGGTCGATTTTGTGACGATCACCGTATAGCCAGTGACGGCATTTGCGATTTCTTCTGCGGCGGCCATGACATAGGTCAGGTCTGCATGGCCATCACCGCGCCGGGTTGGTGTGCCCACCGCAATGAAGACGGCATCTGCTCCATCCACCGCATCTGCCAGATTAGTGGTAAAACTCAGTCGACCAGCAGCCACGTTTTTGGCCATCAAAACATCCAGGCCCGGCTCGTAAATTGGAACCCGTCCGGCTTTGAGCATGTCGATCTTTTGGTTTGCCTTGTCGACGCAAATCACATCGTGACCGAAATCCGAAAAGCACACGCCGGACACAAGGCCAACGTAACCGGTTCCGATCATCGCAATACGCATCATTTAATCCTTTTTTACCAATACCTGCCGACAATGTGCGAACAATCGAAGAAATGGGCGCCAAATTCAATGATTCAAAGAGGCCTCAGGCTGCATCCCATAGAGTCTCGTTGTTTTTGATGCAATAAGGGCATTGAATTATTTGAGTGCGCGTCGAAGACAAAGATGCCTGTGGTCGCGGATATTCGGGTCAGACAGCACTGATTTCACCGAGATCTCATCGAATAAGGAATATTAATTACATGGGATTAGACGTGCGCTAAGGTATCCATTGCTCAAGATCTTGGCCACAAAGTCGCCGAGCCGAACCAAGGTTAGCATGACACTGACGGAGCTATCAAAAGCTATGAAGCCTTTGGTTTTGCGACGGTCCTTTGGAAATCGGGACATGGTTCCGAAAATCGGCCGCTTTCGAACCAATAAGGTCAAAAGTGACGTTTTGTTGAAAGGGGACGGTTCAGTTAAATACCAGGGTCGCAAAGATGGACTTCGTGGGCTCCCACGTGACTTCCGGAACAGACCAACTTAGACCAATTCGAAAAACAGCCGCCCGATACAAGGGGCGGGCGGCCGATTCTGTCAGTACCAACGCCCGACCGCGATTACGGTCGCAGACAGTGCCGAGGAATCTGAAAGGACCGACAGCACCTTGCAGTTAACCTGTGTTGTGTCGGGTGTATCCAAACCGATAAACCGATCAACTGCGCCTCCGCTTCCACTCACACAGGGTGTCGCAGCAAAGGCGATGGGAAAATCCCAGGTCAGTGCTGAACTGGCGAACAGAGCACCTTCAGTATTGGTGCAATCAACCGCGGGCAGTGTGAACGTGCAGATCTGGGTCCCATCGGCGAACCGAACGTACTCTCCGTTTGCGTTATGGCCACGTTCGATGACGGCTCCGGTAGGTGTGCCAGTGTTCTCAGAAACCGAGCCCAAAAGGTTACCGGGGCCGTAACCGAAATCTGCTCGCATAAGGCGGCCAGCGGTGGTGTCGGACGCGTCACTTTGGACGGCTGCACCTGTGGCTGCTCCGGTGTTGGGATCAAAGCTCAACGCATCTGTCCAGCTCGCACCGTCGGGGGACACCTTGATGGAAAACCCAGTGCTGCCGGACAGACCCATTTCGGCATGACCTGTCCAGTTCGACTGAAACAGAAGTGATGCAGTATCACCAGAGCTGGCCTTGTTAATTTTTAGCTGATGCCCACTGCCCTCGTGGGTCAGCAAGGTGGCGGGGCTTCGCACTGTGAGGCGGTTTGTTGTGTCCGAAGGTGCCGATACGCCGACGCCATCCAGATTTTGCATGTTAACGGGCACAGGGGCCCAGGCTGTGCCATCCCAAAGTTGAAATTCGCCAGTGCTTTCGTCCCAGGCGCGCCAACCTGAAGACGGGGTCACGAAATGCCACGCATTGTCCAACCAGGCGGCAAGGTCCCCGGCGTGCCCCACCCAGTCACCTGTTGGTGAGGCCCCAACCGCATGAACCTCGCCCTGTTCGGGAACCACTGGCGGTGTATTTGCGTTCGTTGAGCGGACCGTTAATTGCACGATCAGATCAAGTCTTCGCAGAGCCTCGTTGTGAGTGACGTGTTTTTGCGCCTGTGATGGTTGCAGAAAGGGAAGGTTCAGTCGGGGTGAGGTTTGTGACACGAGGGTCCTCCTGTAGCTGTCGGCCCGAAACATCGGTTGCGCGCTACACTGCCGCGAAGCGCGTCAAACCTTTGTGACCGGGCCGACCGCCCGGAAAACCTGTTGTTTACTATTGATCGTCAAGCCAGGAGAGCCCAGCCAGATTAGATCAGGAGCTTTCGCCAATTACTCGCGGGAATAAATGTCTTCGTAGCGAATGATGTCGTCTTCACCCAGATAAGCGCCCGTCTGCACTTCGATCAGGACCATAGGAACTTTGCCTGGGTTTTCCATCCGATGTGTGGCGCCCAATGGGATGTAGACGGATTGGTTTTCACTCACCAGTTGCTCTTTCTCGTCGATGGTGACTTTGGCGGTGCCCTTGACCACAATCCAATGCTCGGATCGATGGTGATGGGACTGAAGGCTCAACGCGGCACCCGGATGGACGTGGATCCGCTTGACCTGAAACCTGTCACCGACCACAAGGCTTTCGAACCATCCCCACGGGCGGTGATCTACCGGCAGCGTCTCTGCCTGTTTCGCCCCTTTTTCCTTCAACGCGGTTACGGCTTGTTTTACATCCTGTGCCTTGTCCATACTGGCAACAAGAACTGCATCTGGCATCGCAACCGCTATAACGTTCTCAAGCCCCATCGCGACCACTTCCTGTGTGGGCGATTCTGATCGTATCAGAACGTTTCGGCATTCGATAGCGGTGACGTCACCATTTGTCACCACGCCATCTTCATTCACATCCGACAGTTCTTGTACAGCGGTCCAGCTTCCGACATCAGACCATCCAGCGGAGTATGGGACCACACTGAGATTTTCCGCTTTTTCCATGACCGCATAGTCGACTGAGATGTCTGCGCTTTCGGCCCAAGCGGCACGGTCTAACCTCAGGAAGCCCAAGTCGGTTTTTGCCTCGGCAACGGCTTTTTGCACAGGTGCGATCAAACTTCCTGCATGTTGTTCGAATGCAGCCACGATGTCGCGCACCGCAAACAGAAAAATACCCGAATTCCACAAATAGCTGCCGTCTTCCAACATTGACCGTGCGGTGTCAGCGTCTGGTTTTTCGACAAAACAATCCAGCGGAACCGCGCGTTCACTCGAATCCGGTGCGTGACTGAGTTTGAGGTACCCGTACCCCGTTTCCGGACGTGTGGGCGTAATGCCAAACGTCACCAGATCACCACGTTCGCTGACGGCGCGCGCGCCTTCGGCGACCGCCTTGTGGAACGCGGTCTTGTCTGGAATCACATGATCTGACGGAGCCACAAGCATGATCGCGTCCGGGTTGCGGGATGCAAGATAGAGGGCAGCAGCCAGAATAGCAGGGGCTGTGTTGCGCCCTTCTGGTTCAATCAGAATTGGTCCGGGGTCAATGCCAACTTCGGCCAGTTGTTCCGGGACGATAAAGCGGAAGGCCTCATTCGTCAGAACCAGCGGCTTTGCATATGGCGCTTCTGATGGCCCAAGCATGCGTTCTGCGCAATCTTGTAGAAGTGTGGTTTCTCCCACCAACGGAACAAACTGCTTGGGATAACTCTTGCGCGACAGAGGCCATAAACGTGTCCCTGATCCTCCGCAAAGAATGACAGGATGAACTGTAATCGTCACTGCGTTTGCCTTTGAACTGGTAACCACTGAATGTACTTCATTAATCGTACTCGATGAAATGGCTTTTAACTATTGGGCTGCTTTTCCGGTGGCGACAATATCATTCAGGTATTGACTCAGGTCATCGCGCAAATCGGCACGAGCCAGCGCAAAAGCTACTGTGGCTTGCAAAAAGCCCGATTTTGAACCGCAATCAAAGCGCTGACCGTCAAATTTGTAGCCAAAAACAGGGACCCCATCTGCAATGTCTTCCGCTATGGCATCGGTCAGCTGGATTTCACCGCCACTGCCGGTTTTCATAGTATTCAGGTTGTTCAGCACAGATGGGCGCAGAACGTAGCGTCCTATAACGGCTAGGTTAGAGGGGGCTTCGTTCGGCTCGGGTTTTTCGACCATTCCTCTGGCCGGGATGGCAGGGCCGATGCTGTCACCGACATCCAAAACCCCGTAAGCGCTTGCTTTTTCGGGAGAAATCTCCATGGTCGCGACCATGTTGCCGCCGGTTTCCTCATAGGCTTCTATCATTTGTTGAAGGCACGGCTTGTCTGCAGCGATTACATCATCAGGCAGCATGACGGCAAAGGGTTCATCTCCAATTAGGCGGCGGGCGCACCAAACGGCGTGTCCAAGACCCAAAGCTTTGTGCTGACGGATATAGGCAATCGCGCCGCTTTCCATGTTCGTCTTGTCTAGGATTTCAAGCAGCTTGTCTTTTTTCTTGGCCTTCAATTCCTGCTCTAACACGAGATTGTGGTCAAAATAGTCTTCGAGCGCAGATTTCCCGCGAGAAGTGACAAAAATAAATTCCTTAATGCCTGCGGCACGTGCTTCGTCGATGGCGTACTGCACCAACGGGCGGTCTACCAAAGTCATAATCTCTTTTGGGACCGACTTGGTTGCAGGCAAAAACCGCGTTCCCATACCTGCAACTGGAAAAATCGCTTTGGTGACCTTGCGTGTCATGATGCCTCTCAATTTTTAAATTCAGCCGGAAAAGCGGAATTGATCCGACATGTTCTCATAGGCTGCGTAACTCTATCAATCAATGAGACCCGATAGCCTGGGTGGCAATTGGTCAAATCGTGCCACCTTGTCTGGCCGGTGTCAAAACGAGCTCTTTCATCGTGGTACCGGATTCGAGTGATAATTGGCGTCTTTTCACGATATTTACAGTGTCCCCGATCTGCGTGCTGTGAACTGGTTACGGTTGAAGTTCAGCCGGTCCAAGCCTGAGTTCCGGCTATCTGGCAAAAGTTGGGTGTCTCTTTGGGTATCTGAAAAATCTAGGCTTACGGGAAGCATCTTATTCATAACTATATGCTTTTTACATAAGCCTTCCGGTGTCCTGGTGCGGTGAAAAAAACTGTGTGATCCAATTGTTCTCGAAGTATTTGGGGGGATGAAAAAGGGGCACGACGAAACTTGGGTAGGAGTTTTGAGGCCGTTCTTGAGGAAAAGTGATTTTATAAGAGGCATATGCCGGTCCCCGTTCTTCTGTTGTGAAATCAGCAACAATCCACTCAAAATCATTCCAATGGACGTGGTTCGGGTTTGTCGATTGTGCGCATTGGGGTTCCGCAGGGTGCCCGACGTGACAGTAGTGATTTTAGCCCAAGCAGCTAATCAAGTTGTAAGAACACCTTTAGGGGGTCAGTTGTGCTTTCATCGCAGGTTCTGGAGAGCAAGTTGGCGCAAGGCCCGAAGCCGTTTGCCACCGACCAATCGAGCGGCGTGTTTTGAAACCTGGCAAACCATCGGCACCGCCAACGTCATGGCCCATCTTCTCGAGGGTCCGCTGCATTGCAGCGATGTCAGAACGGTACAGCCCACCGACCGGACGCCATTGCCCAGAAAAATCGCCGACACCGAATTGAATGCGGTCGCCAACATGCCCAACGAACAGAGCGTATAGATCGCTATTGTTGTATTCTTTGAGCACATAGAAATTTGGTGTAACCAGAAAGGCCGGTCCATGGCGCCCAGCTGGCATCATCAGATAGCCGAGGCCGTCACGCTCATGGCCCGGAAAGGGCCTGCCTAAAATCCGGCGTATCCCCATTTTTTCCCATTCGTGAATGGGTCGGCCCTGATCGGGCCCTTCCAAAGCGCAGGACACATTCGCGGGAACGGAAACTTCGAAACCCCAGTCTCGACCGTTTAGCCATCCATGTTGGTCCAAATAATGGCCGATGGACGCAATTGTGTCAGCGGGCGATCCCCAGATGTCAACCCGGCCGTCCCCGTCGCCGTCTCTTGCATAGGTCAAATAATTGGATGGCATGAATTGTGGCTGACCCAATGCACCCGCCCAGCTGCTTTTCATGTCCCGGGCAGGTAAATAACCAGCCTCGGCTATTTGAAGCGCCGCAATTAACTCGTTTGTAAAATACTCGGCACGCGTGCTCATGAACGCTTTGGTCGACAGAACGCGAAACGCGTCGTGGCGGATGGGCACCTGTCCGTACCCGCTCTCTCTGCCCCAAATCGCAAGAATTATGCGGCCGGGCACTCCGGTTTCGCGCTCGATCGAGGCAAGTATTGCGGAATGCTGCTTTGCCATCTTGCGCCCAACAGAGGTAGTACCCTGAACGGATCCTGAGTTGAAGTACCGGCCAGGCGAGCCGAACTCGGCCTGTTTCTGATTTTTCGGTGTCTTGGCCTTTTGTCCGGGCGGGACCAGATCTGGCAGTTTCCAGTTCAGGGTTACGCCAGAAAACGCCTGTTGCATCGTATCCCGTGAAACCCCTTTGGAACGCGCTTTTGGCCAGACCACCTCTTGCAACCAGGTTTGGAATTGACGTTCAACTTCAGCGCGATCCTGAGCCAGCGCAGCTTGCGAAGTCAAAATAAGACCTATGATTGCAAGTATTTTGTGTATCAAAACCAAGTTGCGTCCCTGTTTTGGCCGGGGCTCGACTGATGCGGTTTTCCATTGATGCCCAAGGTTGAATGAAAGTCTTACCTGGCAATCTGCAGTATGGAAAGGTCTTGAGAAAACTTTCGCATTTGCTGATAGTTGGGTGGAATTTGGATCACGAGAGGGTTGTGTGTTATGGCCGCAGGCAGATTGTCCACCCTATCCTCGCTCGTGGTGGCTGCCGTGTTCATTTTGGCTGTAACTGCGCAAATGGCTGTTGCCAGCGACAGTTTTTTGGATCCGCAAGGTCCGATTGCAGCCATTCAGAAAACTCATCTGTTACGGGCGACCGCCCTGATCATGGTGGCGGTCATACCCGTCCTCGTTCTGGTCCCCTGGATCGCATTTCGATACCGGCGTCGAAGGGGTGGAACCGCTGCCTATAGGCCGGACTGGGATTTTTCAGCCAAACTGGAAATTATCATGTGGGGCGTGCCTGTTTTGATCGTAGCGCTCCTGTCTTTCTATCTTTGGAAGGCGACGCACCGGCTCGACCCGTATTCAGCAAGTTTTGGTGAGGAACCGGCCGTGCAGGTTCAGGTGGTTGGTCTGGATTGGAAGTGGTTGTTTCTCTATCCCGATCTGGGCATTGCCAGCGTCGGCGAGTTTGGAATCCCAACCAAACGACAGGTGGCCATGACATTAACCACCGATACTGTGATGCAGTCTTTCATGATCCCCGCTCTGGCCGGGCAGATTTACGCGATGCCGGGCATGACAACGCAATTGCATCTGGTCGCGGATACTCCAGAGGTCATGCAGGGCGAAAACACGCAGTATAACGGACGTGGGTTCACAAAACAGAAGTTCCGCACTGTTGCGATGGAGCAAGATGCCTTTGATAACTGGGTCGACAAAGTGCGCACCGGCGGCATCCCGCTGAATGCGGCCACCTATCAGACGCTTGCGATGCGAACTGACAGGGATGAGGTTCAAGCAGCTTTGGGGACAGCACAGATGCCTGATGATGCACTGTATTTCACGCTGGAAGAGGATGTGTTCCAAAGCATTCTGCACCGGTATCACACCGGCGAGGGCTTGCCTGCCGATCAACAACCGGGCACGGCATCCTTCGGGCAGGAGGCGCAAAAATGACTTCAACCGAAACTGGCTTTTTGGGCCGCCTCAGTTGGGATGCGCTTCCGATTGCCGGGTTGCTTCAAGACCCCAGTGCCAATGAGATCGTGGCAAATGCGGCTGCGGGAGTCGTGATTGTTGGCGCTATTGCCGTGGTGGGACTACTCAGCTGGTTTCGGCTGTGGACACCGCTGTGGCGCGATTGGTTGACCAGCGTCGATCACAAGAAGATAGGCATCATGTATGTCGTCTTTGCCATCGTAATGCTTGCGCGCGGCGTGTTGGAAGGCGTTGTCATGCGCGCGCAGCAAGCCGCAGGGCCGGGTGATGGATTTCTCGAGGCCGAACACTTTGCCGAGCTTTTCAGCACCCACGGCACGATCATGATTTTCTTTGTTGCCGTGCCCTTCGTCTTTGGTATCGCCAATTATGTTGTGCCGCTGATGATCGGGGCGCGAGATGTCGCGTTTCCCCGATTGAACCAGATCAGTTTGGGTCTGACTGTGTCCGCTGGCATGATGTTGATGGTCTCATTGGTGGTGGGGAGATTCTCAACGGGCGGCTGGACAGCTTACCCGCCATATACGGGCGCCGCGTTTAATCCGGGAGTGGGACCGGATTATTGGATATGGGCCATCGTTGTATCGGGTATTGGGACCACGCTCACAGGCATCAACTTTGCCGTAACGATCTACAAAATGCGCGCGCCGGGAATGACCTTCATGCGGCTGCCGATGTATTGCTGGACGATTATCTGCAGTTCGATCCTGATCGTTTTTGCGATGCCGCCCCTGGGTGTTGCCGCGCTGATGCTGGCCGCAGACCGCTATCTGGATTTCCACTTTTTCACCAACGACCTCGGCGGCAACATGATGAACTACGCCAACCTGTTCTGGCTGTTCGGTCACCCCGAGGTCTATCTGCTGGTTCTGCCTGCCTATGGTATCTATTCCGAGGTGTTCGCGACGTTCTCGGCCAAGCGGCTCTATGGCTACAACTCGCTTGTCATAGCGACGATGTCGATTGCGGTGCTGTCCTTCACGGTCTGGCTGCATCACTTTTTCACCATGGGTCAAAGCGCATTGATCAACGCCGTTTTTGGTATTGCAACCATGCTGATCGCTATTCCGACCGGTGTGAAAGTCTATGACTGGATGGCAACCTTGTGGCGAGGGCGGATCCGGTTTTCGGTGCCGATGCTGTATGGGCTGGCATTTCTGATGCTGTTTGTGATTGGTGGCCTTAGCGGAGTGATCCTGGCCAATCCAACGGTCGACTATCAGGTGCACAACACGCTGTTTCTGGTGGCGCATTTCCACAACGTGCTGTTGCCGGGTGTGCTGTTTGGTCTGTTGGCAGCTTATAACTATTGGTTCCCCAAGGCGTTCGGTTTCCGCCTGAACGAGTTCTGGGGCCGCGTTACAGTCGCTCTTTGGACCATAGGGTTTTTGTTGACCTTCATGCCGCTCTATTTCGTCGGGCTGATGGGGATGCCGCGCCGTTCCTTCAGTTACGACGATCCGTCCTTTCATCCTTTCATGATTGTCGCCATCGTTGGGGCGCTGGTGATTACGTGCGCTTTGATTTCGGTCCTCGTCCAATTGTGGGTCAGTGTCCGGGATCGCGAAAAGACCCGTGTCCCGGTGGGGGATCCATGGGATGGCCGTACATTGGAGTGGTCGATTCCATCGCCACCGCCGCCGTACAATTTTGCAATCATCCCACAGGTAAGGGATCGTGATGACTTCGCTGCCGCCAAAGAACGAGGCATCGCGTATCCAACGCCGGACGCATATGAAGATATCGAATTGCCGCGCAATACCGGTATCGGCTTTATCCTCTGTGTATTCAGCGGAGTCTGGATGTTTGCTTTGGTGTGGTGGATCTGGTGGTTGGCGGCCTTGATGACTGTGCTGATGATCCTGGCCGTGATCATCTGGACCTTTGACGACAGTACCGAATTCACCATCGCTGCTGAAGAAGTACGCAGAGATCATGAAGCCTGGTTGTCTCTAGTTCACAGTGAAAGGGCTGTGGATCGTGACTACGAAACCTCCCCAGAAAACCGCGGCCTCGCCCGCCCAGATCTGGAGGCAGTCACATGAAACGCGCGCCAACGCATAGTTATCCGGGCATCAACCTTGGGGAACGCCACGCGAGTGCCGACAAGGCGACAGAGGTTGTCACCTTTGGTTTCTGGGTCTTCCTGATGAGCGATCTGGTCTATTTCGGCCTGATGTTTGCAATCTATATCACAATGATTGATGCGCAGGCAGGTGGACCCGGTCCGCACGAACTGTTCGATCTGAAAAGTGTCTTTGCTCAAACCCTGATCCTGTTGACCAGCAGCCTGACTGTCGGTCTTGCCATGCTGGCCTTAAAGTACAACTTGCCGCGCGGGCGCATCATTCTTTGGTTTGGGGTTACGCTTTTGTTGGGACTCAGCTTTCTGGTTCTTGAACTGCGTGACTTCATGGCCATGGCGGAAAAAGGCGGTGTTCCACAACGCAGCGGCTTCCTATCGGCATTCTTCGGTCTGGTCCCGCTGCATGGTTTGCACGTTGCGGCGGGATGTCTGTGGCTGATCGTTCTGGGCATTCAATTGCGCGCGAAAGGAATGACAGACCTGATTATCTCACGCGTGGTGCGTCTGGCGTTGTTCTGGCACTTCCTTGACCTGATCTGGATCGGAATAATCACCATCGTTTATTTCGGAGGTCTGACCTATGGATAAGCGCTCTGAAATGCACCGTCGTGAGCGGCGACGTTATGTGATCGGATATGGCGGGTCGCTGTTGCTTTCACTGGCCATGTTTGGCGTGGCGCATCTATTCGGGATCGAAACCACTGGCGTGTATCTGACAATTGGATTGCTTGGTCTGGCACAGCTTGTTTTGCAGCTAGTTTATTTCCTGCATATCGACCGTCGTCGCAGCAGCCGGGAAGACCTGCACCTTGTGCTGTTTTCCACGATGGTTTTGTTGATTATGATTCTGGGTACGGTTTGGGTGTTGGGCAACCTGGCGATCCGAATGCATATGCATGTGATGTAATAGGCAGCGCACAACAAAGGTAAACGGCATGAGACCTCTCAAAACCATAGCCATTGCTGTTATGTTGGCAGTAATCGGTGTGGGTTTGCTGTTGTTTTGGCGGCACGAGGAACGGTACCCATCCACCCAGGATGCTTATATCGGCGCCAACATCATTTATGTGGCAGCCCAGGTGACCGGGCAAGTGGCGGAAGTCCAGATTTCCGATAACCAATCGGTTAAGAATGGCGATCTCCTGTTCACTATTGACGATACGCAGTTCAAAGCCTCCGTCGACGCGGCCAAAGCTGATCTGGACAGTGCCATTCAACAGGCCAAGTCGTACTCGACACAAATTACGGCCGCTGAAGCGTCCGTTCAAAGCGCCCAATCTGCTTATGACACTGCAAATAAGAGCCTAGAGCGCGCGAAAGCCCTGTTTGCTGCAGGTGATGTCGCGCAGGCCTCATTGGACCAGACGACATCAGAATTCGCGCAGGCCTCGGCACGGCTGACGACCAGCCAATCCAGCTTGTTGGCGCTGCAAAGCGGGTTGGAAGCAAAACAGGACGACATCCTGTCATCTCAGGCGCAGCTTGAGATCGCCGAAACAAACCTGGCTTGGACCAAGGTCTATGCGGTCGCAGATGGCTGGATCGCCAATCTGACGTTGCGCCCCGGATCTTCTGTCTCTGCCAACGCGCCTCAATTCTCGATTGTTGAGTCCTCGGATTGGTGGGTAGACGCCAATTTCAAGGAAACGTCGTTGCCTCGTATCCGGCCCGGGCAGCCTGTGACAGTTCACGTCGACATGCTGCCGGGGGTGAAGCTTACCGGCAAGGTGGCCTCAATCGGACGCGGTTCAGGAGACACATTCTCTTTGCTGCCGTCCGAGAATGCCAGTGGAAACTGGGTCAAGGTCACACGGCGTTTTCCGGTTCGTATCGCACTTGATCCGACCGATGCTCCGTTGCGGGTCGGCGGCAGCAGCAAAGTTGTCGTGGACACAACGGGCCCGGCGGACGGAAAATGACTTCGGCGGCGTCCGGCCCTGTCAACCGGGTGATCGTGGTTGCTGTTGTTCTCAGCGCCATATTGGAAGTGCTGGACAGCACGATTGTCAACGTTGCCTTGCCGCATATTCAGGCCGCGTTTGGGGCGACAACCGACCAAGCGACATGGATTCTGACCAGCTATATCGTATCGGCGGTTGTCATAATGCCACTGACTGGCTTTGTGGCCCGCCGTGTTGGTCGGCGACGTTTGATCCTGACAGCGGTGAGCGGCTTTGCAGTTATGTCGATGATGTGCGGCTTGTCTTGGAGCTTGGAAGTTATTGTTGCCTTTCGGCTGGCCCAGGGCATGTTTGGCGCTTTCCTGATCCCATTATCGCAATCGATCCTGTTCGACGCCTTCCCCAGAGAAGAGCGTGGGAAGGCGATGGCGGTTTTCGGCTTGGGGGTCGTAGTGGCACCCGTTCTTGGGCCGACGGTTGGTGCGATCCTGACCGAGTATTTCTCGTGGCGGATGGTGTTTTTCGTCAACTTGCCTGTGGCCGCCCTTGCCCTTCTGTTGCTGGCCGGGGAGTTGCCCGAAGACAAGACCGAGGATGTACAGATCGACTGGAAAGGTCTGGCCTTGTTAGCACTTGGCATCGGGTGTCTGCAATTTGTCCTGGATCAGGGCGAAACCATGGATTGGATGTCGTCTCGTGTCATTCAAGTGGCTGTGGTCGCGTCTATACTGGGCGCGATCGGGTTTATTGTTCACGCATTGACCGCGCATAACGCGGTCGTGGATCTGCGTTTGTTTGCGGACCGCAATTTTGCCCTGTGCAATCTGATCATCGCCGGATTTGCGGTCTCATTGTTTGGCGGTATTGCGGTCCTGCCAACGCTCGTACAAAACCTTCTGGATTTTCCCGTTATCGCTTCAGGCCACCTTTTTATTCCGCGCGGTTTGACGGCAGGGTTGTCGATGGTTCTGACCGGCGCCGTACTGGTTCATCGTTTCGATCCACGCCTATTGGCGGGCGCCGGATTGTTGCTAACTGCGATTGGGAACTTCATGATGGGTGCCATCAACCTCAATGCCGGGTTTTGGGAACTGGCGTGGCCCGGAGCTGTCAGTGGGTTAGGGATGGGTTTGGTCTTTGTGCCTATGTCTATTCTCGCGTTCGAAAGCATCAGCCAAAACCGGCAAGACGAAGCCTCTGGCTTGTTCAACGTCACTCGCCAGTTGGGCTCATCGGTTGGGATCTCTCTGGTTGGTACATGGATCGTACGTGGACTTCAGACCAACACGGCTGTCCTAAGCCAGAATGTGACGCCCTATAACCCTGCGGCGCAAGCTTACCTGAACCCGCTTGGCTTGACACTTGACAGTCAACAGGGCGCTGCGATCCTGGGTCAGGAAATCGCGAAGCAGGCAGAACTGATCTCTTACCTGACCGTTTTCAACAATCTTGGCCTGCTGGCCCTGGCGACAATTCCGCTATTGTTCTTCTGCCGTGCGCCAAAGCCGGGAACCCAGACGGCTGTCCACGTGCATTGATCCACGGAAGCTTCAATAAATACCTTTTCCCCGACTGTACCAGATCGGGAACAAGGTTTCCCCACGATTTCAAGTGAAGTGACAGTCACAGATCAGTTAGGGTTTGACCTCGGGTTATTCACCACATGTGTGTTGATCCTGCGAATGCTCCATTCGACCGCATCTCGCATCGCGCGGCCCAAGGCCTTGTCAAAGGCTTTGATCAGATCAGGTGTTTGTTCACTAGCGGCCACGACATTTTCCTGGAACGAGCTGGATGCAATAATCTTGTCTTCGTACTCGTCAATGACCTTAATATTCATACGCACTTCAATGCGGACCGATTTACTGTTCTCTGTTTCTTGGACCACAATGCCCTGAAATTCGCGCAGGTCAGGTGCAATCACATAGTCTGCGCGCAGGCCAACGGTAGATCGACCAACCGCCGCAACTTTTCCCGAATTCTCGTAGCTTTCCACCAACAGCGTTTGAACGATCAAAGGAGCACGATCTACCCAACGCGCGCGCGGGAGGTACTGCACCTGCAAGGGCGTCGGCTGAATAGCGATCTGATCTGTGTTCACTGCCGCAGTTGCTGTTGGTTCCTCGACAACGATCTGCTTTTGAATTCGGGGCAATGCGGACGAAAACGTGCTTTTGGGCGTCAATAAATAAAGGTCGTTGGGCTTGGCCGCCTGTTGCAACGTACCCAGGCCAGCGCAGCCGCCGATCAGGGCAAATGCCAGCAATGCGAGAACAGGCTTGATCATTGGCGGAACTCCGATGCTTGAGTGCCCAACAGAAATCGTGCGGGATCCCGTTCAATCTTATCCACCAGCCGATCGAGACTGATAACAAGTCGTTGGGATTCTTCGATGAAGCGGATAAATTGCGGAAGGCCGACGCGCAGGAAATCCGAAACTTGGCGACGATTGTTCTGAACGATGCCGTCGATGGTGCCCAGCAGTTCAGACGCAGAATTCGATGCGCTTAGAACGTCGTCCGAGATTTGATCGATCTTTTCGGTCACGTTCGAGACCGTCTCGGTCACTTGATTAGCCGCTTTGCGGATGTCAGCAGCCACAGGCGCGACTTCTTCTTCCATCACCCGATTGGCTGAGTTGAACGCCGTCTCTGCCGAAGACAGCGCCCCCTTCGCCGTGTCCATCGCCGACGTAATCGAACCCAATGTCGTATTGGCGTTCAGAACGGTTTCGTTGACAATTTCCAAGGTGACGCTGCCTTCGTCCGATAACAACGTCAAACGTTCAGCCAGTTGCGCGCCGCGTTCAATGAAAGGTCGAATGTCCTCTTGCAGGATCTGGTCCGCCGTTTGGATCGTTGTTTTTGCTTCGTCCAACGCGGCCTTGGCGGATTCTGACGCAGTTTTGACCGAGTTCAGTGTATCTGTCCCTGTCTCAAGCGTTGTTTGGGCTGTTTCGATCAATGGATCAAGACGCTTAGAGAAATCGCCAATGTCCTTGGCGGCACTGCCGATGTCGCTGGCGACAGCCTCAAAGCTTGTCAAAGTGTTGTCCAACCGTCCTGTGGCTGACGCAAGATTGTCTAGTATACCGCTCACGGCTTCCCTGTTCTTGTCGTCAACGACCTTGTTGAGGCTTTCCAAAAGTGTGACGGCCTCATCCAACACTTTGGGTGCGCCTTCAAACAGTGACTGGATTGTGCTGCGTTTGCTTTTGATCACGCTGTTTTGTGCCAGTCGTTGTGCGCTCGCCGACCCACCGGTCAACTCGACATAGCCAACCCCGGTCACACCTAGGGACTGCAACTGGGCAATCGTTTCCTCGGTGATTGGAATATCTGCATCCACTTCGATGCGAACTCTGACTTTCGAGGGGTCGTCTTCATCCAAATTCAACGAAATAACCTGGCCAACAGGAAGGCCGTTGAAGCTCACACCTCCCGCAGCGGAAAGCCCCGAGACATTGTCGAACAAGACGTCGTAATAAGCGTATTGGCGTGTGACCTCAAATTTCGCAAGCCAAAGGAAAAAACCAAACGCGCCCAGAAGCCCTGCAAGGGTAAACGCGCCGATCAGGATATAATTCGCTCGGGTTTCCATCGCCTCTACCTGTCCTGGCCCTTTTGTTGTGCTGCGCGGGCGCGGGGGCCTGTGAAGTATTCCTGCACCCAAGGATGATCGACCTTGGTCATGTCTTCTATCGGACCTTCGACCAGTACGCGCTGTTCTGCAAGCACAGCAATCCGGTCGCAGATGGCATAAAGGCTATCCAGATCATGGGTGACCATGAACACTGTCAACCCAAGAGCCTGCTGCAATTCGCCAATCAACTCATCATAAGCCGCCGCGCCAATAGGGTCCAATCCGGCGGTCGGTTCATCCAGAAACACGATTTCGGGGTCCAAGGCCAATGCCCGGGCCAGCGCCGCGCGCTTGCGCATACCGCCGGAAAGCTCGGACGGAAACTTGCCGCAGCTCAGCTGAGGCAACCCAACCAGGCTGATCTTCAGCGCGCCCAGCGACTCCATCAGCTTTTCGCTCAGACCCGTGTGCTCGCGCAGCGGGGCCATTACGTTTTGCAGGACGGTCAATGACGAAAACAGAGCGCCGTCCTGGAAGGCCACACCCCAATGGCGTTCGATGCTGCGCCGATCTTCCTCGGGGCCGTTCAAGACATCGACACCCAGAACTTCGATGCTGCCCGCCGCTGGCTTGTTCAGCCCTACAATTGTTCTGAGCAATACCGATTTACCAGTGCCGGACCCGCCGACAATTCCCAGAACTTCGCCGCGCCAGACATCGAGGTCCAAATTATCATGCACCACCTGCGATCCGAACTGGTTTCTAAGGCCGCGCACACGGATCACAGCGTCACGTTGTGACGCCGCTGAACTCGTTGCCTCTTGTATTCTGCTGTTCATGTCAGATTCCGATCTCTGAGAAGAAAATCGAAAACAGGGCGTCAATTACTATGACCATGAAGATGGATTGCACAACTGAAGCGGTTGTACGCTGACCCACACTTTGTGCAGATCCTCTGACCTGCATGGCCTGCCAGCAGGAGATTACACCGATAACCAACGCAAAAAAGGGCGCTTTGATCAGACCAACGGCCAGTTGCCAGACATCCGTATTCTCCTTCAATCGCGTCAGAAACATGCCGGGGCTTACGCCCAGATCAATCCAGCTCATCAAGGCGCCACCGAATAAACCCGCTATGTCCGCGATAAACCCCAGAATGGGCAACATAATCAAAAGGGCGAGGACACGGGGAATAACCAACACCTCAATCGGATCCAGCCCCAAGGTTCGCATGGCATCAATCTCTTCCTGCACTTTCATCGAACCGATCGAGGCTGTGAACGCCGAGCCTGAGCGACCCGCAACAATGATCGCTGTCAACAAAATCCCAAGCTCTCGTAAGACCGAGATTGAGATCAACTCCACTACAAATATCTCTGCGCCAAACTGCTTGAGCTGCGTCGCGCCTTGAAAAGCCAAAACAACACCGATCAGAAACCCCATCAGAGCCACGATGGGAAGGGCTTTGACACCGGTTTCTTCCATATGCGTGACGAGGGCCGCCTTACGCAGCCGCCATGGCATGACCATGGTGCGGAACAGCCGGTGTAGCGTAAGTCCCAAAAATTCAAGGATTGAAAGCGTGTCCTTCCAAGCCCCGAAAGTGCCGCGACCCACATCTGCCACCCAATCCATAAAACTGCGGGGATCTTCGAGCTTGCCGGGTTTGCCCGGGATCGAGCGGGTTACGGTATCAATAAGCGTCGCATGTGCAGGCTTTGCCCCCAGAATTTCCACTGCCCCACCGTTCGAGGTGAAACGCTTACCAAGGTCCGCGATCAACCATGCACCACCGGTGTCGAGGGCCTCGATCTGGGACAAATCAAAAACGACCTTATCAGCCGAGGGTTGTATAGCTGCAAAATCATGCTCCACTGATGCCAAAGATTGCGTGAGCAATTCACCCGAAATACGGACATGAGTGCCTTCGGTGTCGCGCTCGGATGAGATCATTGGCTTCGTCATAAAGCCATGTGAAGTAAAACGCTCTGAGCCTGCAAGTCTTTGTTCTGAAAGATCGGGTTTTTGGGGTGCAGGATGGCCCTCGCGTCACGCCTTGTTTGGTACGGCCAGGTTTTCGGGCTCGGGTATACAAGAAAGTGTTGGCTACTTATTTAATCAGTTGCTTGAGCCCAGGATGCGAGACACAGTCCGCGTGGGAGTCGAGGTTGAAGCGGAGTGTTCAGATGTCTCAGGCCAAAAACGTCTTGTTCATCATCATTGATCAACTTCGGGCTGATTGCCTGAGCGGCGCTTTGGCAGATTATGTGGATCTTCCGAATTTGCGGACATTCATGCAAGAGGCTGTGACCTTTACGCGGCATTACTCGGTCACCAACCCCTGTGGGCCTTCGCGGGCTTCGCTTTTGACCGGGCAATATTCGATGAACCACCGTTCGGTGCGAAATGGAACGCCACTGCGTCACGATACCCCCAATATCGCCACGGAAATGCGCAAAGCGGGATACATGCCGTTGCTGTTCGGCTATACGGATACATCTGCCGATCCGCGTGTCCATGACGCCAATGATCCGGTTCTCAAATCATATGAGCAGTCCATGACCGGGTTTCTTGAGGTGGTCGAAATGCGCCTTGAAGAGTCATATCCCTGGCAAGCACATCTGATGAAAAAGGGATATAAGTTCGATCAGTACTGGGATGTTTACAAACCCACCTCGAAAGACGGTCAGACCCCCAAATTGAACGACCCGGCGCTCTATAGGGCCGAAGACAGTGACACGGCGTTTCTGACGGATGCGTTTCTTGAAGGCATCGCGCCTCATTGTGGCGAGGGTTGGTTTGCTCATTTGACCTATATCCGCCCACATCCGCCTCTGGTCGCACCCGCGCCGTACAACGACATGTACAATCCGGCAGAAATCCCTCTGCCACAACGGTTGCACAGCAAGGAAGCCGAGAAGGACCTGCACCCGTTCTTTGGGCCAACGCAGAATTCCTATACAGCCAAAGACTTTGTGCACGGCTTTGATGAAGTCGAGCCGACGGACGAGAACATTCGCGCTCTGCGCGCTGTCTATCTTGGTCTGGCAACAGAGGTCGATCACCATATCGGTCGTGTGGTGAAATACCTCAAGGACAGCGGGCAATTTCACGACACGATGCTTGTGATCACAGCTGATCATGGCGAAATGCTGGGGGATCGCCACAGCTGGGGTAAGATGACCGTCTATGACGCAGCCTATCATACCCCTTTGATGATCCGTTTGCCCGGGAACAATGATCAGGCGGGTGCACGAGTCAGTGTTCCAACTGAATCGGTCGATGTCGCGCCAACGATCATGGACTGGATTGGGCAACCGGCTCCGAACGCGATGGATGGTCGATCCTTGATGCCGCTGTTGCGCGGTGAAGTTCCAGAGGACTGGCGCAGCTATTCGTTCAGCGAGCTGGATTTCTCGGAACCTGAAAACCCGACTTTGTGGCAACAGCAACTTGAAACGGGCAACAGCGACTCGTGCCTGGGAATTCTGCGAGACGAGCGATTTACTCTGATCGAGTTTGCCGCCGACCTGCCGCCGATCCTGTTTGACCGTCAGAGCAAAGGCGAATTTGAGAATGTGGCGGACAAGCCTGAACTGGCGCCGGATTTGGCCCGATTAAGCCGTCAGATGCTGCGGCACCGGATGAAGAACATGGACCATACACTTTCGCTGCATTCGATTACATCTGAAGGTGCAAAATCCCGTTCTCGATACTGATCGCCCTGTGTGTGGCTTAGAACTTTCCCTGAAAAATTGTAGACAAATTCATATCTTACGATATCGTCCTTGTGAAATACGCATCGTTTTACGCTCTGACGGCTAGCGGTAATTGTGCTGCGATTTTTTCGGTTCTGAATTATTTGTCCAGATCGGCTTGTCAGCGATTTCAAAGTTCCAAACACACCTTTGTGCACACAAGGGGTTCCGGGGAGGACAGCAATGGGCGATTGGTTTGTGAATGTGCTGCGCAGCTATCCCGAACTGGCGGTTTTTCTGTCGATAGGGATAGGGTTCTGGATCGGGCCCAAGAAATTTTTTGGTTTCAGCCTCGGGACCGTTACAGCAACTTTACTTGCGGCTGTGATCATCGGGCAAACGCATATTCAAATCGACTCGGCGGTCAAATCGACCTTTTTCATCATGTTCATCTTCGCAGTTGGATACGGTGTCGGCCCACAGTTTATCCGCGGTCTCAAGGCAGACGGCGCACGAGAGGTGTTGTTCGCACTCAGTGTTTTGGCTTTGTGCCTGATTGTGCCAGTCTTATCTGCCAAAGTCGCAGGACTGGAACTGGGCTTCGCGGCTGGCTTGTATGCAGGATCACAGACCATTTCTGCCGCGATTGGTGTAGCAACCGACCAGATCAGTCAACTGGGTCTGTCGTCAGAACAGGCGCAGACCTATGCCAATCAGATACCGATTGCCTACGCAGTCACATATATTTACGGCACGATCGGGTCGGCCATCATTCTGGCCAAACTCGGGCCACGTCTGATCGGTGTGAATCTGGTTGTCGCTTGCAAAGAATATGAGGCCAAGCTTGGTGGTAGCGCTTCCGTTGAGACTGGCGAAGGTATCGTTTCGGCCTATCGCATGATCGAAGCTCGGGCGTTCGAAATCCCCGATGACAGCGATTTGCTGGGCCAGCCGGTGAAGGATTTGATGCCTGGTGTGCGTATTTATGCCGAACGGATCAAGCGCGGTGACGCTGTGATCGAGGTTGAAGACAGCACGGTACTTCAGGCGGGCGACCTCGTCATGTTCTCTGGGCGACGCGCGGATTTGGTTGGCCTTTTGGAAGGGCACCTGAAAGAGGCTGATGCCCCTGAATTGCTGAACACGCCGACCGAGAAGCTGGATGTGCTGATCACCAGCAAAGAGGTTCACGGGAAAACTCTGGAAGAACTAAGCAAGCTTTCGCTGGCGCGCGGTGTCTATGTTTCGAAACTAATGCGAAACATGGTCGAACTGCCACTTTTGCCGGGAACTGTTGTGCATCGCGGCGATATCTTGACGGTTCTTGGATCAAAGCGTCATGTAGAGGCCGCCATTGCCCGGGTTGGGTATGCCGACCGCCCGGTCGAGACAACAGACTTGGCTTTTGTCGGCTGGGGAATATTCATTGGTGGTCTGGTCGGAACACTGGCAATTACCATGGGTGGTTTCCCAATTAGCCTATCCACAACAGGCGGGGCCCTTTTGGCCGGCTTATTACTGGGCTGGTTGCGAACTGTGCATCCGACATTCGGGCGTATTCCCGGCCCGTCTTTGTGGTTGATGAACACCCTTGGCCTAAACGTTTTCATAGCTGTGATTGGCATAAGCGCCGGTCCCGGTTTTGTGGCGGGCCTGCAACAGGCCGGCGTTGCGCTGCTGCTTTGGGGAATAGTCGCCACCTCTCTGCCGATGATCTTCTCGGTTTACGTTGGCCACTATGTGTTCAAGTTTCACCCGGCCATTCTGTTTGGCGCCTGCGCTGGCGCGAGAACAACAACCGCTGCGCTTGGGATGATCCAGGAGGCCGCGCAAAGTCGAATACCCGCGCTGGGGTATGGGATGCCCTATGCGATTGGGAACACTTTGTTGACGATCTTTGGCATGGTTGTTGTTTTGATCCTTAGTTGATTTGGAAAGGTATGTGTTATGGACCGTCTGAAACTGCACGATTACGAAGCGCTCAGCCCTTTTCAGATCAAAGATGAGCTGATCAAACTAGCCTCGGATGAGGCCAGAAAATCCAACAGCGCGTTTCTGAATGCGGGACGAGGAAATCCCAACTGGATCGCAACCCGTCCGCGTGAAGCGTTCTTTGCACTCGGTCAGTTTGCCGTCACCGAAGCCAAACGCGTCATGGATCATCCGGCGGGTCTGGGTGGCATGCCAGCCGTCAAGGGATGCCATGACAGGCTTCTGAAATGGGCTGAGGTCAATGCGGACATGCCCGGCACGGACACTTTGCTTACCGTTGTCAAACACGCCATTTTTGCGTTTGATTTCAATGCAGATGCGTTTGTTCACGAACTGACGGACTCGATTATTGGCGACAATTACCCGGTGCCGGACCGTATTCTGCATCACAATCAGATCATAGCGCACGAATACTTGATGTGGGCCATGTGTTCTGGTCGACAGCCGGATGCGCGATTTGATCTGTTTGCAGTCGAGGGCGGCACGGCGGCGATGTGTTACATCTTCAAGTCGCTCAAAGCCAACCGATTACTGAACCCAGGTGATACGATTGCGTTGTGTACTCCGATCTTCACGCCGTATCTCGAGATGCCTGAACTTGAGGATTACAGCCTCGAATCCGTGCATGTGGAAACGGACGAAGAAGACGCGTTCCAGCTGACCGATGCAGCGGTCGAGACGTTGAAAGACCCCAAAGTAAAAGCCTTCTTTCTGGTCAATCCGGGCAATCCTTCGTCAGTTGCGCTGAACAAGGCATCTTTGGAGAAGCTGGCAGATGTGGTCGAGAACCATCGCCCCGATCTCATCGTTCTGACAGATGATGTCTATGGAACCTTCGTGCATGATTTCACATCGGTCATGGGGTACATGCCGCGCAACACGATCGGCGTGTATTCGTATTCGAAGTATTTCGGCTGCACCGGCTGGCGTTTGGGTGTCATCGCAGTGGCGCAGGACAATATCTTTGACCTCAAACTGGCTGAGCACAGTGAACAGATCAAACTGGCGCTGGACAAACGCTATGGCACGCTTAGCCTGACTCCGCGTGAGATCAGGTTCATTGATCGTCTGGTAGCAGACAGCCGGGATGTTGCTCTGAACCACACCGCTGGTCTTTCCTTGCCGCAACAGGTCATGATGACCCTGTTTTCACTTGTTGAACTTGTAGACACCAAGAAAGACTATCAGACCGCCTGCATGGAGCTTGTACATCGACGGTTCAAGCTGTTGACCGAAGCAATGGGGATCGAGGTTGATACAGGCGAAAACTACGATGCCTACTACGGGATTATCGATTTCGAATATTGGTTGCGCAAATATGTCGGCGATGACGTTGTTGCATGGATCAAGAAAAACGTGCACCCGCTGGACATTGCGTTCAAACTGGCCGAGGACCACGGAATTGTTTTGTTGAACGGCAGCGGATTCGATGCGCCGGGTTGGTCTGCGCGCGTGTCTTTTGCCAACCTGCCGGACGAAGCCTACGCTCAGATCGGTCGCGCGGTACGGTCCGTCGCCAGAGGTTATGTCGAGGCATATCGTGCCGCTAACAATATGCCACTGCATGGTGAATCTTAACTTTGGATTCCCCCAAGAATGAAACTCACTATCCGTACCTGTGATCAGGTGTTACGCAGGGGATGTGGAAAATACAAACTTGGACATATCGGAAAAGCGCATCAAAGCGATGACCACGGCGGGGCTGAACCTGATCGGTCAGGCTCTTTCCATTTATGACAGCAAGCTACAACTGGTCCTCAGCAATCGCCGGTTTCAGGAAATGTTCGATTTACCGGACGAGTTGGTTCAACCCGGGGCTCCGTTTCGGGATACAATTCATTTCCTCGCCAGCCGTGGAGAATATGGACATGACGAGAGTGTCGAGGACATGGTCAATCTGCGGGTCAAGCAGGCCCTGGCGTTTGAACCGCACTACATGGAGCGGGTGCGGCCCAACGGGCAGGTTGTCTCAATCGAGGGCGCTCCGTTGCCTCAAGGGGGATGGGTTGCAGTTTATACTGACATCACGGGCACGCGGCGCGCCGAAAACCTGTTGCGGGCGCGATCAGAGGAGCTGTCGGAACAGTTGCTGGGGCACGCTGAAGAGCTGTCAGCGACCAACCGCAAGCTTGCAGCCACGATCGCGGCCTTAGAAGAAGCGAAACGGGAACTGACCGAAATTGAAGCCCGCACGCGTCTTGTGACCGAAATGATGCCTGCGCATATCGCGCATTTGGACAGTGACGGGCTTTATGACTACTCCAACCGACGTCTGAGTGCGGTCATGCCGGGGCGTCCGTCCGATATTCTTGGCCTGCATATCTCCGAGGCGCTGGGTGAGGTCGCTTTTGAGCGCGTGGAAAGCCATTTGCAAAAGGCTTATGATGGCGCGCCTTCAGTTTTTGAGTTTACCGAAGATCAGGATGCTCGTCGCATCCGAGTTTCGTTCACGCCGGATGGGGCAGGGGGTGTCTATGTGATGTCCGTGGACATTACCGAAGAAACGCAGGCACGGGTCGCCTTGCAGCAGACTCGTCGCCGGGCGATGGCAGCCCAGATGACCAGCGGCCTGGCGCATGACTTTTCCAACTTGCTAACGATTATCCTTGGGATGCAGTCCAGATTGGACAAGATGGACCTGCCGGATGAAGCGCAAGAACTGGTTGCAGCCACTCAACAAACAGCGCGTCGGGGTGGGCAGTTGCTGAATCGTATCGCAGATATGACTGGCAACCGTACGCCCCAGCCGCAGGCCACAGACATGCGCGGTTTGTTGGAAGATCTGCGTATTCTGGCCACCCCATCCCTACCGCGTGGCATGGGGCTTTCTGTTGTGAACACTCTTCCCGATCAGGCACTAGTGTTGGATCCAGGGATGGTCCAGGACGCGTTGCTGAACCTTGTCCTGAACGCGCGAGATGCGTGCGGAAGCACGGGTCAGATCACCATCAGCGCACATGCGATTGGCAAGATATGGGTCGAAATCACAGTGTCCGACACCGGCCCAGGATTTTCGTCCGAGGCGCTGGAGAAGGCATTGAACCCCTTTTTCACGACTAAAGGCAGTGACGGGTCTGGTTTGGGCTTGCCGATGGTTTATGACACGGTGAAACTTGCCGGTGGTGATCTGAACCTCAGAAACACTCCATCCGGCGCATCGGTCGTGTTGCGATTGCCATATCGTTCTGCTCCACCCTCTCAGGATGGCCTTGTGTTGTTGGTGGAAGACAGCGACGAGTTGCGAGGTCAGTTCCGAGACATGCTGGTTGAGCTTGGTTTTTCAGTCATAGAAGCCAATTCGGTGGATGAAGCCCTAACGCTGCTTTCGAATGTAGAGGATATCGCGATGGTGTTGTCCGACATCCGCTTGGAGGGAGGGGGCTCGGGCCTGGATCTTCTGCGGCAAATAGGCTCTGGAGTGCCGTGCATCCTTATGACCTCTCTACCGAATTCTGATCCGCTGTACCAACAGGCGCTTGCGTTGGCGCCGGTGTTGCGTAAACCGTTTTCACAGGCTCAATTGTCCGCACTGATTCAAGCTAAGGCCGCCTGATGACCCAACCTTTGGTGACCATTCTCGATGACGAACCCGAGATACGACGTATCCTGACCGACGTCTTGGAGGATGCCGGGTTCCGAACACAGAGTTTCTCGCGCGCCCGAGAGTTCGAGGCGGCACTGAACCGCGTGACGCCGGATGTCTGTCTTGTGGATCTTTCCCTGCCGGATACCGATGGGTTAGCGCTGGTTCATCGTCTTGCTTTGGAACAGGGTGCTGCGGTGATCATCATATCTGGTCGGGCACAGGTGCAGGATCGCGTGACTGGGCTGGAACTTGGGGCTGATGACTACATAACCAAACCGTTCGATCCGGCGGAAGTGGTGGCCAGGATACGGGCCAGGTTGCGTAACCCACGCAGTCAGACGTCGCATTCGGACACCGCTATTTTCAACGGCTGGATTGCACATTTTGACCGCTATGTTCTTGAGGATGGCGCCGGTGCCGAAACGCCTTTCAGCCATGCAGAAGGAGAGGTTCTGAGGCTATTCCTCGAAAGCCCCAAGCGTCTTATCAGCAGAGCGCAAATGCAAGAATCGTTGGGCGGTGCAGCAGGAGACAGTTTTGACCGGGCCATGGACGTGCGAATTTCCAGGCTTCGTACCAAACTTGGCGAAGACCCAAAGAATCCTCGCCTTATAAAAACGATTTATGGCGCTGGTTACATCTTTCTGGGCGATGTGAGTTGGAAATAAACGCTGCCCTGGCCTGCTAACACCTCGACGCTCAACCAAAACTTATTGTCTAGCCCCCGTGTTCTGGGCCATTTCGGACTAGAGTTTCGGGGACTGGTGGG
>NZ_WQGD01000009.1:0-183942 GCF_013034475.1 Ruegeria sp. HKCCA6837
CGATCCGCGAAGGCGGCCGCACCGTCGGCGCCGGCGTTGTGTCGAAAATCATTGAATAATTCGCGTCAGCGAATGATCAGACGGAAAGGGCGTCCTTCGGGCGCCCTTTTTCTTTTTCGGAAACGTCCACCGGGATGCTAAGCTCTTTCGTATTGAAATATTGCAATTCGAAAGAGGTCATAAGATGTACGTATCGGCACGTTCGCTCTGTCTTGTTGCGGCAATTGCTTTTTCATCTAGTCCGGCGTGGTCCCAACAAATCGCGGATCGCATTTACCTAGGCGGGCCAATCGTCACGATGCATGACGATGACCCCTCTGCCGAGGCGGTCGCGGTCAAAGACGGGCGCATTCTGGCTGTTGGATCGCTGTCTGACCTGTCTGTGCATCAAGGTGATGGAACGGAAACATTCGATTTGAACGGACGGGCGATGCTGCCGGGCTTCGTGGACAGCCACGGACATGTTGTCATGGGAGGATTGCAGGCGCTTTCAGCCAACCTTCTCGCGCCACCCGATGGCGAGGTCGTTGATATCGCAAGTCTGCAATCCACGCTGACTGACTGGGCCGAGGAGAATGCGCAGGCCGTTGAACAGGTCAAAATGATCATTGGCTTTGGCTACGACAATGCTCAACTGCAGGAATTGCGCCACCCTACACGGCAAGAACTGGACGTGGTGTCCGAAGACTTGCCTATCATCATCATTCATCAGTCCGGGCATCTGGGTGTCGCAAATTCCAAAGCTCTGGAGTTGGCAGGCATCACCGCCGCTTCTGAGGCACCACCCGGTGGTGTAATTCAGCGTGATGAAGCAGGAGAGCCAAACGGTGTTCTGGAAGAATACGCCTTCTTTTCGGTTCTCGTACCCATGTTGGGAAATCTGGGTGAGGACGGCTTGGCTGCCTTCGCCCGAGCTGGAACCGAACTTTGGGCAAAGTTTGGATATACGACCGGACAAGAAGGCCGTTCTTCTGGCGAAATTGTAGAAGTTCTTAGGAAAGTTGCGGCCGAAGACGGACTTACAATCGACGTTGTAGCGTTTCCGGATGTTCTAGAGGCCAGGGAATTTATCGGTGCCAATACCTCAGAGGACTATGAAGACCGGGTTCGGGTCGGGGGCTGCAAGCTGACAATTGACGGCTCGCCTCAGGGTTTTACTGCGTTGCGGGATCGACCCTATTTTGATCCGGTTGGAAATTACGCTGCCGGGTATGCAGGATATGCAGCCATTACAATGGAGCAACTCCAAGATGCCGTGAACTGGTGTTACGAAAACGGCTTTCAGATTTTGGTGCATTCTAATGGTGAAGGGGCCTCTGACATGCTGATTGCCGCATTGGAAGAAGCGCAGATGAAGTATGGTGACCCCGGCAACCGTCCGGTTCTGGTGCACGGTCAGTTCTTACGAGAAGACCAGGTTGCCAGCTTCAAGCGCCTTGGCGTGTTCCCGTCCCTTTTCCCGATGCACACATTCTACTGGGGGGACTGGCACCGGGATCACACCGTTGGGCCGGTCAATGCCGACAACATCTCACCCACCGGGTGGCTGCGCGAAAGGGACATGATGTTTGGTACGCATCATGATGCCCCGGTGGCCTTTCCAGACAGCATGCGGGTCCTTGCGGCAACGGTCACGCGTCGCACACGGTCGGGCGACATTTTGGGCCCGCATCAGAGGGTGGATGTCATGACCGCCCTGAAGGCCATGACGATTTGGCCCGCATGGCAACACTTTGAGGAAGATGAGAAGGGTTCGATCGAAGTGGGGAAGGTCGCCGACTTTGTGATCTTGTCCGATGATCCAACATCCGTCGACCCCGAGACGTTGGCCGAACTGGAGGTGCTTGTGACTGTCAAAGGGGATGAAGTTGTCTATGAAGCCCAAGAGGGTGTCAAAGAAGGCAATCTGCAGTTTTCACCTTTTTCGAATGACCCGGTGATTGCGCATGTTTTCTTGCATGCGATCTATCAGGGAATGAAGGTAGAAGAGCCGTGGCTTGTACGGAATTAGGCTAGGGGTTTAGATTTCGGTTGCTTGAAGCCCTGAAATAGTCATGCCTGACCAAAACGCGTCGTTCAGCGTTGAGCTGATCGCACCGATCGCAACGGAAATAGGCCTGCGCTTCGCGACCCGCGGAGGCGACCGCACCGTCGGCGCTTGCGTTGTCTCGAAAACCATCGAGTAAGGCGCGCTTGCCGCAACTCGGTTGAACTAAAGAAGGCCGTCCCATATCGGGGCGGCCTTTTCTTGCAACAGCTTATAAATCAGGCTTTTGCGTTCAGTCCGTGGACACTGGGACAGCCTTGGGGAAAGTCCACGTTCCATCAAGGATTTCGGGACCAGGTTGGTACAGGCGCACTGCATAGTTCCACCCATCTGTCAACGGGATGCAGTTTACGCGTCCGTCACCGCATCCGCCAAGATGAACAGTCATGCTGCCGTCATCGTTTTCCGCGCCTGAAACAGAGTTTACATTGTAGACGCCGGTTTCGTTTTCCTCAAAAAAGCCATCCGCGTTGTAGACGCTGATGGACCAAAAGGCGTCCACCGGGACCGCAGCCGGGATATCGATTTTATATTCACCAACAGGGCGATTGGGGTCAATCGACAGATAGAAGGCGGATTCTTCCGGCAATCCCCCCCAGCCAAAAGCAGCGCCCAGAAAGTGGCGGATGGGGTCCACTTCACTTTTGGGACCAAACGTGGCCCGGCTATCAGGAATAAACCGGCTGAGCGATAGCGCAGCTTGCAATACGCCATCAAAACTTTTCTCGTCATAATTAGGCGAGATAAAGGGTTTTGCGGACTTTGCCTCTAAAGTGATTTTGTCTTGCAAAGCAGAAACTTCCGCGATGTCATCGGGATCGCTGGCATCCACTAGAAGCCTCACAATCATCACGACAAAAGGGGTGTCGAACGTGTCAAAATCCAATTCATAGGTTCCAGCGCCCAGAAACACCTTGTTCATATAGTGATCCTGATTGACGATCTGGGCCGAGATGTAGCGGTTCCCTCCGTCCGGTAAGGTGAGGGTTGCTCCTTCGGTGATGTCAATGACTGCCATACTGTAAAGGGTGTCCCGATTCATGCGGATCGTGGGTTGTTGGTCAATCGGGGTAGGTTCTCGAATGTGCAAAACTTTGTTGATACCGCCAGATAGTGCCACGTATTTCCCAAACTCGATATCCGTGGCGGCCCGTACAAAATTGTCGACCGTGACAGGAACATTGCGACTGTCAAAGAACTTTCTCAGGTCATTCGATGCGCCTTGTGCGGCAGAATCGTCAAAAGGCATTGTCAGTGCAGCGCCAAGGAGCACAGCAGTTGCAACATGCTTAAGCATCGTGATTCTCCTTTGGTAAAAATGGGTCGACCACTATCCCACGGGGGTGCCAGTTCAATTTGGTCTATGACTATCCGAGACAGAGTTTAATGATTGCGGCTTTCGTATGCATTGAGGTAAATCAAAGGCTGACCCGCGATGACGAGCAAGCGCCTCACTATCGGGTAGCTGCCTCGAGCAGTGTTGAAATTTCCCCCCTTGCCAAACCCCACCAATCCCACTAATACGCGCGAGTTCTCAATAAGAACATCAAGGCGGGATGATTCCCGCCTTTTGGGTTCGAAGAGGGTTGGCGATGCGCGTCTGTCCTCCTCTCAACCTCAACGCCTGATAAAAGGCTGTTAATATGCAAAGCCAAAACATCCGTATTCGGCTGAAGGCATTTGACTATCGCGTTCTGGACGCCAGCACGCAAGAGATCGTCAACACTGCCAAGCGGACCGGCGCGAACGTGCGCGGCCCGATCCCGCTGCCGAACAAGATTGAGAAGTTCACGGTTCTCCGTGGCCCTCACGTTGACAAGAAATCCCGCGACCAGTTCGAGATCCGCACGCACAAGCGTCTGCTCGACATCGTTGATCCGACCCCCCAGACCGTAGACGCGCTGATGAAGCTCGACCTCGCTGCTGGTGTGGACGTCGAGATCAAGCTGCAGTCGTAAGATCGGAGGGTATAGATTATGCGCTCTGGTATTATCGCAAAAAAAGTTGGCATGACCCGCCTGTTCATGGAAGACGGCAAGCAGATCCCTGTGACCGTTCTTCACCTGGACAACCTGCAGGTCGTTGCACAGCGTACCGCTGACAAAGACGGCTACACCGCCGTTCAGCTGGGCGCCGGTGCTGCCAAGGCAAAACGCACCTCGAAGGCCATGCGCGGCCACTACGCCGCTGCAAAGGTCGAGCCCAAGCGTAAGCTGGCCGAGTTCCGCGTCTCTGAAGATGGCCTGATCGAAGTGGGCGCCGAGATTTCGGCAGAACACTTCCTGGAAGGTCAGAAAGTTGACGTTTCGGGTACCTCGATCGGTAAAGGCTTTGCCGGTGCAATGAAGCGCCACAACTTTGGTGGTCTGCGCGCCTCGCACGGTGTTTCGATCAGCCACCGTTCGCACGGTTCGACCGGTCAGTGTCAGGATCCGGGCAAGGTGTTCAAAGGCAAGAAGATGGCCGGTCACATGGGTGCTGCCCGTGTAACCACCCAGAACCTGGAAGTTGTCAAAACCGACGCCGACCGGAACCTGGTCTTCATCAAAGGCGCCGTTCCCGGACCGAAATCGGGCTGGGTCACCGTCAAGGACGCCGTGAAGAAGAAAGCACCGGAAGGCCTGCCTTTCCCGGCTGCTGTGAAATCGGCTGCAACCGAAGCACCTGCGGAAGAAGCTCCCGCGGAAGGTGGTGAAGCATGAAACTTGATGTAATCAAACTGGACGGCGGCAAAGCCGGCGACATCGAGCTGAACGCCGATCTGTTCGGTCTCGAGCCGCGTGCGGACATCCTGCACCGTGTGGTCCGTTGGCAGCGTAACAACGCGCAGGCCGGCACCCACAAGGTCAAGACCCGCTCGGAAACCAGCTACTCGACCAAGAAGATCTATCGCCAGAAGGGCACCGGTGGCGCACGCCATGGTGACCGCAACGCGCCGATCTTCCGCAAGGGTGGTATCTACAAGGGCCCGACCCCTCGTTCGCACGGCCACGACCTGCCGAAGAAGTTCCGCAAGCTTGGCCTGCGCCACGCTCTGTCGGCAAAAGCCAAAGCAGGTGAACTGGTTGTGATCGAGAACGCCGAAGCCGAAGGCAAGACCGCTGCTCTGGCCAAACAGGTTGCAAACCTGGGCTGGAAACGTGCTCTGGTCATCGACGGCGCGACCGTGAACGAAGGGTTCCTGAAAGCGTCCAAGAACATCGAAGGTCTGGATATCCTGCCGTCGATGGGCGCAAACGTCTATGACATCCTCAAGCGTGACACCCTGGTGCTCACCAAAGCGGCTGTCGAAGCACTGGAGGCTCGTCTGAAATGAGCGCGAAGGCAGAACACTACGACGTGATCCGCAAGCCGATCATCACCGAAAAGTCGACCATGGCGTCCGAAAACGGCGCGGTTGTCTTTGAAGTGGCGATCGACAGCAACAAGCCGCAGATCAAAGAGGCCGTTGAGGCTCTGTTTGGTGTGAAGGTCAAGGCGGTGAACACCACCGTGACCAAAGGCAAGGTCAAGCGGTTCCGCGGCCAACTGGGCCGTCGGAAAGACGTCAAAAAAGCATATGTGACCCTGGAAGAGGGCAACACCATCGACGTGAGCACCGGTCTTTGATCCGACGCTTACTGCGACTATTTACGGCCTCGGCGGATCAACCCGCCGAGGCCGATTTCGTTTCAGACCCTGAGACCACGCGTACACAAGTGCTGGAGAAGATGCGCGCGTTCAGCGCCGAACCGTATTTCCAGATTGCTGACGAGCAACTGGGGCTTTTGTCTGTTTTCGATGATTTGAAATATGACCGGGCCGACGTAGACATGATCTCTCCGGCGATGCGTCGTCATGTGGTCGGCAAGCTTGGCCCATTGGGGTTCCGTCAGACCTCTGGTACGGTGCTTGAACACGCCGAGGCGGACATGCGCGTACACATCCCCAAATTCCACGCCTTGGGCGCGTCGCCGTTTGACATTGCGCGCTACACAGACAAGCGCCCGCAGGATTACTGCCTGCTGACCCCCACACAAGTTGCTTGCCAGTTCGTGGACCACTACGAGCTGGACGGTGCCGTGCAGCGGATCGAGTTGCTTGTTAAGAAACACCCGATCAACTTACTAAAACTGGCTGACTATCTGGAAGGGAAACCCAAGCACCGCGCGTTTCGCGAGGTATTAGGATACATCAAGCGTCAGCAGCGGCTGGCTGTGGAATCCGAACCTCTCTGCCGCAGGCGATCTTTAGGGTAGGGCCATGAGGTCGCTGAAGTTGGGGAGACACATTCCAGGCAGCTTATGAGGTGCCTGATGGCATTTGTCCTGCTTATGACAGTGCACCGGCTGATCCTGTTGGGTGACAAACGACGCAGAGCCCGAATTTAGCGCCTTACAGCCGCTTTTCGACCTTCTCGAGAGATATGGGTCATCCGGCGCTGTCTGATCGCACTGTGGGCTTCTGGTTGAAACAGAAAAGGCGCCCTGTGGCGCCTTTGTGTTCTTGCTTCGGGTATCCGCGATTATGAGCAATAAACGTGCTTGTGCGCGATGTCCGCGATATCACAGCGACGGACGCCGATGTCATCCAGCTCGCGGTTGGTCAGGTTTTGCAGTTCGCGGTAAGTGCGCTGATACTCAGCCGCACGGGCGCGCGCGGTTTTCATCCGTTCGATCATGTTTGCAATCCGGGCGCTGAAGCCGAAGCCGGAGTGTGTCAGTGTAGCAGTTGTCATCTTCTTATTCCTTTCTCAAATCAGGGCGTATTCCCTGACGTTTCCTTTTTCGTGTTCCTTCATTGGACAAGCGTGAAATAGGGTTGAGAGGTATCGCTAACAACCGAGTTTTCGGTCTACCGGCTATGCGTTTTCGGTATGTCCAACGTCAATCCTTGCGCAGAACGGATAGGAATAGTTTCATCGTTTCTCATCCTTTTAACACAATGGATCAAAGCGACACGTCAGTTGGTGTTAAAGGCAAGAAAAAAAACGCCCCCGACCAAAGTCAGAGGCGTTCTTAGAAATTCTCGAAGGCTTCGCGCTTAGCCGCGTTCTTCGACGATCTCTACCAGATGCGGGATCTTGCGGATCATACCACGAACCGAAGGAGTATCTTCCAGCTCACGGGTTTTGTGCATCTTGTTGAGGCCCAGGCCGATCAGGGTTGCGCGCTGTTCGGCGGGGCGGCGGATCGGTGAACCGATCTGCTTGACGACGATGGTTTTTGCCATGGGTCGCTCTCCTTATGCTTCTGCTTCAGCAGCAGCCGGTGCTTCGTCCCGCTTGGGCAGGATGTCGGCAACTTTTTTACCACGACGCGCGGCAACCGAACGCGGGCTCTGCTCTTTCTGCAGGCCGTTGATGGTGGCGCGGATCATGTTGTACGGGTTCTGCGAGCCCAGCGACTTGGACACAACGTCCTTAACGCCCAGCATTTCGAACACGGCACGCATCGGACCACCGGCGATGATACCAGTACCTTCAGGTGCGGTGCGCATAACCACTTTACCAGCGCCGTGACGGCCTTCGATGTCGTGGTGCAGGGTCCGACCTTCGCGCAGCTGCACGCGGATCATTTGACGCTTGGCTTGTTCGGTCGCCTTACGGATGGCCTCAGGTACTTCTTTCGCTTTACCTTTGCCAAAGCCGACGCGGCCTTTCTGATCGCCGACAACCACCAGAGCGGCGAAGCCAAAGCGCTTACCACCTTTTACGGTTTTCGACACGCGGTTGATTGCGACCAGACGATCTGCAAATTCCGGTGCTTCTTCACGGTCGCGGCCACGGCCCCGACGGTTTTCACGTTCTGCCATTTGGCATCCCTTTTCTCATGTGGCGCTTGTGACGCCGTTTGCTTCAATCCAAGTGAGCCCCGACTGTTGCCGAGGCCCCCGGATCATCGGGGCAGCCGCAAAGCTGCCCGCAAGTCTTAGATCTTCAGACCACCTTCACGCGCAGCGTCGGCAACTGCTTTCACTTTGCCGTGGAACAGGAAGCCACCACGATCGAAATAGGCCTCTTCGACGCCTGCCTTCTTGGCACGCTCGGCGATGGCTGCGCCCACTTTGGTGGCCGCTTCGACGTTGTTCTTGCCAACAACACCCAGATCTTTCTCCAGGGTCGAGGCCGAGGCCAGGGTCACGCCACGAACGTCGTCGATCAGCTGAACGCTGATGTTTTTGTTCGAACGGTGAACCGACAGGCGTACACGGCCGGCGTTGACTTTGCGAAGTTTGTTCCGAACGCGCAGGCGGCGCTTCAGAAACAGGGTTCTTTTGCTGTTTGCCATTGTTTGCGTCCTTACTTCTTCTTGCCTTCCTTGCGGAAGATGAACTCGCCCTTATAGCGGATGCCCTTGCCTTTGTACGGCTCGGGACGGCGCCACTCGCGGATTTTGGCCGCGGTTTCGCCCACCAACTGCTGGTCGATACCTTCCACAACGATTTCGGTCTGCTTCGGCGCGGTGATGGTGACACCTTCCGGAGCAGTGAAATCAACATCGTGGCTGTAGCCCAGGTTCAGTTTCAGGGTGTTGCCCTGCATCTGAGCCCGGTAACCGACACCCTGGATCTCCAGCTCTTTTTTGAAGCCTGTGGTCACACCGGTTACCAGGTTGGCAACCATGGTGCGGCTCATGCCCCACTGCTGGCGGGCACGCTTGGACATGCCACGGGGGTCGATCTTGACCACGTTGTCTTCAACCGACAGCGTTACGTCGTCGGTGGCGGTGAAGCTGCGGGTGCCTTTCGGACCTTTCACTTCGATGGTCTGGCCGGACACAGAGGCGGTAACGCCGCTGGGCAGCTCGACCGGTTTTTTACCAATACGAGACATTGCAGACCTCCTTAGAAGACGGTGCAGAGCACTTCGCCGCCAACATTGTTGGAGCGAGCGTTTGCGTCCGACATCACACCTTTCGGAGTGCTGACAATCGACACGCCCAGACCCTGACGGACCTGCGGGATGTCATTGACGCCCATGTAAACACGACGACCGGGCTTTGAGACCCGCTTCAGTTCGCGAATAACAGGGGTGCCTTCGTAGTACTTCAGGCTGATTTCGATGGCCGGATGACCGTTTTCGCCGGTCGTCTTTTCATAGCCACGGATGTAGCCTTCGTCCGCCAGCACATCCAGAACCCAACCGCGCAGCTTGGAAGCCGGGGTGGAAACGGTGGATTTGCCGCGCAGTTGCGCGTTGCGGATACGGGTGAGCATATCGCCGATAGGATCATTCATATCTATGTCTCCCTTACCAGCTCGATTTCACCATGCCGGGGATCTGACCAGCAGAACCCAGCTCGCGCAGCGCGATACGGCTGACCTTCAGCTTACGGTAGTAAGCGTGGGGACGACCGGTCAGCTGACAACGGTTGTGCAGACGGGTAGCCGAGCTGTTGCGCGGCAGTTTCGCCAGTTTCAGACGCGCCTTGAAGCGCTCTTCCATCGGGCGGCTCTCGTCATTCGCGATTTCTTTCAGCTCGGCACGCTTTGCGGCATATTTGGCCACCAGGCGTTCGCGCTTCTTCTCGCGTTCGATCATTGCTTTTTTAGCCATGTCTCAATCCTCCCGGCGCTTACGCGTTGAATGGCATGTTGAATGCTTTCAACAGGCTCTTCGCTTCAGCGTCGGTTTTCGCTGTGGTGGCAATTACGATATCCAAGCCCCAGACCTCGTCGACCTTGTCGAAGTCGATTTCCGGGAACACGATGTGCTCTTTCATGCCCATGGCAAAGTTGCCACGACCATCGAAAGACGGCTTAACACCGCGGAAGTCACGAACGCGCGGCAGCGCGATGGTGATCAGACGATCCAGGAATTCGTACATCCGGTCGCCGCGCAGGGTCACTTTTGCACCCAGCGGCATGTCTTCACGGACGCGGAAACCCGCGATCGACTTCTTCGCCTTTGTTGCAACGGCCTTTTGACCAGCAATCGCAGTCAGATCCTCGACAGCAGCTTTCGCTTTCTTCGAGTCTTTGACCGCCTCAGCACCACAACCGATGTTCAGAACGATTTTTTCCAGCTTGGGCAGCTGCATGTCGTTCTTATAGCCGAACTCTTCTTTCAGAGCGGCACGGATGGTTTCAACGTACTGAGCTTTCAGACGCGGGGTGTAGGTTGCGTTATCAAGCATCGATCACGTCCCCTGTGGTCTTGGCGAAGCGGACCTTCTTGTCACCTTCCATGCGGAAGCCAACGCGGGTTGCTTTGCCGTTCTTGTCCAGCAGCGCCAGGTTAGACAACTCGATCGGGTTTGCCTGAGGCAGGCGACCACCTTGCGAGGTTTGCGACTGACGGGTGTGGCGGATGGCGATGTTGATGCCATCGACAACAGCTTTACCGGCTTTCGGGTCAACCGAGGAAATGGTTCCCTCTTTGCCCTTATCCTTGCCGGCCAGCACGACGACCTTGTCGCCTTTGCGGAGTTTAGCAGCCATGATTACAGCACCTCCGGAGCCAGCGAGATGATTTTCATGAAGTTCTTGCCACGCAGTTCGCGAACAACGGGGCCAAAGATACGGGTACCTACGGGCTCGTTGTTGTTGTTCAGGATGACGGCGGCGTTGCGATCAAAACGGATCGCGGTGCCGTCTTCGCGACGGACTTCTTTGGCGGTGCGTACGACGACGGCCTTGCGGACGTCACCTTTCTTCACGCGGCCGCGCGGGATGGCTTCCTTCACCGAGACGACAATGATGTCGCCAACGGAGGCGTATTTACGCTTGGAACCACCCAGGACCTTGATGCACTGAACTCGGCGTGCGCCGGAGTTGTCAGCAACATCCAGATTGGTCTGCATCTGGATCATGTGGTTTCTCCCGACCTGTGGGGGCTGGTCTTGTTAAATCCCCCAGGGTTTCGACAAATGAAAAATCCCGGAAGCTTATGCTTCCAGAACTTCCCAACGTTTCGTCTTCGATTTCGGCGCGCATTCGATGATGCGTACGGTGTCGCCGACCTTGAAGGCGTTCTTTTCGTCGTGAGCCCGGTATTTCTTGGACTTACGAACGGTTTTTTGCAGCAGCGGGTGCTTGAAGCGGCGTTCGACAGATACGGTTACGGTCTGTTCGTTGGCGTCGCTGGTCACGGTGCCTTGCAGGATACGCTTGGGCATCTGATTACTCCTCGGATGCCGCGGCAGCGGCCTTTTCGTTCAGAATGGTTTTGACGCGGGCAGCATTGCGGCGGGCCGCTTTGATACCAGCTGTATTTTCCAGCTGACCGGTTGCCTGTTGAAAGCGCAGGTTAAAGCTTTCTTTCTTCAGGTTGGCCAGTTCCTCGCGGAGCTGGTCCGGGGTCTTGTCACGCAGTTCTTGGGCGTTCATCGCCTTTTTCCTTTGCTCAAAACACCAGAAGGCCCCCTTGCAGGGTCACCTTGGACCTGGTGGATGAATGATAGACATGCGAATCCCCCGACTCGGCCGGGGGACTTGCAGGATGCCGCCGTATAAGGGTTTAGGGGGTGGGTGGCAAGAGGAAGTTTCTAAAGGAAGAACATCCGCAAAAAATACACACGATCCTTACATTAAACCGAGGTTTCGAACGATTGTGGCACTGTCATAATAGTCGCGCCCTTCGACAACCATACCGTTCTTTACGCGCATTACAGAACAGTAGCGTACTTCGTATCGCTTACCCGTAGGTTCAAAATCTCCCAAACTGGAATGCAGGATACCAGTATGCGTACCAGTATTGTGAAACTCTACAATGGCCCACTCGCCACAATCGCTCACGATGACATTGTCAACGATACACTCCCCATCTGGAAATGCTTTTCGCCAACGCGCATAGTCTTCTTTATACGCGAGCTTTCCTATTTGCCTTTCACCACGGGCTACATCCTCAAACTTACAGTCATCAGAAATAACCTGCGCGCCACGTTCAGGGTCGCGCATGCCCCAGCTTTCGTGAAATTGGCGTACAACACGCTCTGCTTCTCTCATTACCGTTACTCCTCTATTAATGAGAGAGTAACGGCTGTAATTGAGATTGGCTTGTCCTAGTTTACCAGACCCCACAGAGTTCTAAGAGAACCCCTAACAGAGTGCACGCTACTCCCACTTGTAGTTGAAGCTGACGCTGATCCGTTCGTCCTCGGCCATGTTCATCGGCACCTCGTGGCGCAGCCAACTTTCCCACAGTAGGACATCCCCCACCTGAGGCTTCATATAAATGAACGGCTGCAATTCCCGCCGACCACCTTTGAGACGCGTCGGCGCTGCCATCATGCGGCCTGAGCGCGGATCTTCCAGCTTCAACGCGCTCGCCCCTTCGGGCATCGCCACATAGGTCGTGCCCGAAATGACGCTGTGCGGATGCAGGTGGCTGGAGTGCATTCCGCCTTCCGGCAATATGTTGATCCACAGATCCTCAAGCTTCAGCTCTCCTTCACCAAGATCAAACTCCAGATCCTTGGCAAAGGCCGCCACGTGTTGATCCAGCACTTTCACCAGATCGGCAAAGATCGGGAACCGCCAGGGCAGGTCCGTCAGCGAGGCATAGCTGGTATAGCCGGGATAGCCATTCTCTTCACACCAATCCTGTCCGGCCTCGTCATCTTCCGCGATAACAAGGCAAGAGTTTTCAAGCTCCTCTGAGTCTATTTTGGGATCAAACTCGGACAAAGCTGCGCGATAGAGACGGGTAACGAAAAGTGATTCAATCTGTGCCATGCGTCCTGTCTTAGACCAGTGATGCGGGGAAGGCGATGGCGGAATTGCGAGGCTCTGCCTCGCGCTCCGAGGTATTTTTGGCCAGATGAAAAATGGATTCCTGCTTCATCTGGCTAAAACTACCCCGGGGGAGGCGTGGCTTACCGCGGCGGGGGCAGCGCCCCCAACATAAAACCCCCGCCGGTGTCCCGACGGGGGGCAATCTTTTTGCGAACTGGGCCTTAGCCCCAATCGCTTACCAGTCTTCGCGAACCACGACGCGGGTCTTGATCGGCAGCTTCATCGCAGCCAGGCGCAGGGCCTCGCGGGCGATGTCGTCATTGACGCCGTCGATCTCGAACATCACGCGACCAGGCTTGACCTTGCAAACCCAGCGGTCCACCGAACCCTTACCTTTACCCATACGAACTTCGATCGGCTTTGCAGTGACCGGAGTGTCGGGGAAGATACGGATCCAGACACGACCCTGACGTTTCATGTGACGGGTCATGGCACGACGTGCAGCTTCGATCTGACGCGCTGTGACGCGTTCAGGCTGCAGAGCTTTCAGACCGTAAGTGCCAAAGTTCAAATCAGAGCCGCCTTTGGCTTCACCCTTGATCCGGCCTTTGTGCATCTTGCGGAATTTTGTACGCTTTGGTTGAAGCATCTCAATTCCCCCTTAGCGACGGCCGCCTGCACCGCGAGGTGCCGGACCATCCTGGAGTTCCTGTGCTTTACGGTCACGTGCCTGCGGATCGTGCTCCATGATCTCACCTTTGAATATCCAGACCTTGATCCCGATGATCCCGTAAGGAGTCATCGCTTCGGCATGTGCGTAATCGATGTCGGCACGCAGGGTGTGCAGAGGCACGCGGCCTTCGCGGTACCACTCGGTCCGTGCGATTTCGGCACCGCCCAGACGACCAGCGACGTTCACCCGGATGCCCAGGGCGCCCATGCGCATGGCGTTCTGAACGGCACGCTTCATCGCGCGGCGGAACGAGACACGGCGTTCCAGCTGCTGAGCGATCGACTCGGCAACCAGTTGACCGTCGAGTTCCGGCTTGCGCACTTCGACGATGTTCAGGTGCAGTTCGCTGTCGGTCATCTTGGCCAGCTTCTTGCGCAGAACTTCGATGTCTGCACCTTTCTTGCCAATGATGACACCCGGGCGTGCGGTGTGGATCGTGACGCGGCACTTCTTGTGCGGACGTTCGATGATCACACGTGCAACACCGGCCTGCTTGCACTCTTTGTTGATGAACTCACGGATCTTGATGTCTTCCAGCAGAAGATCACCGTAGTCCTTGGTATCAGCGTACCAGCGGCTGTCCCAGGTGCGGTTGACCTGAAGGCGCATGCCGATCGGATTGACTTTATGTCCCATTAGGCTTGCTCCTCAACTTGACGCACCTTGATGGTGATCTCCGAGAACGGCTTCATGATCTTGCCGAAACGGCCACGGGCACGCGGACGACCGCGCTTCATGACCAGGTTCTTGCCAACCCATGCTTCGGCGACGATCAGCTCGTCAACGTCCAGGTTGTGGTTGTTTTCGGCATTCGCGATTGCGGACTGCAGGCACTTCTTGACGTCCTGCGCGACACGCTTGTTCGAGAAAGTCAGGTCGGTCAGAGCCTTCTCAACTTTCTTGCCGCGGATCATTTGCGCAACCAGGTTCAGTTTCTGCGGGCTGGTGCGAAGCATGCGCGTTTTCGCCATTGCTTCGTTTTCAGCCACGCGGCGGGGGTTCTTTTCCTTGCCCATGACTTACTTCCGCTTCGCTTTTTTGTCTGCGGCGTGGCCATAATAGGTACGGGTCGGCGAGTATTCACCGAACTTCTGACCAATCATGTCTTCCGAGACGTTGACGGGAATGTGCTTCTGGCCGTTGTACACACCAAAGGTCAGACCCACGAACTGGGGCAGAATGGTGGAACGACGCGACCAGATTTTGATGACTTCGTTGCGGCCCGACTCGCGCGCTGCTTCGGCTTTTTTCAGCACGTAAGCATCGACGAAAGGACCCTTCCAAACAGAGCGAGACATAGATTAACGTCCCTTCTTCTTGGCGTGCCGCGAGCGGATGATCAGCTTCTGGGACGCTTTGTTCTTGTTGCGGGTACGCTTACCCTTGGTGTCCTTACCCCACGGCGTAACCGGTGTACGGCCACCCGAGGTACGACCTTCACCACCACCGTGCGGGTGATCGATCGGGTTCATTGCAACACCACGAACCGACGGACGAACGCCTTTGTGGCGCATACGACCGGCTTTACCGAGGTTTTGGTTGCTGTTGTCGGGGTTGGACACGGCACCAACGGTGGCCATGCATTCCTGACGGACCATGCGCAGCTCGCCCGAGCTCAGACGGATCTGAGCGTAGCCGCCATCGCGACCAACGAACTGAGCGTAAGTACCAGCCGCACGTGCGATCTGACCGCCTTTACCAGGCTTCATCTCGATGTTATGGACGATGGTACCAATGGGCATGCCCGAGAACGGCATTGCGTTGCCCGGCTTGATGTCGGCCTTGGCGGATGCCACGACTTTGTCACCAACAGCCAGACGCTGCGGAGCCAGGATATATGCCTGCTCGCCGTCTTCGTATTTTACCAGTGCGATGAATGCGGTCCGGTTCGGGTCATATTCGATCCGCTCGACGGTTGCCGCGACATCAAATTTGTTCCGTTTGAAGTCAACGATCCGGTAGAGACGCTTTGCGCCACCGCCGCGGCGGCGTGAAGTGATCCGTCCGGTGTTGTTCCGGCCGCCCGATTTGGTCAAACCCTCAGTGAGAGACTTGACCGGACGTCCTTTCCAAAGCTCCGAACGGTCGATCAGCACCAGCCCGCGCTGGCCCGGCGTCGTCGGCTTGTACGACTTGAGTGCCATGCTTTCTGTCTTCCGTTTAGCAAGTGCAGGGGATTTCCCTGCTATGTGATAGGCCCCCGTAGGTGCCAAGGGTATAGGGCCCCGAAGGTCCCCGGTTACAAATATCAGAGGCCCCGGAACGAATCCGAGGCCGCAAGATTGGGTGCGTTTAGCAGTGTTGGGGGTGGGTGTCTATAGGGTGGAGCGCTTATTTTGGTTAACCGAGCAAAAAGCGCATTGCCCTCACTGTTTCAGGTTTCTTAACCAACCACTCACAATTTCTTGGCAAACTTTCGCCGGGACACATGCAATGTTCATCGACCAGAACACCTACCAGATAGCCTTCGATGCCTACCTGAGAAAAGGCACCCCAATTGAGCTTGCGCTTAAACAGGACAAATCGACGGGATTCTATATCTGGCGAACCCGCGGCGACAACAAAGTACGATCATCTCATGCCGCCCAGGATGGTAAGGTTTTTGCTTGGGACAACCCGCCCTCTACTGGTCATCCCGGTGAAGGATTTGGATGTCGGTGCAAAGCTGAACCATATGTTCCAGCTGTAAGTGAATCGCTGAACGTGCAAATGGTAGGTGTGACCGACACTGGCAGACCATGGACCAACCGCGATTTCATCAATCACTATCGGAACGGCAACGGGGTACCCGTCAGGGTGCGAGATTTTGGCCACCTCCGAAAAATCGTTAACGAATATTGGGGCACCGTCTCCAATCGACTGGTTGGCCAAATCGCAGATGCCGCTCGTATACAAACATCTGGTCAATTTTCCTATCCGTTCACGAATATCTATCAGATGCAGCACATTGTATTCATTATTGGACACACGACAATCGAAGGGGAAGCAAAGGGTCAAGTCACTTTTCAGAAGAACGGTACCCTTCGCATAAGTGGTGATTGCGGCTTTGAACTTGTCGTCGAATTCGCCGATCCATTGGATATAGGAATTGAACTGCCGGGAGGCACCCCATATCCAATCTTAGATAGCTGGTCAGCGCGAATGTCAGGCACAATCGTTGCGGACGGAAACAAAAGCTGGATTCGTTTGGATGGCTAATGTGAGTACAATCATCTCACGGTTGGCTACAGGTGCAAGATACCTCCTTCTGACACTCAGTGCGTTTTTTATCATTCTAGTGCTGGCATATTCGGCTCTGTTTCTGCGACACCGTATCGAAGAATATGGATCCTGTGTGCGCTTGCCTAACGGCGTGATTGTCTCCTATCAGGCTCTGTTTGACCTCTCTCGGCCGTTTGGAACTCCAGTTCCGGTTGTCCGGGACCCAGACTTTCAAATTTTGTCCGTCGGCAACGATGAGAGACTCCTTTTCTCAAAGACAACTGTTTTTTGGGTCGATATCGATGAGCGTCAGGGCTCAGCGACCGGCCTTGTTTTCCAACCGGATGTCGGCCTCGTTACCCGCTCCGAGAACCGGGCTTTATACTCTGACATAATCGGCGAAGCCGGAGAATGGCTTGAACAAGGGGAACGGTTAAACAACACCAACGTTCTAGGTGTGCTTTACGCACTTAAGAATGACCCCGGGTACCAAGCGCCTTCCTGCCCAGTGCCTTTGGTCATCTGGTAAACACGAACAAAAAACCCTGCTTTCGCAGAGGTCTTTATCTCTCTCACCAAAAACGGGTTCGATCAAAGCCCGTGGGCACGTCGATGCTTTAGCCTTCCTCTAGGGTTCACGTGTTTTCCCAGCTGTTCACCCAAGCACGGGACAAGGCCGAAGGCTGCCGCTTTGGGGACGTTTGCGCCTCGCTATGAACTCGGATGTATCTGGCACCATAAAGCGCACTGATCAGGCGTGACAGCGCCATCCCACAGGCAGTTGCTGGCGCGGCTTATCGATCGGTCGGAACGGTCAGGATCAGGGTCAGGTTGACCCTTGCCCATACAACGCCCGCGCCTCGGCGAAGGACAGCAGGCGACGGCTTTGCTCATCCCACAGATGCAGCCGTGCGTTGGCGAGGCTTTCGCGGATGGTCATCCGGTTGCTGTTGGCCAGCTCATCATGATCGCGCAGCACTTCGGGCAGGCGATAAAAGGGAATACGGCTGTACAGGTGATGCACGTGGTGGATGCCGATATTGGCCGTGAACCACTGCAACACCGACGGCAATAAATAATGAGAGCTTCCGTGCAGCGCCGCTTCGTGCAGCTGCCAGTTCTCATCCGACTCCCAATGTGTGTCCTCGAACTGGTGCTGCACGTAGAACAGCCATACTCCGGCGGCTGCGGCAATCAGGGTTGAGGGCAGGAAGATCAGCAGCATCGGCATCAGGCCGCCAAAATAATAGACCGTCAGTAATATGGCCAGAATGGCGACATTGGTGGCCATGGCGCTGACCCAGAACCTGACGCTGTCGGTCAGGCCCAAGGGTAGGCGGTTCTGAAACAGAAACAGATAGCCGGGGCCAAACACAAATAGAGTGATCGGGTTTCGGTACACCCGATACCAGAACTGGTTCATTGGCGTTTTGGCTTGATACTCCGCCACGGTCAGGGTGTGGATGTCGCCCATCCCGCGCTTGCCCAAATTGCCCGAGCTGTTGTGATGCGTGGAATGTGTGCGACGCCAGACATCATAAGGTGTCAGGGTCAGAACGCCGATCCCGCGCCCGACCCAGTCACTGACGGCCCGGTTCTTAAAGAACGCGCCGTGCCCGCAATCATGCTGGATGGCAAACAGGCGCAGCAGAAAGGCCGCATTGAGCACGGAAATCGCAAAGGCCAGCCAATAGCTGACAGACAGCGACATCCAGGACAAAGCCCAAAGCGCGAAGAAGGGAACAATGCTGACGCCCAGCTCGAACGTGCTGCGCAGTTGGTCCGGTTCGCGATATTTGGCAAGCGTTGTTACCCAGTCACGTGCGGCCGTAGTCTCCGGCTTAACCCGAAGCGAGTGAGAAGGGTGAGTCATGCGCCTGCCAGTCTGGTGTTTACAGGCATCCCGATAGACTACCACTCCGGTATGGCAAGGGGTTTCTGCCAAAGTTGGTGAAATTCGTGCTCAAATAATGGTTAGAAACCGGCGAGGTCGCCCTTTTGGGAGCAGTTTACAGTCTGGTTCGGGTACCTTTGACTGCGCCGCAGAGCGGACGGCAATCTACAGACTTGCCAAGCTTGGCCATCGGGCCTATACGCCTGCGGTGGCTTTCCGCCATGAGAATCAAAACCAAGAAATGCCGTGTTTGGCCCATCACGCTTCGGGGGTCATATCCGGCTTAGGAGAAGCGAAATGAAACTGAACGAATTGCGCGACAATCCAGGCGCCGCACCTAAACGCACTCGCGTTGGCCGTGGTCCGGGTTCTGGCAAAGGTAAAATGGGTGGTCGTGGTATCAAAGGCCAGAAATCCCGCTCGGGTGTGGCCATCAATGGCTACGAAGGCGGTCAGATGCCATTGTACCAGCGTCTGCCCAAGCGTGGCTTCAGCAAGCCGAACCGCAAGGCATTCGCCGTTGTTAACCTGGGCTTGATCCAGAAGTTTGTCGAAGCCGGCAAGCTGGACGCTTCGGCTGCGATCACCGAAGACGCTTTGGTTGCGTCCGGTCTGGTCCGCCGCAAGCTGGACGGTATCCGCGTTCTGGCCAAAGGCGAAATCAGCGCCAAAGTAAACCTGGAAGTAACCGGTGCTTCGAAGTCTGCCGTTGAGGCAGTTGAAAAAGCGGGCGGTTCACTGAAGGTCACAAAAGCTGCTGCGGCAGAGTAATCGCTTGTGAGCGGGCCAAGACCCGCTTACATAGACCTCAGAGTTTTCCAAGACGCCGTCCGAGCCGGAAAACGGTTCCGGGCGGCGTTTGCATAAGAGAGACCGATTTATGGTATCAGCAGCAGAACAAATGGCAGCCAATACAAGCTGGGCTGCTCTGGGCAAAGCCACCGATCTGCGCAACCGCATCCTGTTCACGCTGGGTTTGCTGATCGTCTATCGCCTAGGCACTTTTATTCCGGTGCCGGGGATTGACGGGCAGGCGCTGCGCGAGTTCATGGAGCAGGCGGGGCAAGGCATCGGCGGCATGGTTTCGATGTTCACCGGCGGTGCGCTGGGGCGGATGGGTATCTTTGCCCTCGGCATTATGCCCTATATCTCGGCCTCGATCATCGTGCAGCTGCTGACATCCATGGTTCCCGCGCTTGAACAACTCAAGAAAGAGGGCGAGCAGGGCCGCAAGAAGATCAACCAGTACACCCGGTTCGGTACCGTGGCCTTGGCCACTGTACAGGCCTATGGTCTGGCGGTTTCGCTTGAAGCTGGTGATTTGGCGACAGATCCGGGGCTGTTCTTCCGCATGTCGACCATGATTACTCTTGTTGGCGGCACCATGTTCCTGATGTGGCTGGGTGAACAGATCACCGCGCGCGGCATCGGCAATGGTATCTCGCTGATCATCTTTGTGGGCATCATTGCTGAGGTTCCGGCAGCACTGGCACAGTTCTTTGCTTCGGGTCGTTCGGGTGCAATCAGCCCTGCAGTGATCGTTGGGGTGATCGTGATGGTCATCGCCGTGATTACCTTCGTGGTGTTCATGGAGCGCGCGCTGCGCAAGGTTCACATCCAGTACCCGCGCCGTCAGGCCGGGATGAAAGTCTATGAGGGCGGATCCAGCCACCTTCCGGTCAAAGTCAACCCGGCAGGCGTGATCCCTGCAATCTTTGCCAGCTCGTTGCTGTTGCTGCCGGTGACAATCTCGACCTTCTCGGCGGGTGCCTCAAACGGACCGATCATGTCGTGGATGCTGGCCAACTTTGGCCCCGGACAGCCGCTGTATCTGCTGTTCTTTGCGTCGATGATCGTGTTCTTTGCATATTTCTACACGTTCAACGTGGCGTTCAAACCCGATGATGTTGCGGACAATCTGAAAAAGCAAAACGGTTTTGTACCGGGTATCCGCCCGGGTAAGAAGACCGCCGAGTATCTGGAATACGTGGTCAACCGCGTGCTGGTTCTGGGTTCAGCCTATCTGGCAGCGGTTTGCCTGCTGCCCGAGATTCTGCGGAACCAGTTCGCCATCCCGTTCTATTTTGGCGGCACCTCTGTTCTGATTATCGTCTCTGTGACTATGGACACGATCCAACAGGTGCAGAGCCATTTGCTGGCGCATCAATACGAAGGGCTGATCGAAAAGTCACAACTGCGCGGTAAGAGCAAGAAACGCGGCAGGAAGGGACCCGCTCGTCGATGAACATCATTCTTCTTGGCCCTCCGGGCGCTGGTAAAGGGACGCAGGCGCGTCACCTGGTTGAAACACGCGGCATGGTGCAGCTGAGCACCGGCGACATGTTGCGCGAAGCCAAAACCTCGGGCACCGAGATGGGCCAGAAGGTTGCGGCGATCATGGATGCGGGCAAGCTGGTCACAGACGAAATCGTGATCGGCCTGATCGAAGAGAAGCTGACAACTGAAACCGGTGCTGGTTTCATTTTTGACGGCTTCCCGCGCACGCTGGCTCAGGCCGATGCCCTGTCGGCATTGCTGACCAAGCTGGGCCAGTCCTTGCACACAGTGATCGAGATGCGTGTGGATGACGAAGCCTTGGTGCAGCGGATCACTGCGCGTTCGACCTGTGGTGGTTGTGGTGAGGTTTACAACGATATCACCAAGCCGATCCCGGCCGACGGCAAATGTACCAATTGTGGTAAGGAAAACGATTTCCAGCGCCGCGCAGACGACAACGAAGACAGCCTGCGCACGCGCCTGATGGAATACTACAAAAAGACCTCGCCGCTGATCGGGTATTACTATGCCAAAGGCGATCTGCGCCCGGTCAATGGCCTGGCCGAGATCAAAGAAGTGACCGCCTCTATTGAGGCTATTCTCGGCTGACTTCAGGTTGGGGCTTGACGGCCCCACCAAAAGCCCATATCGACCCCCATCCCTAAAGGGAATCAAGTCTGCGTGAGGGATTCGTCCCAAACGCCCCGACCACCTCGAATAATGCTGAACCCTCTGGCCACACTGCCACGGTAAAGCGTTGTGAAAAAAGGTTCTGGAGTTACGGAACCGCAACGAAAAGGAAAGTGACACGTGGCACGTATTGCCGGCGTAAACATCCCGACTGCAAAGCGGGTACCAATCGCCCTCACATATATCACCGGAATCGGCAACACCTCGGCCAAAGCAATCTGCGAAGCCGTGGGCATTGAAGCGACCCGTCGCGTCAACGAACTGTCCGACGCCGAAGTTCTGGCCATCCGTGAACACATCGACGCCAACTACACCGTCGAAGGTGATCTGCGTCGTGAAGTTCAGATGAACGTCAAGCGCCTGATGGACTTGGGCTGCTATCGCGGTCTGCGTCACCGCCGCAACCTGCCGGTTCGCGGTCAGCGCACCCACACCAACGCTCGTACCCGCAAAGGCCCCGCAAAGGCCATCGCTGGTAAGAAGAAATAAGGGAGGGTCTGACTGATGGCACGTGATAAGACTCGCGTTAAACGCAAAGAGCGTAAGAACATCGCATCGGGCGTTGCCCATGTGAACTCGACCTTCAACAACACCAAGATCCTGATCTCGGACGTACAGGGCAACGCCATTTCGTGGTCGTCTGCCGGTACCATGGGTTTCAAAGGATCGCGGAAATCGACCCCCTACGCCGCTCAGATGGCTGCAGAAGATGCAGGCAAAAAGGCGCAGGAACATGGCGTCAAGACGCTGGAAGTCGAAGTTCAGGGCCCCGGTTCGGGTCGTGAATCGGCTCTGCGCGCGCTGGCTGCAGTGGGCTTCAACATCACGTCGATCCGCGACGTGACCCCGATTGCTCACAACGGCTGCCGTCCGCCGAAGCGTCGTCGCGTCTAAGCGATTTTGAATTGAGCTGGGGCTGTGTTTTTGCACGGCCCCAGCACGTCATTTTGAACCTCGGGCGTCTGCACCTTGTTGGTCATGGGGCGCGGACAGGAATGGAGGGATTACATGATCCACAAGAATTGGGCAGAATTGATCAAGCCGACTCAGCTGGAAGCCAAGCCGGGCAACGATCCCGCACGCCAGGCGACCCTGGTTGCCGAACCGCTGGAGCGTGGCTTTGGTCTGACTCTGGGCAACGCCCTGCGCCGCGTTCTGATGAGCTCGCTGCAAGGTGCGGCCATCACCAGCGTTCAGATCGACAACGTCCTGCACGAGTTTTCCTCGGTCGCAGGTGTTCGTGAAGACGTTACCGATATCATTCTGAACCTCAAGCAGGTTGCTCTTCGCATGGAAGTCGAAGGCCCTAAGCGCCTGTCGATCAATGCCAAAGGCCCGGCAATTGTCACTGCGGGTGACATCAGCGAAAGCGCTGGCATCGAGGTTCTGAACCGCGATCATGTCATCTGTCACCTGGATGATGGCGCCGATCTGTTCATGGAACTGACCGTCAACACCGGCAAAGGCTATGTTTCGGCTGAGAAGAACAAGCCCGAAGACGCACCTATCGGTCTGATCCCGATCGACGCGATCTATTCGCCGGTCAAAAAGGTCGCCTATGACGTTCAGCCGACCCGTGAAGGTCAGGTTCTGGACTATGACAAGCTGACCCTGAAGATCGAAACCGATGGTTCGATCACACCTGAAGACGCGTTGGCCTTTGCCGCTCGCATTCTGCAGGATCAGCTGTCGATCTTCGTCAACTTCGACGAGCCGGAATCGGCGAGCCGTCAGGACGAGGACGATGGTTTGGAGTTCAACCCGCTGCTGCTGAAGAAAGTGGACGAGTTGGAACTGTCGGTCCGTTCGGCAAACTGCCTGAAGAACGACAACATCGTTTACATCGGCGATCTGATCCAGAAAACCGAAGCCGAGATGCTGCGCACCCCGAACTTCGGCCGCAAGTCGCTGAACGAGATCAAAGAAGTGCTGTCCGGCATGGGTCTGCACCTCGGCATGGATGTCGAGGATTGGCCGCCCGACAACATCGAAGATCTGGCCAAGAAATTCGAAGACGCGTTCTAAGCGCGTCTTCCCAATGCCCGGCTTTCCGGGGACTGTCTGGGCGATGATGCCCCAAGGAGAGCCGGTGACACGCATCGCCGGCCAGACAAAGCAAAACGCAAGATAGGAATTGAAAAATGCGTCACGCACGTGGTTACCGCCGCCTGAACCGTACTCATGAGCACCGCAAGGCTCTGTTTGCGAACATGGCTGGCTCGCTCATCGAGCATGAGCAAATCAAGACAACTCTGCCCAAGGCAAAAGAACTGCGCCCGATCATCGAAAAGCTGGTCACTCTGGGCAAGCGCGGCGACCTGCACGCCCGCCGTCAGGCCGCATCACAGCTGAAAGAAGACAAAGACGTCGCGAAGCTGTTCGAAGTTCTGGGCCCCCGCTATGCCGAGCGTCAGGGCGGTTATGTCCGCATCCTGAAAGCTGGCTTCCGCTATGGCGACATGGCCCCGATGGCGATCATCGAGTTTGTTGATCGTGACATCGACGCCAAAGGCGCAGCCGACAAAGCCCGCGTCGCCGCCGAAGAGGCTGCAGACGAAGAATAAGAAAGCCCTGCATTCGAATAATTGGCCCCTGCGTCCCGAACGCGGGGGCTTTTTGGTTTTTGGCTTTGGGCCAAATTCCGAGATTTGTTGCCAGAATCATGAACTTGGGCGATCCTCAAAGAAATTGAAGGATCGCTATATGTTTAGATATCTGATTTTTGCGCCCCTGTTTTGCGCAAGCACTGCGCTTTTCGCGCAGGAAACCACAGATGAAACGACCGAGGCGGCGTCGCAAGAAACAACGGACCTTCTGACCGACGCAGAGCTGCAAACTCTGGTCGCGCCGGTTGCATTGTACCCGGATACTCTGCTCATCCAGATACTTGTCGCCTCGACCCAGCCGCTGGAGATTGTGAAGGCCGAGCGTTTTCTGATCGACAATGCAGACCGAGATCCGGCTGAGCTTGAGCCTGAAATCGAAGCGATGGGTTGGGACCCGTCCGTCAGCGTGCTTGCAACAGCGTTCCCCGAGATCGTTGGGCAAATGGCGACACATGTCGACTGGACCGAAACGATGGGAACAGCGATGTTGGCCCAATCTGACGATGTGATGGATGCCGTCCAGGTGATGCGGGATCAGGCAATCGACAGCGGTGCACTGGTGTCCGGCCCGGAACAAACCGTTGAGGTCGAAGAGGATGAGACCGTCGTCATCACACCGACCAACACGGAAACCGTTTACGTTCCGCAATATGATCCTGCCACGGTGTATACCGGACCATCAACGGGTGACGTCGTTGGGGCCGCTCTGCTGACCTTTGGCACCGTGGCGTTGATTGACGAGATTTTCGACGATGACGATGATTGGTACGATTATTGGGGGTGTCGAAACTGCGGTGGCTGGGGCGGTGGCCCGATCTACAGAAACCCGAATATCGACATAGACGTCGATGGTAACGTCAATATCGGTAACAACATTAATCGCAAAGATGTTGAATGGAAGCCTGATACGAACCGTCAGCAACAAGCGCGGAACAAAATCGCCGATCATAAACGCACTGGTGGCGGTGCCGGAACATTGCCCGTTGACCGGCCAAACGGCCGCACAGATGAGTTGCGCTCAAAGCTCAGCAGAGAATCCGGGGCTGCCGACATAAGTCGGGACGGCTCGGGCGCTGCGGCATTGGCGGCCGGGGCGGGCGCCGGGGCGATTGCGGGTGGTGCACTGGCCAACCGCGGCAATGATAAGCAATTGCCCAAGGTCAATCGGGGTAATGTCGACACTGACAGAGCCGCCGCGAAACAGAAGGCTGTGGACAGAACCAAGCAATCCTCTGGTGCCGCCAAGAAGCCGGTTAAAAGCAACGCCAAGACCGCCAAGAAACCTCAGGCCCAAAGGGCTGCAGTTCAGCAGAAAAAACCTGCGGCCAAAGGGAAAGCCATGCAAAAGAAAGCGTCCGGCAAGCGAACCCACAGCGCGTCAAAACGCGGGCACGCGGCCAAGGGAAAGCGGAGGAGATAAGATGCGAAATTTCATAGTTTCTTCTGCCATTCTTTTGATCACGGCGAGCACAGCGGCATCCGAGGGTGCCCGATACAATAGCCCGCAAGCGGCGTTGGATGCGTTTGTCGGTGCTCTGAAGTCGGATGATCGGAATCAGTTGCTGGATGTGTTTGGGGCTGAGGCCGAAGACTTGCTTGCAACCGGCGACCCCGAAGAAGACCGCGCCAGACGAGAGGAAGTGCTTGGCATGTATGCCGAGGGCTATCGTTTCCAGCCGGACGAGCACGGTGTTGTCGTTTTGCTGGGGGAAGACAGTTGGCCCTTCCCGATCCCTATTTCTCGGGCCGGTGAGGAATGGCACTTTGACCTCGAAGCTGGCATCGAAGAAGTTTCGGCCCGCGAGATTGGCTTGAATGAACTGGAAGTGATGGAATTGCTTGATGCTTATGTCGATCTTCAGGCCGCGTTCCGTTTGGCCGACCATAATGGCGACGGCGTGATGGAATTCGCGCGCAACATCATTTCCGACCCGGGCGTGAAGGACGGTTTGTTCTGGCCTGAGGAAGACAGCTTTGTCGGCGCGGCGCTCGCACGAGCGGTGGCCTCTGGGTGGAGTGACGGAGAAGAGGACCACGAACCTGAACCCTTCCTGGGTTATTACTACACAATCCTTCAGGGGCAGGGACCCAGTGCTCCGGGTGGTGCGTATTCTTACTTTGTTGGGGATCATTTTGTAGCAGGTCATGCACTGCTTGCCGTTCCTTCTGAGTATGGCGAGACCGGAATTCATTCGTTTCTTGTGGGTGAGAACGGGATCATTTTCGAGGCGGACTTGGGTCCTGACACGCTCGAACGCGCTGCGGATATCCAAGAGTATGACCCGGGCCCTGATTGGTCGCCAGCAGAGTAAAACCAAAAGCGTTTGCGAACGCGGACCAGATGGGTGTCGTATTTTAACAAGTTTCGGTGACTTCAGATGATGAACTGTGCTTTCTCACGCGTGAATATGGAAACAGCGTGATTGGAGGCAGCGATGACCGTGTTTTCTGAATTACCAGCGCAAATCACCGGTCCATCTGTTTGGAACGGACGGGAAATGGCAGCGCGGCAGAATGAATGGCTGTTGCATCTGAGCCCTGGGGATGTCGCTGACCTTGAGCAAGCCGCGCGCCATTATCTAAGCCTGGGGCGAGATATCGGTGAAATAACCAAAACAGATTTTCCGCTGCACCAGTTCGATCGCCATTTAGAGACCCTAATGGACACCCTGATCAACGGTATTGGGTTCGAAGTGATCCGGGGCCTGCCGGTCGAGACCTATTCTCAGGAGATGGCCGCCGCGATCTTCTGCGGGGTGGGTGCCCATTTGGGATCGGCGCGATCCCAGAATGCACAGGGGCATATTCTGGGTCATGTCCGGGACATTGGGGCGGACGTAAATGACCCGAACACGCGGATCTATCAGACCCACGAGCGGCAGACCTTTCACACAGACAGTGCCGATATCGTGGGGCTTTTGTGTCTTCGGGACGCCAAAGAGGGCGGGGATTCACTGCTGGTCAGTGCCGAAGCCATCTACAACCGGATGCGCGCCGAATGCCGGGACCTGCTGGAGCGATTGTTCGACCCGATAGCAACCGACCGGCGCGGTGAAGTGCCGGAAGGCATGCAGCCCTTTATGACCATTCCGCCCTTCAACTGGCATGATGGCAAGCTGACCGTGTTCTATCAGCGGCAGTATATCGACAGTGCGCAGCGGTTTCCCGAAGCCATGCGCCTGACCCCAGAGCATGTCGCTGCTTTGGACAAGTTCGACTCTTTGTCGAACGACCCAGATCTATATCTGACCATGCGGTTGCAACCCGGCGATATGCAATTTGTCTACAACCATTCTCAGTTGCATGACCGGACGGGTTTTGTGGACTGGCCTGATCCGGTCGACCGTCGGCATCTTTTTCGCCTATGGCTCTCACCCGACGGAGACCGGGAGTTGCCTGACGTTTTCAAACAGCGCTACGGGTCGATCGAAGTGGGTAATCGGGGCGGGATCATTACAAAAGGGACCCGCCTGCACGCGCCGCTGGATTGAGCGCGCCGGACAGGTGCTTGCATTAGCGCGCGCGTAGTCGCATATCCTACGCAGCTTTTGAGGTAGAGGTATCCATGCTTCGCGCGACACTTATCGCTTTGACCTGTGCAGTTTCCACATTTGCGACGGCTGAAACACGCGTGCCGCAGTCGCAGGCCGAGATTTCGCTGGGCTTTGCTCCTGTGGTGAAAAAAGCCTCTCCTGCGGTCGTGAATATCTATGCCAAGATCGTGCGGCAGGGGCGGGCCAGCCCGTTCTTTTCGGACCCGTTTTTTCAAGACTTCTTTGGCCGGGGCTTTGGCACGCCACAGCCGCGCGTTCAAAACTCGTTGGGCTCTGGTGTGATCCTGTCCGATGACGGTTACGTCGTCTCCAACTATCATGTGGTTGGGTCCGCAACAGAGATCCGGGTCGTCACCACGGACCGACGCGAGTTTTCGGCCACAGTTGTACTGGGTCATGAACAAAGCGACATTGCGATCCTGCGTTTGGAAGAGGCCGAAAACCTGCCTTTCCTAAGCCTGCGGGATTCCGATCAGGTCGAAGTGGGTGAACTGGCTTTGGCCATTGGGAACCCCTTTGGTGTTGGGCAAACCGTGTCCTCGGGCATCATTTCGGGTCTGGCGCGCACCGGAACAGCAACGGGCAACGGCCGCGGGTATTTCATCCAGACGGATGCGGCGATCAACCCGGGCAATTCCGGCGGCGCATTGATCGACGTGAATGGCGATCTGATCGGGATCAACACGTCGATCCTGACACGGTCGGGCGGTTCCAACGGTATCGGTTTTGCCATCCCCGCCAATCTGGTGGCTGAGTTCCTGAAACAGGCGCAGCAAGGCAATGACAGCTTTGTCAGCCCTTGGGCGGGAATGTCGGGTCAGCACATGAGCGCGGATATCGCGGAATCTTTGGGGCTGGTTATCCCGCTGGGCGTTGTGATCTCGGACCTGCATGACCTCAGCCCGCTGCGCGAGGCGGGGCTGAAGGTGGGCGACGTCGTCACCCATGTGGACGGGGACGAGGTGAACTCCCCCGCTGAAATGAAGTTCCGCATGTCTATTGCAGGTGTGGGGGGAAGCTCGGTTCTGACGCGGCTGCGCGGCGACCAAAGCGATGGGGTCGAGGTGGCCTTGATCAAAGCACCTGAAACACCCGCTGCCGAAGAAACCGCGCTGGACGACAATACAGTTCTGCCGGGCTTAGTTGTGTCTCGGATCAATCCGGCGGTGATTACCAAGCTGGGTCTGCCCCTGTCTCTGACCGGCGTTGTTGTGGTTGATCCGGGCCCTTATGGCGCGCGGGCCGGGTTACGACCTGGCGATGTAATCGAGACCATCAATGCGGTCGATATTCAGCGCCCCGGTGATGTCGAACGCGCAATGACAAACCCGGGACGCCGTGTGCAGATGGGGCTTCAACGCGAAGGCCGTTCTGTGTCCCTGCGATTCCGGCTGTAACGTATGAGCGATCTGTTCGACACCGGTCCTAAGGAGCACGCCGCTGCCCCAAATCGCCCTTTGGCAGATCGATTGCGGCCCCAATCGCTGGGCGACGTCATCGGTCAGGAGCAGGTGCTGGGGCCGGAAGCTCCGCTGGGCGTGATGCTGGCGGCGGGCAGTCTGTCCAGCCTGATCTTTTGGGGTCCGCCCGGGGTAGGAAAGACGACCATAGCGCGGCTTTTGGCGCAGGAAACCGATCTGCATTTTGTCCAGATCAGTGCGATCTTCACGGGTGTGCCTGACCTGAAGAAGGTCTTCGAGGCCGCCAAGATTCGCCGACAGAATGGGCAGGGGACGCTGTTGTTCGTGGACGAGATCCACCGTTTCAACAAGGCGCAGCAAGACGGGTTTCTGCCCCATATGGAAGACGGCACCATCTTGTTGGTGGGCGCAACAACCGAGAACCCGTCATTTGAACTGAATGCCGCTGTGCTAAGCCGGTCGCAGGTTCTGGTACTGGAACGCCTCAGCCTTGCCGACCTTGAGCGCCTGACGCAGCGCGCCGAGAAAGAGCTGGACCGCGTATTGCCTTTGACCCCGGCTGCGCGCGATGCGTTGCAGGAAATGGCAGACGGTGATGGGCGGGCGTTGCTGAACCTGATCGAACAGGTCTCGGCCTGGAAAGTGGACGCGCCGCTGGATCCCGATGCATTGTCGACGCGGCTGATGCGGCGGGCTGCGAAATACGACAAGTCGGGTGATGAGCATTACAATCTGATCTCGGCCCTTCATAAATCGGTACGTGGGTCTGACCCGGATGCTGCGCTGTACTGGTTCGCACGAATGCTAACCGGCGGCGAAGACCCGCGCTATCTGGCGCGCCGGATTACGCGGATGGCGGTTGAGGATATCGGTCTGGCGGACCCTCAGGCGCAGGCCATTTGCCTGCAATCGTGGGAAACGTATGAACGGCTGGGGTCTCCCGAAGGGGAATTGGCGCTGGCGCAAGCCTTGGTTTATTTGGCGCTGGCCCCAAAATCCAATGGGGCTTACGTGGGCTACAAAGCGGCCATGCGGCTGGCCAAGCAATCCGGCAGCGAGCCACCGCCCAAGCATATCCTAAACGCACCCACTTCGCTGATGAAGGATCAGGGATATGGTGCGGGTTATGCGTATGACCATGACGCCGAGGATGGGTTTTCGGGTCAGAACTATTTCCCGGAATCCATGAAACGCCCGGTCCTGTATCAGCCGGTGGAACGCGGGTTCGAGCGAGAGCTGAAAAAGCGCCTCGATTACTTTGCCAAGCTTCGGACACAGCGCAACAGTTAGTTACGCAGGGTCAGTATTGGACATGCCGCCGCGTCACAGGCGACAGGTTCGCAATAGATCGTTTCCCTTGGGTCAATACCAGCAAGGGAGGACGGAAAATGCCGGTTTCAATTGAAAAGACCCAAGACGTCTGGACCATCATCCATGACAGGCCGGATGCTCGGAATGCCGTTGATACGGAACACGCTGTAGCTCTGGTTGACGCATTCCTGAGTTTTGAAGCCAGTTCTGCCAAAGCCGCTGTGTTCTGGGGCAAGGGTGGCAATTTCTGCGCGGGCTGGGATCTGAAACTCGCCGCCTCGCTGGCCGATCCTGAACTGCGTGAGGCATATTTCGACAAGCATGCCTTTCCAATAGGTTCAGCCACTTCGACACTTGGGCCGATGGGACCGTCCCGGCTGGAGCTTTCGAAACCGGTCATCGGCGCGATTGAGGGTGCCGCCGTGGCCGGAGGCATGGAGCTTGCTCTTTGGTGCGATATCCGCGTGATGGCGGAAACGGCATATCTGGGTGTTTACTGCCGCCGCTGGGGGATTACGCTGATGGATGGCGGCTCGGTCCGGTTGCCGCGTTTGGTGGGGCAAGGCAAAGCGCTGGAGATCGCCTTAACAGGTCGGAAAGTCGAGGCCGAAGAATGTTATCGGATCGGGCTGGCAGAAAAGGTCGTCCCGCATGGTGAAGCGCGTTCTGCAGCTGAAGAAACGGCCCATGAAATTGCACGTTTTCCGCAAGAGGCTGTGCGGGCTGACCGCCGTTCGATCATCGAAACGCGGGGTATGCCGGTGCGCGAAGCGCTCAAGGTGGAATGGGCCAACGGGTTGGAGGCGATCCGTCGCGAAGGAACCTCGGGCGCGGGGCGTTTCCGGGATGGTGCCGGGCGGCACGGGGATTTCTCGAACATCTGATCGCAACGACCAGATACCTTGACTCTTGGTGCATTGCGCGCGACAGACGCCCATGATTTCTGGGACACGGACAAAGGTGCAATCCGGGCGGCTCACCCGCGCGGTGCAAGGGTTAGTGGCATGAGTGGCGTACAGATGATTACAGTCGCTGAAGGGGATGGCGACCAGCGCGTTGACCGCTGGCTGCGCCGTCTGTTTCCGCATGTCAGTCAGGGCCGCATTGAAAAGATGTGTCGCAAGGGTGAACTGCGTGTCGATGGCAGCCGCGCCAAAGCCTCGACCCGGCTGGAGGTTGGGCAAGTGGTGCGTGTGCCGCCTTTGCCTGACGCAGATCACAAACTGGCTGAGGTCAAACATCGTATCTCGGATGCCGATGCCAAGATGATCCAGTCCTGCGTGATCTACCGCGACGATCACATTCTGGCGCTCAACAAGCCGCAGGGCCTGCCGGTTCAGGGCGGCAGCGGGCAGACCCGGCATGTCGACAGCCTGTCCGAGGCGTTGCGGTTCGGCTATGACGAGAATCCGCGACTGGTCCACCGCTTGGACAAAGATACGTCAGGTGTTCTGCTGATGGCCCGCACGCGTGAGGCCGCCAAGGGCTTGACGGCCGCTTTCCGCCATCGTGACACACGCAAGATCTATTGGGCGCTGGTGGCCGGTGTTCCGACTCCCTACCTGGGTGAGATCAAGACGGGCCTTGTCAAAGCACCCGGTCATGGCAAGCACGGCGAAGGCGAAAAGATGATCCCCGTGCATATGAACGAAATCGACAGCACACCAGGCGCCAAACGCGCGCACACGCATTACGCGACCCTCTACCGGGTGGCCGGCCGTGCCGCATGGGTTGCAATGGAGCCGATCACCGGGCGGACGCACCAGCTGCGGGCCCACATGGCGGCCATCGGGCATCCGATTATCGGGGATGGTAAATACGGCGGTTCGGGCCAGGAAAACCTTGGCGACGGCTGGGGCGCGCAACTGGGCGGGATCATTAGTAAAAAGCTTCACCTGCATGCCCGGCGACTGTCGTTTCAACACCCAATGACCCGCAAGCCTGTGACAGTCACGGCACCTTTGCCGGATCATATGAAGCACAGCTGGGATACGTTCGGGTGGACCGAGGATCTGGCTGCTGACGATCCGTTTGAGGATCTGCAATGAGCGCACCCTTACGGCTGGTTCTGTTTGATGTCGACGGCACGCTGGTCGACAGTCAGGGCAGTATCGTTCACTCCATGACAACCAGCTTTCAGGCTGCTTCGGTGCCTGTCCCGTCGCGCGACGCGATCCTTTCGATTGTGGGTCTGTCCTTGCCACACGCCATTGCGCGACTGGCACCGGATCAACCATCCTTGGTCCAGGGTGATCTGGTTGAAGGGTACAAAGAGGCTTACCACGCACATCGGCTGGACCTGGGTGCGGCCAGTTCGCCGCTTTATCCCGGCGCGCGTGAGGCGATTGAAGCATTACACGCTGTGCCCGAAGTACTTTTAGGAGTAGCCACCGGCAAGTCACAGCGCGGTCTTGATGCGTTGATCGAGGCGCACGGGCTGGAGGCTTATTTTGTGACGCGTCAGGTTGCAGATCATCACCCGTCCAAGCCACACCCGTCCATGGTGCAGACCGCCTTGTCTGAAACCGGTGTTGATCCGGATTGCGCAGTGATGATTGGTGACACGAGCTTTGACATGGACATGGCTGCGGCGGCGGGTGTGCGCGGAATTGGGGTGACCTGGGGATACCATGATCGCTCGGCTTTGGCTTCGGCGACTTGCGTGATCGAGACATTTGACCAGTTGCCCACGGCGCTGGCTGGAATATGGAACTAGGAAATGAGCGACTGGAAACCAAAACGCTTCTGGAAAGACAGTGCCGTTGTCGAGGCCGACGGCGGGTTTGCGGTTGAATTGGACGGTCGACGTGTCAAAACGCCCGCCAAGAAAGGTTTGATCTTACCGACCCGCAGCATGGCCGAAGCGGTCGCGGTAGAATGGGATGCGCAGGAAAAAGAAGTTGATCCTGCGACAATGCCGTTCACACGTTCTGCCAATGCCGCAATCGACAAAGTGCGCGTTCAGCATGCAGAAGTGGCCGACATGCTGGCCGATTACGGCGATTCTGATCTGCTGTGTTACCGTGCCACGCACCCGCAAGAGCTGCAGAACCGCCAAAGGGACGAATGGGACCCGGCCTTGGATTGGGCCGAATCTACGTTGTCCGTTCGTCTGGTACCGGTCGCAGGGGTGCTGCACCAACCACAAGCGCGTCCGGCCTTGGAGACGCTGCGCGCACGGGTCCATGCGCTGAATGCGTTTCAACTGGCGGCCTTCCACGACCTTGTCAGCCTGTCAGGGTCGTTGATTCTTGGGTTCGCGGCAGCCTTGGATTGGCGCAATCCGGACGAGATATGGCGCATTTCGCGACTGGACGAAATCTGGCAGATCGAGCAATGGGGCCATGATGACGAGGCGCATGAGGTTGCTGAGGTCAAAAGGGCGGCGTTTCTACATGCAAAACGCTTCTTTGATATGTCGGTTTGAGCCATAATTCCTGATATTTGGGCAATTGTGCAAAGGGCTTGGGGGGTGAACCATCGATTTCGATGATCCGACCCTTGACGTTTGTTTATGAATACGCCCAAACTCAGTCCCACTAAAGGGGAGACACCTTTGGGGTAACCTATCCGGCATCCACTTGCCGGGCAGAGCCGTTTCTTATGAGACGGAAAATCAGGAAGAGGTAAAAATGAAAAAATCCGTAATCTTGGGCGCGGCGACGATTGCCGGTCTGGCTGCTGGTGCAGCTGCGGCGGGCACCATTGACGACGTCAAGGCGCGCGGCAAGTTGAATTGCGGCGTGACCACCGGTCTGGTTGGTTTTGCTGCACCCGACGCAAATGGTGAATGGCAAGGCTTTGACGTTTCGCTGTGCCGCGCTGTTGCTGCTGCCGTTCTGGGCGACGCAAACGCCGTTGAGTTTGTTCCGACCACCGGTAAAACGCGCTTTACCGCGCTGGCATCCGGCGAAATCGACATGCTGGCCCGTAACACCACATGGACCTTCAGCCGCGACGTCGACCTGAAGTTCGAATTCACTGGTGTGAACTACTATGACGGTCAGGGCTTCATGGTTCCCAAGGCGCTGGGCGTCAGCTCGGCCAAGGAACTGGACGGCGCAACCGTTTGTATCCAGACCGGCACCACAACCGAGCTGAACCTGGCGGACTTCTTCCGCTCGAACAACATCAGCTATGAGCCGGTTCCGATCGAAACCAACGCCGAAGCGCAGCAACAATATCTGGCTGGTTCGTGTGACGTTTACACCACTGACGCATCGGGTCTGGCTGCGACGCGCGCCACGTTTGAAGCACCGGACGAGCACGTTCTGCTGCCCGAAATCATCTCGAAAGAGCCTCTGGGACCGCTGGTTCGCCACGGTGACCACGAGTGGGGCGACGTTGTCCGCTGGACTCTGAACGCGCTGGTCTCGGCAGAGGAACTGGGTGTGACCTCGGCCAATATCGATGAGCTGAGCGGTGGCACCGACAACCCGGAAATCAACCGCCTGCTGGGTACCGAAGGTACTCTGGGTGAGATGCTGGGTCTGGACGCTGACTGGGCTGCCAAAGCCATCAAAGCAGGTGGCAACTATGGTGAAGTATTCGCCAAGAACATCGGTGAAGAAACTCCGATTGGTCTGGCGCGCGGCTTGAACGCTCAGTGGACCGAAGGCGGCCTGCTGTATTCGCCGCCGTTCCGCTAAAATCTACGGAGATGGGCGCAGGGTATAACCTGCGCCCTCTTCACATCAAAGAGCTGCGGAAGCATTCAGAGCGGGAAAAACTCGCCAAGACAAAAAAACCGCACGCTACGGGGATTTCAAAATATGTCGACTATGACTGATCCACCGAAAGCTGACTTTCGGTTGTCCATGCTCATTAACGACACTCGCTATCGCTCCCTGACGTTTCAGGTGATCGCGGCGATCGTTATTGCGCTTTCCATCTGGTATCTCGGAAACAACTTGATCCAGAACCTTCGGGCCGCAGGGCTCAACATCTCTTACTCGTTTTTGGGCGACTCCTCCGGGTATGACATCAACCAGAGACTGATAGAATATGACAGCCAGTCCAGTCACGGGCGTGCGGCTGTTGTTGGTATTCTCAACACGCTGTTGGTTGCCTTTCTGGCATGTATTACGGCCACGGTGTTCGGCGTGATCGCGGGGGTTCTGCGGCTTTCGAACAACTGGCTCGTTTCGAAACTGATGGCGGTCTATGTCGAGATATTCCGGAATATTCCGGTTCTGATCTGGATCATCATAATCTTCACCATCATGACGGCTGTACTGCCCGCGCCACGCGCGTTCCGGGGCGATGCCGCAACATCCAGTATGTTGTTCGACGCCTTTGCCTTTACCAACCGGGGTGTCTATATCCCGCGGCCCGAGTTCGCAAACGGGCTGTTTGGCGCAACCATTCTGAACTGGTTGCTGGTGATTGTCGTTTTGATCGGTTCGTGGTTCGCCTCGCACGAGATCGAAAAGCGGGCCACATTGAAACAGGAAGAGACCGGCGAACGTCCGAAGACATTCTTGGTCAAATTGGCTGTTTGGCTGGTGCCCTTTGCCTTGCTGATGCTCATCATGGGTTTGACCTGGGATATTCCCGCTCTGAAAGGCTTTAATTTCAGCGGTGGTATCAAGGTTGGCGGCCCGCTGATTGCATTGTGGTTCGCCCTGTCGATCTACACCGGTGCCTTCATTGCGGAAAACGTACGTGCGGGTATTCAGGCGATCAACAAAGGTCAGACCGAGGCCGCCGCCGCACTGGGTTTGCGTCCCGGACGGATCATGAACCTTGTCGTTCTGCCCCAGGCACTGCGGGTCATCATACCGCCGCTTATTTCGCAATACCTGAACATCACCAAGAACTCGTCGCTGGCGATCGCTGTTGGTTATGCAGACATCACAGCCACGCTGGGCGGCATCACGCTGAACCAGACCGGTCGTGCGATCGAATGTGTGCTGCTGCTGATGCTCTTCTATCTGACAGCCTCGTTGCTGATTTCGATGGCGATGAACATCTACAACGCCTCCGTTAAGTTGAAGGAGCGCTGAGCCATGAGTGATCAAACAACAAACCCGATCGCCTTTGTGGCCGAAGGCACTATCCCGCCTTCACCGCCACCTGCAAATGAAGTCGGAGTGGTCAAGTGGCTACGCGAGAACCTCTTCTCGGGCGTGACAAACACCATCCTGACGGTGCTGTCGCTGGTGCTGATCTACATTCTGTTGAAAAACACGTTGCCGTGGATTTTGAACGGGGTGTGGAATGCCAACTCTCTGGCGGAATGTCGCGAGATCCTGGACGGCAAGACCGGCGCCTGTTTTGCGGTTCTGACGGAACGCTGGCCTCAGCTGATCTATGGCTTCAAGTACCCGGCCGACGCTTATTGGAGACCAAACCTGGCCTTTGTGCTGATGCTGGTTGCCCTTGCCCCGGTGTTGTTCTTTGACCTGCCACGCAAGATGCTGCTGTTCACTGCGGTTTACCCGTTTGTGGCCTTTTGGCTGATCTGGGGCGGTACGATCCTGGTTCCTCTGGTGGCGCTTGTCGGTTTCATTGCAGCAGGTGCTGTGTTCCAGAAGCTGGGCAACAACAGTTTTGCTGCCGGCTTCTTTGGGGCTATCGTGACTGCGTTGGTCATCTGGAACGTCGGCGGAGCCCTGATCCCGGAAAGTGCATCAGAGAATGCTTGGCTCACAGCTGTTCCCAGCCGTGATCTGGGTGGCTTTATGCTGAACATGATGCTGGGCGTGACCTGTGTGTCTCTGTCGGTGCCACTGGGTATCGCGTTGGCTTTGGGTCGTCAGTCGAACATGCCGCTGATCAAGTGGGTTTGCGTTATCTTTATCGAATTCATCCGTGGCGTGCCTTTGATCACGCTGCTGTTCGTGGCTTCAGTGATGTTGGCGTATTTCTTCCCGCCTGACAGCACAGTCGACCTGTTCCTGCGTGTTGTGATCATGATCACCATGTTCTCAGCCGCCTATATCGCCGAGGTAATCCGTGGCGGTCTGGCAGCACTTCCGCGTGGACAGTACGAAGCAGCAGACAGCTTGGGCCTTGATTACCCGCAGGCGATGCGGCTGATCATCCTGCCGCAGGCTCTGAAGATCTCGATCCCCGGGATCGTGAACGTGGCCGTGGGCCTGTTCAAGGACACCACACTGGTTTCGGTCATCTCGATGTTCGATCTGGTGGGTATGATCCGGGGACCCATCCTGGCGTCGACCGAATGGAACGGCGTCTATTGGGAGCTTCTGGGCTTTGCCGCGCTTCTGTTCTTCGTCGTCTGTTACGGCATTTCTCAATATTCTCAGTGGCTCGAGCGTCGCCTTGCCACAGATCATCGTTAAGGAGTTCAACACATGTCTGAACTTGCAGTAGAACGCGAAATCGACCGCTCGAAGATGCAGGTGAGCGACGAGGTCGCCATCGAAATCAACGGCATGAACAAGTGGTACGGATCATTCCATGTGCTGCGCGACATCAATCTGACCGTCAATCAGGGCGAGCGGATCGTTATCGCGGGTCCGTCGGGCTCGGGCAAATCCACGCTGATCCGCTGCCTGAACGCGCTGGAAGAACACCAGCAGGGCAAGATCGTTGTGGACGGGATCGAGCTGTCGAATGACCTGAAGAACATCGACAAGATTCGGTCAGAGGTTGGCATGGTGTTCCAGCACTTCAACCTGTTCCCGCACCTGACCATTCTGGAAAACTGCACACTGGCCCCGATCTGGGTGCGCAAAACGCCCAAGAAAGAGGCCGAAGAGCGCGCGATGCACTTCCTCGAGAAGGTGAAGATCCCCGATCAGGCGTTGAAGTACCCCGGTCAGCTGTCCGGTGGTCAGCAGCAGCGTGTGGCGATTGCGCGTTCGCTGTGCATGATGCCGCGGATCATGTTGTTCGATGAACCAACATCGGCGTTGGACCCCGAGATGATCAAAGAGGTGCTCGACACCATGATCGAACTGGCCGAGGAAGGTATGACCATGCTCTGTGTGACCCACGAGATGGGCTTTGCCCGTCAGGTCGCCAACCGCGTGATCTTTATGGACGCGGGCCAGATCGTGGAGCAGAACGAGCCGGAAGAGTTCTTCAACAATCCGCAGAGCGAACGGACCAAACTGTTCCTCAGCCAGATTTTGGGGCACTAAACGGCCTGAAATTGAAGAAAGGGCGGGGTTTTGCCCCGCCTTTTTTTATTGCAGCAACTCGCGCGGAATGGCGAAGCCAAGGACTTTTCCGCGGTGCCATTGCACCTCGGCCCAACTGGTGACGTCAAATTCCATGACGGTCGTTGCGCAGGTCGGATAGTCCAGAAATCGCGGATGTGTCGGAGCATCCCGCACCAGCTGGTGAGCAAGCTGTGCTATCCCAGGATTGTGCCCCAACATCAAAACGGTTTGCCCTTTCGCATCGAACAGCTGGCGTATCATCTGGTCAGGTCCTGCCATGTAAAGCGCATCGCGAAACTGGACGTGCCGGGCTGTCATCGCCATTCTATCCCAGGTTTCGCGGGTTCGGGTCGAGGTCGAGCTGAGAACCTCATCCGGCACCCAACCATGTGTACGCAGCCATTTGGCAATTGCGGAGGCTGACTTGCGCCCGCGTTTGTTCAATGGGCGCGCATGATCGTCCAAAATCGGGTTATCCCAGCTGGATTTGGCGTGGCGTGTCAGGATCAGCGTGCGGGTCATGACGTGTGGAACGACCTCATGTGATGGGCCGACTGTTCTGATGTGCGCTTCGCTCCTGCACTGAGAGGGCATGCAAGGCGGGCAAGACATCCGCCGGTCATGCAGGTCTGTCCTTGGGTTGTGTCCAGGTGGCTGTGGCAGGCTGAGATGTTGTAGAATTCCTGAGCGTTCAGGGCACCGACCGGGCAGGCCTGCGCACATGGTGCGACGCAGGTAGTGCAGGGGGATCGTCCGGGTGTGTCCGGGATACTGAATTCTTCGGCAAAGTGCAGTGCACCTCGATATGAGATCATCATGCCCACCGTGTCATGCACCAAAGCGCCCACCGGGCTGCTGAAGGTCCGTCCCGATTTCAGGGCCCAATCGATGAAAGGGGCATAAGGTGGCCCGCCAAAAGGGAAATAGGCCTCGGCATTAAATGTCTGGGCTATTTCGCCAATGATCCTAGTGGACCAGCGGTCAACCGGGTCCGGTGCCCCCCATTCTGGTGCGGCCTTCAAGACAGGCCAAAAGTCCTCTCCGGCGCCTAAAAGGACCAACGTACCGGATTCAAGCTGTTTGGCTTCCACCTTACGGGGATGCAGTGCTCCCATGACAATCAGTCCCTCACGATGAGCAACCTCAACGATGTGGTCATAGGATATCGCATTTGGGTCAGAGGAAGGCTGCGCAAGATTGGCCATGTTTCATCCTTCCTTGAACGGTTCAGTCCGGCCTTATAAGCGACCCGGCCCCGTGTTCTGTAAACAGTTCAAGCAATACGGCATTCGGCGCGCGTCCGTCCAAGATCACCACGGCACGGACGCCGCTGTGCAGCGCGTCCAGGGCCGTTTCAGTCTTGGGGATCATACCGCCCGCGATCGTGCCTTCGCGGGTCATTTCGCGAATTTGTCCTGCCTTCAGTTCGGTCACAACATCTCCGGCGGCATTCTTGACACCTGAGACATCGGTCAGCAGCAGCAGACGGTCGGCTTTCAGGGCCGAAGCAATTGCACCCGCCGCCGTATCGCCATTGACGTTGAAGGTTTCACCATCGCGGCCGGCACCCAACGGGGCAATCACCGGGATCACATCATGAGAGAACAAGTCATGCAGAATCTTCGGATTCATGTCAGAGGGGGTGCCCACATATCCCAGAGATGCGTCCGTCTGGTCGCAGACCATCAGGTTTGCATCCTTGCCAGACAGCCCCACGGCAGACCCCCCTTGATCGTTGATCGCCTGGACAATGCGCTTGTTCACAAGACCAGACAAAACCATCTCGACCACTTCGACGGTTGCGGTGTCTGTCACACGCTTGCCGTTCACGAATTCGGACTGGATATCCAGCTTGTCCAACATAGAGTTGATCATCGGACCGCCCCCATGCACAACCACGGGGTTAACCCCAACCTGACGCATCAGAACCACGTCGCGGGCAAAGCTTTCCATAGCCTCATCGCTGCCCATCGCGTGACCGCCCAGCTTGATGACGACAATAGCCCCATCGTAGCGCTGCAGATAGGGCAGAGCGCTGTTGAGTGTGGCTGCGGTGGCGATCCAGTCCCGGTTCATATCTCTTGTCTTCATGGCTAAAGTCCCTTTGGAGACCTGTGTTAGGGCCTTTGTCCGGCCCTGCCAAGTGTGAAGCTATTCCAGATGCGCAATGATGGACCGCAGGGTTGCGATACCGTCGCCTTTCTCGGAAGACGTTAGCACGATTTCCGGGAACGCCGCGGGGTGCTTGGACAGGGCGGCGCGTGTTTGGTCCAGCACCTTTTCGCGTTCCTTGGCCTTGACCTTGTCCGACTTGGTCAGAACGCATTGAAAGGTCACGGCGCTGGTGTCCAGCAGTTTCATGATCTCGGCATCAACCGGTTTCACGCCGTGGCGCGCATCGATCAGCACAAAGGCGCGACGCAAGGTCTGGCGACCACTGAGATACTGTTTCAGCAGTTTTTGCCACTTCTCCACCACTTTCAGCGGGGCGTTGGCGTAGCCATAGCCGGGTAGGTCCACCAGATAAAGCTCGGGGCCTTGGGTGAAAAAGTTGATCTCTTGCGTGCGACCGGGCGTGTTCGAGGCGCGCGCCAAACCCTTGGTGCCGGTCAACGCGTTGATCAGGCTGGACTTGCCGACATTTGACCGGCCTGCAAAGCAGACCTCCAGCCGATCGGGGGCGGGCAGGCCGTTCATGGCGACCACGCCTTTGACAAATTCAGAAGGGCCCGCAAACAGCTTGCGCCCGCGTTCTTTGGAAAAATCATCCGGCTCTTCAGCCAGTGGAAACGGAAGCGATGTCATAGCACGCGCACCTCATCATTCAGGCGGACTTCACCACCCTGAATGACTTCGGCGTAAACACCGAAATCCTGATGGCCCCAATTGCTCAGCGCACCCAGAGTATCCGCGTCTCGCGTGCCTGTGTCAGGGTTGGCGGTGGTGGCCATGCAGCGGGTAATGCGTTCGCGGATACGGAACACGGCCTGCCCAATGCGGACGTCGCGCCCCAGCCAGTCAAACTCTTCCCACAAGGGCAGACCGTCAAACCAGATGTTCCCGCGCCAGCGGATGGTGGACAGCGATTGTCCTAGCTTTTGCTCGACCGCGCGGTGGGATGCCATATTGCACAGGCTGATGGATGGGAAATCGCTATCCGTCATGCCACGTCCTGGAACCCGGACAATTCGGGCGGATGCTGCGCGGTCCGCTGGCATCAACGGCTTCACCCAATCCAGAAAAACCTCTTGTTCGGTATCCGGCGCAAATTGCAGATCAGGCCGGTTGGGGTGGCGGAGTGTCACTTGCTCTTCAAGCAACTCGGCCGAGATAGCCGCCAGTTCGGGGGCCTTTGCAACGCGGCTGAAATTCGAACACGGGGCCCAGTCCGAACCATCTGTCTTGGCCGCCTCATGAGCCACCGCCCAAACGCGATCCCCGGGCATGGTCTGCCCGGGGATGACTGTGACTTGGCTCAGCGCTTCTCGACCATGGCTTTTGATCGGGTGACGCCAGAGGTTTGAGACTGTGCCGCTCATTTGTTGTCCGTCTTCGGCGTCTTCTTGAAGCCGGACTTTATGTTCCCGAACACGTCCGGGGTATAGCCCTGACTGCGCATGATCAGATATTGCTGCGTGAACGTGATCGTGTTGTTCGCAATCCAGTAGACAACCAGACCGCTGGCGAAACCGCCCAGCATGAACATGAAGACCCAAGGCATCCAGGCAAAGATCATCGCTTGTGTAGCGTCAGTTGGTGCCGGGTTCAGCTTTTGCTGCAGCCACATCGAGATACCCAGCAAGAGCGGCAGAATACCGATGAAGATCAGCGCCATGAAGCTTTCGGGCGCGGGTGCGGCCCAGGGCAGCCAGCCAAAGAAGTTGAAGATTGAGGTCGGATCCGGCGCGCTCAGATCCTGGAACGGGCCGAACCAGGGGGCCTGACGCAGTTCGATCGTGACAAAGATCACCTTATACAGCGAGAAGAAGATCGGGATCTGCAACAGGATCGGCAAACAGCCCGCAGCCGGGTTCACCTTTTCCTTCTTGTACAGTTCCATCATGCCTTGCTGCATCTTCTGACGGTCGTCGCCAGCGGCCTCTTTCAGGGCCTCCATCTGCGGCTGCAGTTCCTTCATCTTCGCCATCGAGACGTAGGATTTGAACGCCAGCGGGAACAGGATCGCCTTGATGATCAGCGTCAGGCCGATGATCGACCAACCCATGTTGCCAATCAGCACGTTGATGTTATGCAGCAGCCAAAAGATTGGTTTGGTCAGGAAGAAGAACCAACCCCAATCAATACTGTCGATGAATTTCTGAACACCTTCAGACTGGTATTCCTGAATGGCTTCCCATTCTTTTGCACCGGCAAATAGACGTGTTGAGACCTGCTCGGTCGCACCCGGCGCTACGGTCAGCGTCGGCAGAACCGTTTCTGTCTGATAGATCTTGCGGCGCGAGTCATACTTGGCGGCAGCTTTGAATGCGGAACCAGGCTCAGGGATCAGAGTGGTCATCCAATAATGATCGGTGAAACCGATCCAGCCATTTTCCTTTACCTGATATACCTCGGCCTGCGCACGCTCATTCGGGTCGATGTCGAAATCACGGACGTCGCCATAGTCCACCTCCGTCAGTGTCCCGTCGGCCATGCCGATGACGCCTTCATGGAGAATGAAGAAATTCTTCAAGCCAGGCAGATCACCGTCTTCGCCGATACCGTGGCGTGCCAGGATGCCGTAGGGGGCCATGCCGACCTCGGCCTCGGTGGCGTTTTCAACCGACTGTGTGACGCTGAACATATAGTTCTCATCAACCGAGATAGCGCGGCGGAAGGTCAAACCATTGCCGTTGTCCCAAACAAGCGTCACCGGGCTGTCTACGCCAAGGGTCTCGCCCTGTTCAACGGACCAGATTGTGTTGGGTCCGGGAACGTCGGCACCGCTCAAGCCCGCGCCAGGGGCCCAACCGTATAAGGCATAGTACGCGGACTCGGACCCCACCGGTGACATCAGTTCGACAATCGGAGAATCGTCGGCCAGCGAAACCTTATAGTCTTTCAGCGACAGCTCATCGATGCGACCACCGGCCAGCGACAGGCTGCCGGTCAGGCGCGGCGTGTCAATACTGATCCGAGGGGCTTGGGCCTCAGGTTCAGCTTCGGTCGCTGCTGCGGTTGCCTCTCCTACAGTGCCGGTTTCGGCAGCGCTGGGCGTCTGAACGTCATTGCCTTCGACATTGGCAATTTCAGCCTGTTCCGGTGCGGGCGTTGGTTCCGGCGGAGGGAACAGCACAAACCAGACCAGGATCACGAGAAAGCTGAGCGCAGTTGCGAGGATGAGATTCTTGTTCTGATCGTCCATAGGGGACAGCCACCTTGAGCAGTGAAAGACACCCGCAGGGTTCAACAGAGTGCGGGCCCAAAGGTCAAGCGGAATCGCCCTTCAATTCGTCACGTACCGGTCTTCTTTGGCTTGATTTGGGGTTCTTTAACCTGTTTCCCGCCCAATTTTGGGTACTCGGTTCAATTTGCTGCGATAGGACATGATCCAGTCCCTGGTTTTTTCGACTGGCATCGGCTTGCTGATACCAAAACCCTGAACATGGTCACATCCCAACTGGGCCATCAATGCATGCTCGCCTGGCGTTTCGACGCCTTCGGCCAGTGTTTCCAGATTCAAACGTTCAGCCATGGTCAGAATGGCGCTTGCCAGTTGCTGCTGGCTGGGGTCTTGATCGGCTTTTGCGACAAAAGACCGATCGATCTTTATGCGCGACACGTTGAATCGTTTTATGGATGCGATCGAGGCATGGCCGGTTCCAAAATCGTCCAAATCAATGCAACAGCCCATTGTAGCCAACCCGGTGACGTTGCGGGTTATGACGTCATCGGGTCGACGGGAAAAAACGGTCTCCAACACTTCGACTGCCAACCTGTCGGGTGTCAGGTCGAAATGATCCAACTCCCATTTCAGGCGGTCGATCAGGCCCGGATCGCGCAGCTCGTCCGAGGAAAAGTTGATGCCGATACGCGGCACATAAAGCTCTGCCCTATCCCAGTCGCGCATGGCAGAAAACGCGCAGTGCCGCATCGTCTGTCCCAGCCGACCCATAAGATCGGCATGTTCTGCAAACGGCAGAAAGACGTTGGGGCCCAGAACCCCCTTTTTTGGGTGTTCCCATCTGGCCAGCGCCTCAAAGCCAGTGACGCGCCCGGTGTCGGTGGAAATCTGAGGTTGAAACCAAGGACGAATCTCACCGCTGTCCAGGGCAGTTTCAAACTCCTTGCGCAGATTGGAGCGAACCTGAGCCCGGCGGCGGGTCTCGGATGAAAAGGCGCGAATCGTGGATGGGCCATTCTGTTGCGCTTCAAGCAGGGCGTTATTCGCAGCATCGCGCCAGTCCATAGCCGACCCGTCCGGAAAGCTGCCGCTTAGGCAGGAACCGATCGAGCACGACATGTAGACGCCGGTTCCATTTAACATGATCGGCTCTTCCACCGCCGATTGCATACGCCCGACATTTGAATGCAGGCCTCTAGATCCAGTTGGTCAGAGGGCCGCAAGACCACCATCATCTTATTCCCGCCAACGCGTGTCGCGCAGTCGTTCGTGCGGATCATGGACATGACACGCGCGCAAAACTGCTGTGCAACGTGGTTTGCGGCTGCCTGACCATGAAGATCAAGCAACTGAGTGTAATCATCCAGAACCACGGCAAAACAAGCAGAGTCTTCGCCTTTGCGACAGGTTTCAGCAAACACTTCGTTTAATGCGGATGCGAAGTCGTCGTTTGACAATAGGCCAACCGACCGCCCCAAGCGCGGACGGGTTTGTTTGGACGAAAACGCACCAAGGCCTGTGATTGCCAAGGGGAGGCCCAATGCAATTGAAACCAAAGCACGTTCGCCCCCGATCCAGAACGCACCCAAACTGAGCGCGGGAATAAACGCCAGCGCTGATGGACTGTTAAAAACGGAGTTCAAAGAACGTATAAAACGGTCGATAGAAGAATGGTTCCGCATCGTGCTTTTGGCCTTGGGCATGAATGACACGCCGTTGAGCCTAGGAAACCAGTCTGAGTCAGTCGTTAACGCAGCTGCGGAATTCCGTCCAAGTTTTCGGTTTTTTTGTCAGAATTTATTGAAAGGTTAAGGAAATCAAACAGTTTCGCGTCCAGCAGATGCGAAGGACGTGCATTTGTTAAGGCGCGGAACATAACTTGACGCCGACCCGGGCTGTTCTTTTCCCATTGATCGAGAATCTGTTTCACCTGCTGGCGTTGCAACCCGTCCTGACTGCCGCAAAGATCGCAGGGTATGATCGGGTATTGCATTGCATTGGCAAATTTCTCGCAATCGGCTTCGGCAACATGGGCCAGCGGTCGGAAGACAAAAAGATCGCCCTCTTCATTCACCAGCTTCGGCGGCATGGTGGCCAGACGACCGCCGTGGAAGAGATTCATGAAAAATGTCTCAAGAATGTCGTCGCGGTGATGGCCCAGAACAACCGCCGAGCACCCCTCTTCACGCGCGATGCGATACAGGTTGCCACGGCGCAGGCGTGAACACAGGGCGCAGTAGGTTCGGCCCTGCGGAACCTTGTCCATCACAACGGAATAGGTGTCCTGGTACTCGATTCGGTGCGGTACATCCATGCGTTCGAGAAATTCGGGCAGGACTGTCGCGGGAAATCCGGGCTGACCTTGATCCAGATTGCAGGCCAGCAGATCCACAGGCAGCAGGCCACGCCATTTCAATTCGTAGAGAACGGCCAGCAGCGTATAACTGTCCTTGCCGCCTGACAGACAGACCAGCCAGCGTGGCGGTTTGCCGTCCTTGTCGTGGGCAGACGGGTCTACCATCCCGTATTGCTCGATCGCTTCGCGGGTTTGCCGTACGATACGCTTGCGCAGCTTCTTGAACTCGGTGGTCGAGGGCGCGCCAGCAAACAGCGGGTGGATATCGTCTGCATCATCAAACATGCGCTGCCCCTACAGCAGTTGGCCCAACCGGGCAAGATGGTGACAGGATGCCGGGTCTAGCCCTTATCGGTCGAGGTATCGGACTCAGGGACCGGATCGTAGCCGTCGCCACCCCACGGATGACAGCGCCCGATCCGACGCGCGGCCAACCATGCGCCCTTTATCGCACCGTGCTTTTCCAATGCCTCCAGCGCATAAGCTGAACACGTTGGCTGATATCGACAGTTAAAGCCAACCCACGGGCTGAAAATCAGCCGATAGGCCCGAACGGGCAGCGCGAGGATATGGGCCAGAAATGTCATTTGCCCTGTGCGTGAACCTTGCGCAACGCATTGCGCAGGTCACTCAACAGTGCGTCGTAGGGGCGGTTGGCCGTGACTTCGGCCCGGCCGATCAGAACGTAATCCCACCCATCGCGACCAGATTCGGGCAGTATGGCCCGCGCGGCTTCGCGTAAGCGACGTTTGGCGCGGTTGCGGGCCACGGCGTTGCCGACCTTCTTCGAGCAGGTAAAACCTACGCGAATCCCGGATGCCTCTTCTGGAGTGCGTCTGCGCGCCTGGACCATCATCGACGACGTTCCTTGCCTGCGCGCGCGTGCGGCTTTCAGAAAGTCGGACCGATTTTTAAGAACGACAAGAGGTTCAGGTGAACAAACGGACGCCGCCGGGGGCGTATTCCCGGGCTGGTGCATACCATCCTCAGGGGCCTCCGGCGGCGTCATGTTCATAACCTGATCGGTGAGCGGTTTACGCGCTCAGCGACTTGCGGCCGCGTGCGCGGCGTGCGTTCAGGATCTTGCGGCCGGCCTTGGTGGCCATGCGCGCGCGGAAACCGTGGCGGCGTTTGCGAACCAGGTTCGAAGGCTGATAGGTGCGTTTCATCGCTCCGTCTCCAATCTATAGCGGTGGGGTGCGGCGCGGATTCGCCTGGCCCTAGTGTTCGAAGCCCGTCCTCTACTGCTAAGCGGGTGGTAAGTCAAACCCCAACAGTGGGGTTTTCGCGCCTTTTGCAACAATTCTGTACCCGCAGAGCTGAAAAGGTTTCAAAACACCCAATTATCGATGAAATCTCTCACATTCAGCGCCACAAAGATCAAGGCCCCGTGATCCCTCTGTTGCTTGACCGATTGGAAGCGCATCTTGGGCACAGAATGAAACAGAACGAACCGGAAAACCTGATGTCTGAAACAAGCCAGGCACCGCGCAGCGGGTTTGCGCGCCATATTCCGTTGCTGGTGATCCTTGGTGTTGCCGTTGCGGGCTTTTTCACGCTGGGGGATTACCTGAGCTTTGAAACCTTGCGGGACAACCGCGAGGCGCTTTTGGCTTGGCGGGATGGTCATTATTGGGTCATGGCCGCAGCGTTTGTGGCCATTTATATCGTCATTGTGGCGTTCTCGCTGCCGGGGGCGGCGGTCGCGTCGATGACAGGCGGGTTCTTGTTTGGATTGTTTGCGGGCACGGTTCTCAATGTTGTGGCTGCAACCATCGGAGCTTCGGCTATTTTCCTGGCGGCACGCTGGGGATTGGGTGAGTCGCTGACCGCCCGTTTGGAATCGTCGGAAGGGACGGTCAAGAAACTGAAGGATGGTCTGCGCGAGAATGAGATCTCGGTCCTGTTCCTGTTGCGGCTGGTCCCGGTTGTTCCGTTCTTTGTTGCAAATCTGGTGCCTGCTCTGGTCGGCGTGAAGTTTCGCAACTTCCTGATCACCACTGCCCTTGGCATTATCCCCGGGGCGATTGTCTACACGTGGATTGGTGTCGGGCTTGGTGGTGTATTCGATCGCGGCGGAACACCGGATGTGTCTCTGTTGTGGGAGCCGTTCGTGATCGGACCGATTATCGGCTTGTGCGTTCTGGCCGCTTTGCCCATCGTCATCAAAGCCTTGCGCGCAAATAAGGACAGCTGAGCCATGACCGAACTGAAAACAGACCTCCTGGTCATTGGGGCCGGGTCCGGCGGCCTGTCAGTTGCAGCTGGGGCCAGCCAGATGGGTGCAGATGTCGTTTTGCTGGAAGGCCACAAGATGGGCGGCGATTGCCTGAATTTCGGCTGCGTCCCGTCCAAGGCGTTGATCGCAAGCGGGAAGGCCGCTTATGGTCAGGCGCATTCCGCGGCGTTTGGGGTAGCGGATGTGACTCCTCAGATCGACTATGGGGCGGCCAAGGACCATGTGCATAACGTCATCGCCCAGATCGAACCGATGGACAGCCAAGAGCGCTTTGAAGGATTTGGCGTCAAGGTGATCCGAGAATACGGCACCTTTATCTCTCCCAACCAAGTGCAGGCAGGAGATCACATCATCACTGCGCGCCGGATCGTGATTGCAACTGGGTCCTCGCCCCTGGTGCCGCCGATTCCCGGGCTGGATGCGGTTCCTTACTTTACGAATGAAACTATTTTCGACCTGCGCGAGCGGCCGGATCATTTGCTGATCATTGGCGGTGGCCCGATCGGTATGGAAATGGCGCAGGCCCATCGACGCCTCGGCAGTAAGGTCACGGTCATAGAGGGTCAAAGGGCGCTGGGCAAAGACGACCCCGAAGCCGCGGCGGTGGTGCTGGAAGCGCTACGTAGCGAAGGTATCGATATCCGCGAAAGCGCCATGGTGGCACAGATCCGAGGCAGCGAAGGCGCGGTAGAAGTGGTGACCGAAAACGGTGAGATTCTCAAGGGATCTCATCTTTTGATCGCGGCCGGGCGCAAGGCAAACATTGACCAGTTGAATCTGCAAGCGGCGGGTATTGACCGCACCCGGACCGGCATTAAGACAGATGAAGCCCTCAGGACGACAAATCGCCGGATCTATGCCATTGGTGATGTTGCAGGTGGGATGCAGTTCACTCATGTGGCGGGCTACCATGCGGGTATCATAATTCGCTCGGCGTTGTTTGGTCTGCCGTCCAAAGCCAAGACCGCGCATATCCCCTGGGCGACCTACACAGATCCTGAACTGGCGCAAGTTGGTCTGACCGAAGCTCAAGCGCACGACCAGCATGGCGACAGGCTCGAAATTGCCCGCTTTGACTATCATCACAACGACCGGGCCATTTCCGAGCGTAGGACAAACGGCTTCATCAAGGTCATGGTTGTCAAAGGCCGTCCTGTTGGGGCCACAATCGTGGGTCATCAGGCAGGCGAGTTGATCAACTTGTGGTCGCTTGCATTGGCCAATAACCTGAAGATGGGGCAGATTGCTGCAATGGTTTCGCCCTATCCGACGGTCGGAGAGCTTAACAAACGCGTGGCGGGTGCTTATTTCACGCCAAGGCTGTTTGAGAATCAGACAGTTAAACGAGTGGTCGGGTTCGTCCAGCGCTGGATTCCCTGACCTGAGGAGGGGCGCATTTTGAATTCGCTGTCGGGCCGATTTCTGATCCTGACGACGGTCTTCGTCATGTTGGCCGAAATCCTGATTTTTGTCCCGTCTATTGCCCGGTTCCGCGAGGATTTCCTGCTGAACCGTCTGGAGCGCGCCCAGATTGCTTCGCTGGCGTTGCTGGCAGACGATATGCTGGCTGATGACCTCGAGGCAGAACTGCTGGCGAATGCGGGTGTTTATAACGTGGTTTTGCGTCGGGACGAAGTTCGGCAGCTTATGTTGTCTTCACCGATTCCGGATTCAATTGCCAAGACATACGATCTGCGCGAAGCGGGGCCCTGGGTTCTGATCCGGGACGCCATGAGCCGGATTGTCACGCCCGAAAATGAAATCATTCGAGTTATCGGCGAGCCGGTCAAAGGTGCGGGCTTGCTGATTGAAGTCACCACAGACAGCACGCCATTGCGAATGGCGATGGTGGACTATGGCCTGCGTATTCTTGGCTTGTCTTTTGTCATTTCGATTATCACCGCTTCGCTGCTTTTCTTGGCTGTTCGGGTTGTGCTTGTACGGCCAATCAAAAGCGTAGTGGGGTATATGCAGCGCTATGCCAGCGCGCCCGAAGACGCGCGGGGGATCATCTCGCCGAACTCGAAAGTGACAGAGCTGCGCGAAGCTGAAGAGGCGCTGCAAATGCTGCAGACTGACCTCACACAGGCGCTGCGACAGCGCGAGAGGTTGGCGCAGCTGGGTGGTGCCGTCGCCAAAGTCAGTCACGATTTGCGCAATATTTTGACATCGGCACAGCTGTTCACGGACAGGATCGAATCCAGCGATGATCCACTGGTTCGTCGGATGGCCCCTAAATTGGTGAATTCCATCACCCGTGCCGTATCTTTGTGTGAAAGCACGCTGGCCTTTGGGCGCGCGGAAGAACCGGCCCCGACGCTGACGATGGTTCCAGTGCGGTCGCTGGCCGCGGATGTAGCAGCCAGTGAACAACTTGCCGTCGCCGATGCCTGCGTCGAAATTGTGAATGAAGTTCCCGAAGATCTGATCGTCCGCGCAGACCCCGAGCAGCTTTTTCGGGTCATCATGAACCTCGTGCGCAACGCGCGTCAGGCCCTGGTTGCGGCGGGCAAGCCTGGGCGCGTTACAATTGCCGGCTGCGAATATGGCGACACTTGGTGTGTTGAAATCCGTGACACAGGCCCGGGCCTTCCGCCGAAAGCGCGGGAAAACCTTTTCACGCCTTTTCAGGGCGGTGTCCGAAAGGGTGGTTCAGGTTTGGGGCTGGCAATTTCTCAGGAACTGGTGCGTGGGCATGGCGGAGATCTGACTTTGAAACAGACCGGACCCGAAGGAACCGTGTTTGAAATAAGCCTTCCGCGCGGCGACATGACTTTTTGAAATATTTTTGAAGAATCGACTTGCACGTCCTGGGCGGCAGGTCTAAACACCGCCTCACCAACGCGGACCGATAGCTCAGCTGGATAGAGTACTTGACTACGAATCAAGGGGTCGGGGGTTCGAATCCTCCTCGGTCCGCCATTGGTATCTGTGTAGGGCGACACATAGTTCTGCCACCAGTGACAGAACCTTTCCATTTTCGCCTCACTTCCTTCATCCAGCACCTAGAGCGATTTCAATGATACTGACCTCCCTTTTGGGAAAATCAGGGCTGATTTGCAGATCAGACGCCGAAGGCGTTTATGCTTGCTGATCTGCCACGTGACGAACGCATACGGGCGCCAGGCCATGTTATTAGACAATAGGAGTGCGGCGCGCAGGCGCAGCCGAGGACACGGTGTTGTTTAATAGGGTAGCCCGAGGCGGAAGGCAGCACCTTGCCCCAGACGGTCAGGGTCGTTTGGGTTGTCCAAATCCCACTGACCCCAAAACCTGTGCGGCGGTGTGGGCTGCGCCGTAAACCTTTGCGCCGGAAAACGTTGTTTTTTTAAAGAATGGGCTGGAAGCAGTCATAAAACTGCCAGTCACTCCTTACTGAATTCTCTACTGAAAAATTCCGTTCAAAACGAAATCCGCTGTGCTTGGGCTGCTTGCGAAAGGTAGGTCGTAAACAATCGCCAGGCGGCTGAGAGCTTTGACATCCACATCATGGGGCATCGGTGACAGTGGATCTATGAAGAAGAATAGGCCATTGAGCTTACCCTCACAAATCATCGCACCAAGCTGCTGATCGCCCCCCAACGGACCGCTTTTGAGGGCGGTCAGTTGAAGCTCGGGCAGGGCTGCGTTTATACGCCCGCCAGTGGTACCTGTGGCAAAAAGGTTGGCTTGACGCAATGTTTCGGAATGCCTTCTGGCCCATTCGACCATCAGGTCTTTCTTGGCGTCATGCGCAACCAATGCTAGTTGCAGCCGACTATCTGATGAACTGCTCGACATAATCCGCACCCAAGCCGACTTCCTCATAGTGCTTACGGCACATGTCGATTTTTGTGAAGACGTCCTCGTAACCCATGGTTTTGCCCCATGGGTCGACATAGAGCATTACTCCGTTCACCTGAAAGTATGTGATCATCTCCTCCACATCATCGGGCACGACTAGCGTATGAGTTTCACCCGGCGGCTCATACACATAGCCGCCTTCTTGTGCGACCCAGTCATGTTCCAGATAGTGCCAGCGCCCCTTCAGAACAAACCCATGCACGGGTTGAGGGTGCCGATGCCGGGACAGGACACCTGATTTCCGGACGCGCAGAAGGTTCATCCAATAGCCTTGCGACCTGTTCAGGCACAAAGGCCGGAACGACACGTTCTCGGTTTGGGGAACCCAGATACGCTCATCCAATGCAATCGCGTCGGGGATCACGATCTCTTCCTGCGCCTCTTTGGGAAACGGCAGTTGATACGGCATTCTCGGATCGTCGTCGTTTTCTTGTAATCGCATTTTCTGCTCCTTTGTCACATCGCGGAATAACCGCCATCGACCGGGTAAACGGCTCCGGTTACAAATGTTGCCTCGTCTGACAGTAACCATGCGGCCAGCGCACCAACCTCCGCTGGCTTGCCCCAACGATCCAGCGGTGTGCGGCCAAGGATCGGTTGGTTACGCGCTGGATCGGCGCGCAAGGCTTCGGTCATTTCGGTTTCGATCCATCCCGGTGCAACCGCATTGACGCGCACGCCATCCTCAGCCCATTTCCCGGCCAAAGCCTTGGTCAACTGGGCGACCCCGCCTTTGCTGGCAGAATAGGCCGGAACAAGTGGCCCACCAAAATAGCTTAGCATCGATGCGGTGTTCACGATGGCTCCGCCTGACGCGGCCAACAGAGGTTGCGCGGCCAGACAGCAGCGCATTGTGCCGGTCAGGTTGATGTCGATTACTGTCTCAAAAACATCGATCTCATATTCCGCGCCGCGCGCCAGAATACCTGCGCAATTGACCAGCCCGTCGAGGTGCTCAATCCCACCGAAAAATGCGGTAACGGCCGAAGTATCCCGCACATCCAATTGTGCGCAGACACCGTCAGGGTGCTGCGTAGCATAGGCCGAAACCTCGTCAGCCCCGACGCCGGTTGCTGTGATGCGCCATCCCTTGCGGCGAAGTTCCCCTGCGATACCAGCGCCAATGCCGCGGGTGCCGCCAATAACAACAGCGTGCTTCATGGGTCAGTCTCCTTCCGCAAGAAACACCTCGACCGCGTCTTTGCGAGGCATTGGGGCAACTGCACCGTACCCTTGGGTCGAAAGGGCGGCGGCGGCGTTGGCATAACGTGCGGCCTGAAACGGGTCATCGCCCAAAACAATACGAGACAGGAAGGCACCGTCAAATGTGTCGCCCGCGGCCGTGGCATCCACCGCTTCGACCCGGCGGCCTTTGACACGCTCACGCTTTTCAGGTGTCGCAACCAGTGTCCCTTCGGCCCCCAGCGTCAAAGCGACAATTTTTGCCCCGAGGTTCAAGTAGAAGTCTGCGATGGCATCTGGATCGGAAAGGCCTGTCAGTTGCTCTGCATCATCCAGACCGGGAAGGGCAATATCGCACTGTGACATGGCGGCATGTGTTACGGCGCGCGCGCGCGCGATCGGCCAGAGCTTCAGGCGCAGATTGGTGTCGTAGGACACGAGGCCCCCGGCATCCTTCACGATCTGTATTGCGCGGAATACAGCATCAGCCGCAATATCCGATATTGCCTGACTGATGCCCGAAACATGCAGGATTTTGGCCGATTGCAACGCGGCTACCGGCAGATCTTCTGGTCCCATCCGGCTGCTGGCAGAGCCTGCACGAAAATAGCTGAACTCGTGCCCGGTCGCACCATGCGTCACGAAATAAACCCCGGTATGAGCGTCCGCGACCTGACGTACGGTCGAGGTGTCGATCCCCTCAGCCTTCCAAAGGTCCATGAAGGAATTGCCGAACGTATCCGCGCCGATATGCGTCACATAGCCGACGGATGCCCCCTGTCGCGCGGCTGCGATGGCGCAGTTCGAGGTGTCGCCGCCATGTCCGGGCAGGTAGTTCCCATCAGGCTGCTGGTTGAATTCCAGCATCGGTTCGCCAAGGCACAGAATATCGGGGGTCATTGCTGTCTCATTTCACGTAAAAGGGTCAGCCCGTTAGGGCTGACCAAGTTGTATGGGAGGATTATTCGGTCGTATAGCTTTGGCCGACACCCGGGATCTTCCAGATTCGGAAGTTCGGGATTTCGGGGTCTTCAAAATTCATGTCGCCATCGACCCAGATGTGCAGGTGGTTCGACACCACATACGTCTCACCATCCGGTCCCCAGGCCAGCGTGTCGGGCCAGTTCATTTCCGGGTGGTGGACGAAACGGCTGACCTCACGCGTGGATTCATCGAACTTCATGATCCCGTCCAGTGACAGCGCGGACATGTAGATGTTGCCTGCGTTGTCCGCCGTCATCCCATCGGTGTTCGAGGGCAGCACTGCGGCAACCTCAACCGCGTTTTCGATGACCGTCTCATTGGTCTCGAAATCACGCAGGATTTCGGTCGGCAAACTATACAGGTGATTGCCGGTCAAATTGGTCCAGTAAAGCGTTTCCTTGTCGCCCGACAACGCGATGCCATCGGCACCGGTGCGCATGCCGCCATTCTTCAGTACCGGGCGGTCGTCGATGTTGAAGAAGAAATTAGGTTCATCATTGGTGAACCGGTGCTGATCCAGAATGCGGCGCACCGAGTTGGTGTTGCTGTCATAGACGATCAGGCCGCCATGCAGCGGGTCGCAGAAAATGCCGCTGTCCGCGATATAGGCAAAGCCGGTGTCGTTATCGACGGCCAGATCGTTCAGGAAAGAACACTGACGATCCGCTTCTTCCGCTGTGAAGACATAGCGCTGGATTTCCTTGTTCTCTTTCAGATCCCAAAGCACCAGCTTGGCGTCACCGTCTTCAAACGGAGGGCCGGCCACGTGGCCCTGATCCAGGATCCACATAACATCGTTGCGGTCGATCTCAAAACCCAGAACGGCCTTAAGGCCATCAGGGTTCGACATGCTGTTCATTTCCTCAGACGGAAACGCCTCCAGTTCCCACGTGTCGCCGTTCTTGGCCAGTTTCGAGACGGTCGAGGGGATCTCGGCCCCGCCCCAGCGCGCGGTGGACACATAGATGTTGCCCTGGCTGTCGACCTTGGCGCCCTGAACCAGCGCTTTACCGAAGATTTCGCTGCCTTCCCATGCGGATTTTGTCGCCTCGTCCTTGACGGCATAGGGCAGACTGTTCCATTCCGCTACTACCTCGGGCTCGATCGCAAGCGCCGGGGTGGCCAGAACGACGGTAAGGGCCACCGTGTTGAGCATTCGTTTCAGCATGTATTCCTCCCTTGCTGAGTTTTGGTGTTCCGCAGGCCGTTGCCGCGGCCTGCGGAACGTTTGGTTTAGATACGACCGTATTTCGCCAGACCTTCGCGCAGCGAGCCACTTTCGATAATCAGGCGGGCCTGTTCGGCTTCGCGCTCGTCGATCTCGCGCGCCATTTCCAGGATTGCCTCGGCATGGTCGCGCGGCACGGCCACCGCACCGTCAATATCGGCTACGATGATATCGCCGGGGTGCACGATGACTTCGCCCATCGCCACTTCGACATTCGAGGCCAGCGTCCGGATGCGGCCTAGCGTGGTGCCCGGGCTGACGCAGCGGGAATAGACCGGGAAGTCATAGTCACGTTTGATTTCGACCAGATCGCGGACACCGCCATCCAGAACCGCGCCTTCGTGCTTGTTGGCGACAGCGCCCGCAGTCATCAGACCACCCCACAGGGCAACGTCAGTGGTGCCGTTGGTCGAGATCACAATGACCGAACCAGCCTCGGACTCATCAATGGCGTCCAGCGCGTGCTGGGGTGGCATAAATTCATCAGTCGGACCTTCCAGTATGGTCACGGCAGGGCCAACGATTTTCTTTTCGTTGATGCGCGGCTTGATCGAGGCAGGCAGAAAGCCGGTTTTACCTGCGATCTTGTCAACCGCGTCTGCGACGGATGCGGTGGCCACTTTGCGAAACCCGGCAACGAGTTCTTGAGTGTTCATGAGTATTATCCTCTTGGGTAAGATAGTTAGAAGGCGGGGCGTCTCACCACGGGTTTTTCCAGCTTTTGGGCTGATCCCCGTTGAGAACGCGGGTGATTTCTTCGGCTGCATTTCGTTGCAGAACCGCGACTGAACGTTCCGAATACCAGGCGGCATGGTCGGACACGATGGTGTTGGCGCTGTGCAGCAGTGGATTATCCGGGGCGACCGGCTCGTGTTCGAACACGTCGATGCCTGCGCCAAATATGCGCCCGTGGTTTAGAGCGTCGGCCAGCGCCTCCTCATCGATCAGGCCCCCGCGCGATACATTGATCACGATCGAACTTGGCTTCATCAGCGCTATGTGTTCGGCATCCAGGATATGCCGCGTTTCAGGGGTAAGCGGTGCGTGCAGGCTGATCACGTCGGCTGCCATGCAAAGCTCGGTCAAACCGACCTTTTGCACAGCGGCAGCGGCTGCGGCCTCGTCGCTCATATACGGGTCAAAGACCAACACGGACGCAAACCCCAGCGCTCGAAATTTCTGGGCTGCCTGTAAACCGATCTTGCCACACCCGATCAGGCCAAGGGTGGCGTTTTCGCGGCTGGGGATCAGGGCTGCTTGGCCTATACCCCATTGGCCCTGTCGCACTTCAGCATCACGCGATGGGATACGCCGCTGAACCCCCAGGTAAAGCGCCAGCGCATGTTCGCTGACCTCAGTTTCGGCCCCATAATCGGGGACGTTCGCGACGTAAATGCCACGCGACTTCGCGTAGTCCAAGTCGATGTTATCGACGCCCACACCATAGCGGACGACGACTTTGAGATTTGGGCAGGCATCGATTACGGCTGCGTCCACGGCGCGTTCGCGAACGAGGATGGCAACCGGGTCCAACGCCTGCAAAGCTGGGACCGCCGCTGTTTCCGGCGTGACCGGTGCAATCTGAACATCTTGCTTAGCCAGCACCGAAGCCTCGGTGTCATAGGCGGCATAGCCTGGTTCAAGGATTGCGATGGTCTGGTTGGTCATGTGACGATCCCTCGGCATGGATTACTGTGCCTTGTAAGCTTCGACGGCTGCGTCGAGGCGGTTTGGCCAGTCCTCACCGATTTCGCTGACGATGTACTCACGCACAGCAGGCTGAGCGGCGGCGCGGAACATGGCCTTTTGCTCGGGGCTGACGGGAACAACTTCCATGCCTTTTTCGGACAGGATCGCAGTTGCGTTTGCGTCCTGCGCGGCGGTCATGCCGCGGTGGATCGTTTTCGAAATCTCGACGCACTGCTCGACAGCCTTCTTCTCGTCATCGGTCAGGCTTTCGAAAAACATGTCCGACATCAGATAGGCGTGCCAGCTAAACACATGTCCATCCAGAGACACGTATTTCTGATGCTGATAGAGCGAGGCGTTGACGATGTTCGTCACGCCGTTTTCCTGCCCGTCCACAACTCCTTGCTGCAGAGCGCCCGGCAGTTCCGGCCATGGCACTGGAGTTGCCGATGCGCCCAGGCTTTCGACCAGAGTCACCCAGACCGGCGCGGTCATTACGCGCATTTTCAAGCCTTCCATATCGGCAGGCTCGGCCACGGGTTTGACGTTATTAGTGAAGTTGCGCACGCCATTATCGGCCACACCAAAGCTGCGGATGCCGGTCTTTGCCAGCATATCGTCGGCCAGCGCGTCACCGAATTCGCCGTCCATCACTGCCCAGGCCATCGCCTGATCGTCGAACAGGTAGGGCATCGCCAGAACTGAGAAGGGTTTGTAGACCGCTGAGATCGGGCCGTCGTGGATCGCTGCCATCTGAACGGTGCCCAGCTGCAGACCTTCCATGATCTCGGACCCTCCGCCCAGCTGCGAGGCCGGGAAGATCTGAACGTCGATCGAGCCTGAGGTCTTGCCCTCGACGCAGGCTTCAAACGCCAGCGCCGCGGCGTGTTTGGGCGAGCTCAGGTCAGCGGCCTGAAAATGCGCGTATTTCAGCTCTTTAGCCGAAGCCGCACTGGCGGCGGTCATTGCAACAACGGCTGTTGCCGTCATCAGTTTCGACATGGTTTTCATGAGGTTCCTCCCTTTCATGTCAGTTCGCAAATCCAAAGAAGTTGGGGATGAAGGTGCTGACACCCGGCACGAGAATGACCAGAAGCAGCACCACGAGCTCAGCCAGCAGCAGCGGCAAAACCGCTTTTGACAGGCGTTCGATTTTCAGTTGTCCGACGGTGGCGATCACGAACAGTACTGGACCAACCGGAGGGGTGATCATTCCGATGGTGAGGTTCAGCACTAGCATCATCCCGAATTGCAGCGGGTCGATCCCCGCAGAATAAGCGATAGGGCCGAGGATCGGCGTCAGGATGATTAAAGCGGGCAGCGTGTCGATGAAGAAGCCGCAGATCAGTGCGAATGCCGCAAGAATGAACAGAATGCCCAGACGGTTGTCGGTGATCTGGGTGATCAGTTTGGCCAGTTCCTGCGGGATTTGCAGATAGGTCAGCAGCCAGGCAAAGATCGACGCCATCGCCACGATCAGGAAGACCGACGACGTCACCACCGCGGCCCGCACAAACGCGGCGTACAGAGCGCGGACCGTGAAAGCGCGCAGGATGAAGCCAAGAAACAGAGCGTAGGCAGAGGCCACCGCGCCCGCCTCGGTCGGGGTGAACACACCGAACAGGATGCCGCCCAGAATGATTGCTGGCATGATCAGGGCTGGAATGGCCGCCAGAGTTGCGCTGCGCAATTCAACCATGGTGGCGCGATGTTCGCGCCCGCGGTAGCCGTTGCGGGTGGACACGATATGGTTCGCGATGGCCAGCGCAACGCCCAGCAGAACCCCAGGCACAATTCCAGCCAAAAACAGTCCCGCGACCGTCACTCCATTTGTAGAGATCGCAAAAATAACAGCCAGAATGGACGGTGGGATGATCGGACCGATGGTGGCTGTCGCGGCGGACAAGGCACCGGCATAGTTCTTCTCATATCCAGCTTCACGCATCATCCTCATGACGATGGCAGAAGGCCCTGCGGCATCCGCGAGGGCAGAACCGCTGATCCCCGCGAACAGCATCGACACAAGGATGTTCACATGCCCCAGCCCACCACGTACGTGCCCAACCAGAGCGTTGGCAAAGCGCAACAAAGCGTTTGTTAGCCCGCAGGCCGTCATCAGCTCAGACGCGAGAATGAAGAACGGTACCGCCATCAGCGGGAAGCTGTCGATCCCGGCGAACATGCGTTGGGTTGCGACCAGTGGGTTCAACGAACCGTCGATAAAAATCGCCGACAGGCCGGCGATCCCCATCGTGAAGGCTACGGGAACACCCAGAAACAGCGTCGCGAAGAACAAGATGATCAGGGTTTTTGCCACGGCTCAGACCTCCGCCTCGTCGCCGTCGGGGTTGGGGCCATGTTCAAAATCCTGATTGACGAAGCGTTTGGCGAAGAAGGCCAGTTGGATCAGAAACAGCGCGCAACCAATCGGGATGGCCAGATACGGAATGCCGCGCGAGATACCGGTGGACATAGTTTCCTTGTTCCAACCGAATTCGACGAACTGGATGCCCAGCCGCAGCATCGTTGCCATGAACCCAAACATCACAATGACGATGCCCCAGCGCAAAAGGCGGGCCAACGCATCCGGCAGCAAGTCCGGAATTGTGGTGATTGCGACCAGCCGGCCCTCGCGCAAAGCAAGACCAGCACCACAAAACGCACCAAGGATCATCAGGTGGCGGGCGACCTCTTCAACCCAGGCAAAAGATGCGCCGAAACCGTAGCGCCCAACCACGTTGGCAAAGACGATTGCGAAAACCGTAGCCAGGGCCACGGCGACCAGCGCCCGGTTCAGTGCAACAATCCATGTCTCCAACCTTTGCAAAGACGCCCCTCCCGATGCCGTCTCTTTATGAGAATCAAAACTGGCATACAGTATGCTAATATGTCAACACTAACACATTGTATGCCAGATACATCACTGCTACTGTCGAACTGAGGAGAGCGACATGAGCCCATTCAACAGACCGAAATCATTGACGGAATTGGTGACCGAAAACCTGCGCGAGCGGATTATCAAAGGCGAGTTCGAACTGGGTGAACAACTTTCTGAGGCTCGAATCGCGAAGAATCTTGAGGTCAGCCGCACCCCTGTTCGTGAGGCAATCAATCGACTTGAAATGGAAGGGCTGCTCGTCGTCGAACCGCAACGTGGGTCCTTCGTGTTCAACTTGGAGCCCGAAGAATTGGCAAAGCTCTGCGACGCGCGTGTCTGCCTTGAGACAACCGCTTTAACTTCGGCCATGCAAGCAAACCCGCAAGAACTTCAAGCCGCACTTGCCGAATGCATCGATCGGATGAAGGCGGCGCGAGAGGCGGTGAACGATGCAGAGTACCTGTATCAGGATACTCTTTTCCATCAGTGCCTATTTGATTGTGCGGATAATCGGTTTCTGAATGACGCGTACCAGACGATAGCTCTAAAAATGGCGGCATTGCGCAGCCGGTTGGGACACCACCAGGATCATATGGCTAAGTCCTATCGCGAGCACATTGAGTTGCTTCAGTGCGTCGAGAATGGCGATGTTTCAAAAGCGTTGGACGTACTGAAACTCCACATAGACAGGAAAGAGGGGTCCTATTGGAGTGACGCAACTAATGTGGACAGTCAGACCCAGCAGGTGAATTGAGCGGTTCCGTCTCCTGCATAAAACCAAACACGTTGTCTGCAAGTCAGATAACTGCGAAAACTGGCCAAGGTCAGTGCGGTAAACAGAAGTTGCCACTGAGGTATGCAGACATCTGACATTCCGAGTCGTTGCTTAACAGCGAAGGGAATGGGCATCCTTCGGCCGCTGGGTCGATATCATTGGGGCGTTTTCATGCAAAACCTGACGATAAGCCCGAAGCGGTTCTCGCAGAACATTTTGCCCTTCTGTATCCTCAGGTAAACGCGCATAAGGTTCAGCACTGGCGGGGCGGCAAGTTGCGTGATTTCATGATTTGCAAGGAGGTATTTTCGTCACTCCTGTCGGGATACGCTCGAGTTGGCGATGGTACGATTAGTCTGATGACGTTGTTCTCACGCTGGACCCGGCGAAGTTTGAATGCTTTGTATGGTCCGGATTTGGTGTGTTCCTTGATCCGCAACAATTCCGAGACTTGCCACAGCTCTCGGTCCTTGATCTTTGTGCTGCTTTTGCGGCGCGCTGAGGGCGCTCGGATCGTCAACGTGTCGTCTGCTGCGGGGTCCTGGCCGGCAAGCCCGGCTATGGTATCTCCAAAGCGGTGCTGAATGCTGTGACTATCAAAACCGCTGCCGCGTCGAATCCTCATGGCATTCTCGTCAACGCCGCATCCCCCGGCTGGGTCGCCACGGATATGGGCGGTCACCGCCCTTTTTCTGAGGGGACGAAAGGTACAGCCTGGGCAGCGAATTTGCCCAAAGGCGGCGCGACGGGAGGGTTCTTTCGCGACGGAGTCCCAATTGATTGGTAGGTTCAGCCGCGTGCCATGAAGTCAATCAGCTTCCTGACCCGCGCTGGTAAAAGGCGGTGGCTGGGATAGACGGCGAACATGTTCCGGGTCAAAGGCAGGGTGTCTGTGACCTGCAACTGCTGCAGGTCTCCGTCCACCATATCCAATGGCAGCATCGCGACACCCAGATTACGGCGGGCGGCCAGCGCAATGACATCAAGGTCGGATAAGCTGTGTGCGGTGTGCTTTGGGTGCAATGTTTCCCCGCTCTCAAGCACCCAGGGCTGACCAGCTGCAAGCGCGGGCAAAACAAGAAGATCCGGTCTGGATATCGGCCTATCCAACCTATGCTCGTGGATGAAACCCAAACCGGCGCAAAAGCAGTAAGGGATCGACCATAGCCGTTTCGCGACAAGGCTGGAATCTGTCAGCGGGCCGACCCGAAAGGCCAGATCAATATTGTCGCGAAAGAAATCCATCATGAGATTTGTTGTCGTCAATTCGAGTTCCACACCTGGATTCTGTTGCGCAAAATCCAGCAAGCGCGGGCCGATGGTTGTCCGAGCAGCAAGCGGTGGTGCCGTAACTCGGATTCTGTGGCGTTTGGTATCGTCGGCAAAGCCCACAACACCTTGAAGCGCCTCGACCGGGCCCTGACAAATGCCGAGAAGACGGCGACCCTCTTCAGTCAGGCGAACCTGTCGGGTTGTCCGCTCGAACAGTTTAGTGCCCAGGTAGTCTTCCAACTCTGCGATCCTGCGGCTGACCCGGCTAAGCGGTATCCCCAAGCGGTCTGCGGCCTTGGAAAAGCTGAGATGGTCGGCGACTACAGTGAACAGGGCAAGGTCGTTATAGATCATTATCCTATTGTTGGGATTATAAGTTTCAATATCAACTATTATCATTGAATTTGCGGACCTCTACCTTCTGCGCAACAGAAGGAGACAGATGATGCCTTTCGCAGTTGAAATCACCCAGACCGGCAAGCCGGATGTTTTACGCAAAACCAGCCGTACGACCCCAACCCCAAATGCTGGGGAAGTCCTGATCCGGAACAAAGCCGGGGCGGTCAACTTTATCGACACCATCATCCGTTGCGGCGAGATGCCTGAGGGGATGATGCCTGATCTGCCGCATGTCCCTGGGGTCGAAGGGGCCGGAGTTGTAGAGGCGCTGGGTGAGGGGGTGCAAGGCTTCTCTGTTGGGGACCGAGTGGCATGGATGGGACCGATTGGAGCCGGTGGATATGGGACGCATTCGGTGATCGCTGCGCCCTGCATCACACGGTTGGCCGACGCCGTGGATTTCGAAACCGCAGCCGCAATCCCCGTCAACGGGATGACTGCTTATCACATGCTGGTCAATCTGGGCGGCGCAACGGCTGGTAATTCCGTTCTTGTTCATGCGGCAGCCGGAGGTGTCGGCACCATGGCGCTGCATATCGCGAAACACCTGGGCATGACGGTGATCGCCTCGACCAGCACTGACAAGGTTGGGTATGCGAAGGATCAAGGTGCTGATCACGTTATCGACTATCGCACCGAAGATGTCACCCAGCGGGTGATGGAAATTACCGAAGGATGCGGCGTGGATCTGACGCTGAACCCAATCTCGGGCGAGTCTATTAAATCAGATCTCGACGTTCTGGCACCTCTGGGCACCGCAGTTCTGTTTGGGTTCCTTGCCGGTCCGCCCGCAGGCAGTTTTGCCGAGGATTTGGCGAAGCACTTTCAGAAATCCGTCTCAGTTCGGGTCAGCGACATATACACATATTTCGGTAACCGACCCGATCAGTTCAACACGGACATGGCCACAGTGTTTAATCTGCTTGAAACGGGCGTTCTGCGTCCGCAGGTCGCGACCCTGTCCATTGATCAAGCTGCCGAGGCGCATCGTCGTCTGGAAGCCGGCGAAACCACGGGCAAATTGGTGCTGAGCATCGACTGACCGACCCAACAAGGAGAGGAGACATAGCAATGAGTACGGTTTTCGAAACCGAGCTGAAAAGCAAGCATATCGTCATCGTCGGTGGTAGCAGCGGCATCGGGAAGGCTACCGCAAAGATGGCTGCGGCCCTTGGCGCGAAGGTTACGATTGCCAGCCGAAGCGTTGCCAAGATGCAGGCCGCTGCAGTCGAAATCGGGAACGGAGCGCAGATCGCGCCAGTTGATACGACCGATGAGGCGGGCGTCACCTCCTGGGCCAGAGGGCTGGGGCCGGTGGATCATTTGGTGATCTCTGCTTCAAGTGCTGCGCATGGGGCGTTCACCGAGCTGCCCACAGACGATCTGCGCACCATGTTCGAGGCCAAGTTTATCGGCCCCTATATGGCTGCGCGCGAAGTGTTACCCGCGTTGGTCAAAGGTGGGTCCGTTACGTTCTTTTCCGGTGTGCTCAGCCGCTGCCCGTCTGCCGGCGCGACAGGTCTTGGTGCTGTAAATGCCGCGGTCGAGGCACTGGCCAAGGGGCTGGCGCTTGAACTGTCTGGACGGGCGCGTGTGAACTGCATCAGTCCCGGCATGGTCGCCACGGAAGCCTATGCTGTGATGCCGGACGAGGCACGAGACGATATGTATGCTAAAGTCGGCGCCAGCTTGCCCGTCGGACGCGTCGGAGTGGCGGAAGAGGTTGCGCAAGCCGTTATCCTGGCGATGACAAATGGCTTCCTGACCGGCACCGTCCTGGACATAGACGGTGGCCATCTGGTCCGCGGCTAGAACCTGCAACGAGCCGTGTTTGGAGTACATCACGCCAAAAAACAGCCCCTGTAACATGCGCCTATCTGCGAAACCCATAAGCCAATGCCTCAAAACAATGTCCGCGATGCCTAATGCAAGTGCAGCATTGCAATACTCAATTGAATGACCGGGTTGGGCCGTCCTCGTCCAAGCGGAATATGTCTGAGCCCCAAAGGTTATAATGCGTCCAGGGTCTGCTTCGAGCCCGACTGAGTTGCAACGTGTTTTTTACGCTTGAGTTCAGCTGGGCAAACCGGCCGCACGCAGACCAGCAGCAAGGCGTCCGAAATCATCTGGTCGCCGCCACATGGTCTGGAATCCACGAGCGAGGGCAGAAACAGTTTCTTCATTTACTTGGATGTCTCGGCTCATGAGTTCGTCGCGACGTTCGGTTGTGAAGTCAAGTAGGGCTGCCTCGGCTTCGACCTGGCGACCAAGCTTCGCGAAGGAGGCAGCCACGAAAGCCGTCGCCAAGGAATTGAGTCGGGCCTCTCCCATCAGTAACCCGAGGGCCGCTTCAAAGTCTTCACAGAAGAATTGTATCTGTCCCATTATCCAGTCGATAGCCGGGGGGTGCAGAGGATCCATCTGCATTGCCTCAGAAACGACGTCTCGCGCCTTCTCATGCCTTCCAAGCAAAAGAAACGCGTATCCGCACCAAGCCATGGACTCCGCCTCGGTTTCGATCAAAGACAGCGTTTTTTCAAACTGGGTTTCAGCCTCCGTCCAAAGGCCGGCGCACAAATAGGCGAAACCGAGTTGGTCCTGGATGTAGACATCCTGGTTATCCAACGCCGCTCCCTTTCGAGCGATATGCAATGCATGGTCTGCCGCGTCAGAGTCCGCCAATCCCAGCCAAAGATCTATGACATATGTATCTGAGAGGTACATGAATGACCTCGCGATTGACGGATCGAGAGCGACGGCCCGTTCCAGCAGGGCCCGAGCTTTTGCAGTATCGCGTGCATTCAGGCCGTCGCGAAGGGCTTTGCCCTTCAGCATCAGCTCGTAAGCCTTCATTTCATTTTCCGGCTTTCTGGTTGAACGATCGGCTACATCGTGCTGGACGCGCCCGGGAAGGACCGCCACGATGCTTCGTGTCACATCGTCTTGAACCTCCAGAACGTCCTCCAATTCATGAACATATCGATCCGACCATAATTGTGATCCGGAATTAGCGTCGGAAAGCTGTACCGAAATCCTGACGCGGCTCCCTGCCTTCCGTACACTGCCTTGCACAAGATAATCCGCACCCAAAGCTTCCGCGGTTTCAGCCGGATTGGCCTCTTGGCTTCTAAAACGAAAGGAGGCGTTTCTTGAGACCAACTGGAGAGTGCGAAAACGCGACAAGCCGGTGATGATGTCTTCTGCTATGCCATCGCTAAAAAAAATCTGTTCTGGATCGTTGCTCATATTGTGGAACGGCAAAACAGCGATTGTCGGTTTTAGTTTTGCTTCCGAATGCGGCCGTTGGTTGTGGTCCCTGTCCGATCCGCCAAACCGCCATGCGTGTACGGGCTCGGCAACGTTCTTGACATTGAAAGTCCCCGCGTCTTCCCAAGAGATTGTCAGACGATTGCCTGCGGCGCGATACACTGCGTCAGACACAAGCACGCCACCGGGTGGAGCGAGTTGTTCCAGACGTGAAGCCAAATTCACACCTGAGCCGAACACGTCTCCATCGCGCAAAATTATATCACCTAGATTGATGCCTATGCGGAAGCAAAGTGGATCACTGCCGTCTGGCGGTGCTTTTTGCCAATCAAGCGCGCAAGAAACGGCATCTGAGGCGCTTTCGAATTGAGCCAAAAGGCCATCCCCAAGCAATTTTATGACTTTGCCGCGATTCCGTTCAACAAGCGGGATGACAAATTCAGTCATGTGGGCTGACAGAGTTTCAAGCGTGCCGGTTTCGTCCCGCTCCATTCGGGCTGTATAGCCGACCATATCGGCCACCAGTATAACCGCCAGCTTTCTCTCCACGTTTTCCCTCCCATCTACTGAATACCTTTTGCGAGGCTATACGACCACCAGTAACTGAACCACTCAATCCGACCGTCGTCAGCAATACCTGCCTTTACTGAGTTCTCTGGTGTCCAATCTTGCGCTCGTAGCGATTGTCGGCAACACGGGCGGCGAACACAGCAACGCGTAGGGACGGGGAATATCTCTTTTGGGCCGCCCCTCTCAGACGGCCCCACGTCCTAGATTTCAATGGTTTCGGCGATAGCCAGGGCATTCTCAATTTCCACACCAAGGTATCGGGCGGTGCTGTCCATCTTGGTGTAGCCAAGAAGGAGCCGAACAGTTCAACGGTTTCCGGTCTTCGTGAAAATCTGAGTGACTTTGTTTCTCCTCATTGGATGGGCGCCGTAGGCGCTCGCCTCGAGACTGAACGATGTCACCCAGTCGCGGACGATCCTTGCATGTTGGCGCGTCGAGATGTGCAGGCGATCATGAAATCGCCCTGGCCTGTCTGACGTCAGCGCCAATGGGACATTTTGGGGTGATTTTATAAGAGAGGGTTTCTGGCACATCGTAACCACCAAGGAGTGGAGTTGAGACAGAAACCCGGAACACGCCAAAGCCACGGCGAGAAGGTTGTTAAGGACATCCGCCGTGCCACACGCAAACAGTATTCTGCCGAAGAGAAGATCAGGATCGTACTGGACGGCCTGAAGGGCGAGGACAGTATTGTCGAGCTGTGCCGTCGCGAGGGCATCGCTCAGAGCCTGTATCATAGCTGGTCGAAGGAGTTCCTCGAAGCCGGGAAGAAACGCCTGGCCGGGGACACAGCCCGTGAGGCAACGTCTAATGAGGTCAAAGGTCTTCGCCGTGAGGCACGGGACCTGAAAGAGGTTGTGGCCGAACAGGCCCTGGAACTACGCCTTCTCAAAAAAAGCATGCTCGGGGATGGGGGCGACGACGAATGAGGTATCCCTCATTCGAGAAACTGGAGATCATTCGCCCCGTCGAAGGGTCGCGCCTTCCGACGAAACGCACGTTGGACAAGCTGGGCATCCCCAGGACCACCTTCTATCGCTGGTATGGCCAGTATCTGTCGGGTGGGCCCGAAGCACTTGAGGATCGCAGTCCCAAACCGTCCCGGGTCTGGAACCGCATTCCCGAGCCGGTTCGAGAGAAGATCAAGGACCTGGCCCTGAATTAAAGCGATTTGTCGCCGCGCGAGTTGGCTGCGCGCTTCACCGACACGGAAAAGTACTTTGTGTCAGAGGCTTCAGCCTATCGCATCCTGAAATCCTACGACCTGATCTCCAGTCCGGCCTTTGTGGTGGTGTCTGCGGCTGACGAGTTCCGGGATAAGACCAATCGGCCAAACCAGCTTTGGCAGACAGATTTTACTTATCTCAAGGTTATCGGCTGGGGCTGGTTCTATCTCAGCACTATCCTCGACGACTACAGCCGCTACATCATCGCCTGGAAGCTCTGCACCACGATGAAGGCGGGCGACGTGACCGACACGCTGGATCTGGCGTTGCAGGCCTGGGGCTGTGATCAGGCAACGGTTCGGCATAAGCCGCGCCTGCTCTCGGATAATGGGTCGAGTTACATCTCGGGTGAACTGGCCGAATGGCTGGTGGATCGGCAGATGGATCATGTCCGGGGTGCGCCCTATCACCCGCAGACCCAGGGCAAGATCGAGCGCTGGCACCAGACCCTGAAGAACCGCATCCTGCTGGAGAACTATTACCTGCACGGTGATCTCAGGTAAAAGATCGATGCCTTTGTCGATCATTACAATCACCGGCGCTATCACGAGAGCTTGCAAAACCTCACCCCGGCCGATGTCTACTTCGGGCGCGGCCAGGCCGTCTTTAAACAACGAGAAAGGATCAAACGGAAGACTATCGAAACGCGATGCTTGCTTCACCCCAAATCCGCCGCATAATCAAGCCAACCAGATGAGCCAGATCCTCTCTTAGCTCAGGACGCCATCTGTCCCAAAACCCCTGACGACGGACAAAGAGCAAGGGAAAGAGGTTGCAAGACTTGGTCGCAAATACGCGAAACAAGGCGTTGTAGCTATCGACCTTGCAGGCGATGATGCCAATTTTTCGATTGATACGCATATTCCAGCCTTCAAACTTGTCAGATAAGCCGGTCTGAATTGCATTGCCAATGCGGGCGAGACAGCGTCGTAGAGACAATTGAAAAGCTGAACCCGCAGAGGATCGGTCATGGTGTTCGATCCATCGAAGACCCCAATCTGGTTGAACGATTGGCCAAAACTTGGACGCATCTTGAAGTCTGTCCGACCTGAAACGTTCAAACTGGCACTTTTTCAGCCATTACCCGGCACAGTCTGGCACCGTTGAGGGTGGTAGCGGTTGATCTGGGCCTCAATACGGGCCCTCCATCGCCATCACTTTCTGCGGCTGATGCTCCAGTGTGTTTAAACCATGAAGATCGCCAGCAACGATCTGCAGAGGGGTGACCAGAACGGCCATCCACTTTGCCATCGAGAACATGCGGGTGACCTCGGCCGCGCGATTACCACTTAGCAGGTGCCATGCCGCAACCCCGGCCACCATGAAAGAAGTGGTGAGCTAAAACAGGCAATCCATCTATTCGATCGAAAAGCAAAAGCTTGGAGCAAAGAGCCATGTGCTCGGTTCAACTGGTGCTTCCCGCAACCAGCCTCACTTGGGAGTTTCGCCGAAGTAACCTCCAAAAAATGCAATCATTACCACCAACACACTCAACAACACCACAATCACCCAAAGCGCTCCGCTACCTCTGGCGAAGTATCCCAACGAGATTAGACCAACCACGAAGATGCCAACTAAGAAGTACAGTACCGTATTGTCCAATTTACTCCCCCCAGAAATTAATACCTAAACTCAAAAGCCGCCTGCTTTGCAAAGGCGATCTAAAGACCGTTTGAAAGGCGATATCAAACGGCTTTCGGTGAATGTCGAATGCCACTCAGCGTGGCGAACAAAACCGGGACCAATATCATTGTGAGCATCGTGCCCACCGTTAGCCCGCCCATGATCGTAACGGCAAGACCCACCCAGAACACGTCCGGCAGCAGCGGTATCACACCCAGAACTGTCGTGGCCGCGGCCAGTACCACGGGGCGAAGCCGTGAGGCCCCTGCATTCAAAACCGCGTCATAGCCCGGCTGACCTTCGGCCAAGTTATCGTTGATCTGGTCGATCAGAACGATTGCGTTTTTGATCATCATGCCCGCCAGGCTCATGCCCCCCAGCAGTGCTACGAACCCAAAAGGTGTATTCGTGAGCAGCAAGCTCGGAACAATGCCTATCAGCACAAACGGCACGGTCAGGAAAATGACCAGCGGTCTGCGGTATGAGTTGAATAGTCCGACGACGATAAGCGCCATGATCGAAAACGCAGGTATCATCCCCGGAATCAAGGACGCTTGCGCAGACACCGTGTCTTCGTATTCTCCGCCCCATTCCATGCTATAGCCCGGCGGCAAGTCAGCCTCCAAAGCGTCAAAATCAGCGAGAACTGCAGCGCGATAGCTGGGCAGAGTGACACTGTCGATCGGATTGGCCTGAACGGTCAAAACACGGCGCCGGTCGCGGCGATTGATCGTGGGGTCCTCGGGTTGGATATTCACACCGCGAACAACCTGCGCCAGTGGAACAGGCTCGACAGAAAACGGTGACTGCAGTTGCAGCAGTTCAAAGTTATCCACGGCAGCCACGTCGTCCGCGCCAGGTCGAACAATGATGGGCAACAACTCGTCACCTTCGCGGTAGAGGCCGACCGAGCGTCCGTCGAATGCACGCTTTGTCGTATTTCCAAGATCTTCGTATGTGATGCCGGTCCATCGTGCCCGATCCTGGTCATAGTCGGGGACTGTTTTCAGGACACGGTTGCGCCAATCGGTGCGTGCTACCTTTGTCCATGGGTGCTGATCCAGTATCGCGACGGCTCTGTCGCCAATTTCGCGTAAAGTCTCAGGATCGGCATCCGCTGGGCCGATGATGCGGTTTTCGAACGCCCAAGTATTGCTGGGCCCCACACCGAATTGACGTGTGAAGGAGGTCGCCTCGGGCATATTGGCTGCAATCCAAAGCGAGATCTCTTTGGTCATCTCTGGAATGTCGCGATAATCCTCGACGTTCACGATGACTTGCGCGTAGGACGGGTTTGTTCCTTCAGGGTCGACCGGCAAGTAGAAACGCGGCGGGCCAGCGCCGATAAAGCTTGCGATACCGGTCACGCGATCATCCATTTCCACCTGCGCTTCGATCCGCGTGATGGCTTCGGAAACCGCTTCGATCCGGGTTCCTTCAGGGGCGTAATAGTCGATCATGTACTTGGTCATCGAAGAGGTCGGGAAGAACAACTGTGTAACGGTCCCAAACCCGATCCCGGCAATAACCAGCGCAGCGACGGCCACTCCGATCGTCAGATAGCGAACCCGGATCGCAGCGGCCAGAAAGCGGCGGTAAACGGCGTATAGACCGGTGTCAAAGGTCTCTTTGGCTCCACCCTTTGGGTCCGGCAGCATGGCAACACACTGTAAAGGCGTGACTGTCATCGATAACAACCAACTGACCAACAACGCAATTCCGACCACCGAAAACAGCGTCCGGCAGTATTCTCCTGCGCTCTCAACTGACGCAAAGATCGGGTAGAACGCCATAACTGCAACGAATGTTGCCCCAAGCAGAGACATAGCGGGGCGCGTGGCAGCGTCGATAGCGGCTTTCGCCCGGTCCATTCCCTGTGACATTCGAACCATGGCTCCATCTGCAACCACGATCGAGTTATCGACCATCATACCAAGCGCAATGATCAACGCGCCCAAGGACATGCGCTGAAGATCTATTCCTAGCATCGCGAGCGGGATAAAGGTGGCAAGTATCGTCAGGATCAATCCGCTACCTATTATGATGCCCATGCGAACACCCATCGCCAGGGTCAAAACGACCAGAACAATCGCGACAGCTTGTCCAAGGCTGACTAAGAAGCTGCTGACTGCCAGATTCACGTCGTCAGATTGCCAATGAACCCGTTCTACCTCGATGCCTACCGGCAGGCCTGCGATCAGTTCCGTTACTCTGGCGTCTACGGCCTCACCAACGCTGACAACGTTGACACCAGACTGGAAGGATATCGCCAAACCAATAGACGGAAGGCCGTTATAACGCATCATGGTCGTCGGTGGATCAGCATAGCCTTCCTGGACCTCAACGATTTCACCAAGCCTTAGTAACTCTGGTCCACGGCGCTGGCCGCTTTGAGCTTGGTCCAGACCGCTTGGCCGAACAACCAAATCAGCGATGTCTTTCGGGCTGGTGAATGTGCCGCTTGGCGCAATGCGCATGCGATAGTCGCCGATATTTACGCGGCCTGCATCCACAATCGCGTTTTGGGTTTGCAAGGTATTGAGGATGGTCTGAGCCGAAACACCCAATGCTGCCAAGGCTTCTTCCCGTGTCTCCAAATAGATGACCCTATCGCGATCCCCCCAAAGATCGACTCGGCCGACGCCGTCGATCAACGAAAGCTCTCGTTTGAAGTCTTCGGCAAAATCGTCAAGCTCGCGGGCGGAGAAGCCATCAGACGTCATCGCCAGAAGTAGACCGAAAACATCACCGAAATCATCATTGATCGCAGGACGACCAGCGCCTGGTGGAAGGTCTGTTTCAACGTCTCTGACTTTGCGACGCAACGTGTCCCAGATCTGCGGTAGTTGATCCGACCAATAGTTCGGGCGGATCTCGACTATGATTGTCGACACACCCGCTCTGCTTTCGCTCGAGATGTAGTCAATCTCTTTGATCTCTTGGAGTTTTAGTTCGATCCGTTCGGTAACCTCCTGCTCAACTTCGGCCGGGCTGGCACCGGGATAGAGGGTGGTCACAACAGCAGTCTTGATTGTGAATTCGGGGTCTTCCAACTGCCCAAGGCTAAAGAATGCTGAAATGCCGCCCAACGTGAGCATGACGACAGTGAACCAAACAAATTTGGCGTTGCGGATCGAAAAAGCCGCCAAACCCATTAGTCCGTGTCCTCAGAAAGCAGCGAAACTTTCTGACCTTCTCGCAGAGAGTTTGCCCCGGCAGTGACAACCACGTCACCAAATTCCAGCCCCTCGCTAACGGCCACCCCTTGCGACCGTGGAGTGCCAAGCGAAACCTTCCTTGCCGTTACAGTTTCTGAGCCGGTATCAAATACCCAGACATGCGGATCGGTTTCCCCTTCAGGCACGAAAACCGCGCTGGCAGGAACCATGATCGCATCGAATGGTTCGTGCCCTTCCTTTGGTTTTCCGCGAACGCGCCCTGCCATACCCGGAAGAACAAGTGCGTCTTCGGGCTGCTCCATTATCAATGTGACAGGAAATGTTCGTGTCGTCGCCGAAGCCTCTGATCCAATCTCACTAATTTCTGCGGGTAGAACAACGTCCCCCAAAGCGTCAAAAGTGACGGTTATGTCTTCAATGTGCGGGATAAGGGCAATGTATCGTTCGGGGATATCGATCACCACTTCGATGTGCTCGGCATCCAGAATGCGCAGCACTGGAGTTTGTGCTGCGACTTCTTCAAAATCTTCAATGTATTTGGCGACAACACGACCATCGAACGGTGCGGCCAAGCTCGTATAGGTTAAATCCAAAGTCGCTCTGTCCAGTGCGCCTTGAACAGAATTGATTGCTGCCTGAGCCGACGTTTCGCCTGCAACAAACCGGTCGAGTGTCGCCTGAGCGGCAACATCTTTTTCAACCAACGATCGCTGCCGATCTGTTTGCAATTTGGCGTTTTCGAACGTCGCCTGCGCGCTCTCAAGCTCAGCAGTAAGCCGATCGACTTCAGCCTGGTAGGGGGCCGGATCCAAGGCCGCGACAACAGCACCTTTCGTCACAAGGTCACCAACCTGAACGTCGACGCCAACAACATTGCCCGGCACGCGAAAGGCCAATGATACTTCGCGTGCAGCTCTGGCCGTTCCCACAAAGTAACGATCATGCAAACTCGAAAGGTCAGAAATCTCAGTTGCTCTGACAGGTCGGATTGTTGTTTCGGTCGCTTCTTCTTCCTTCTCCCAGCAGCCGGTAAGCAACACGAAAGCAAAAAGCCAAACAGATAGTTTCCTCATATCCCCCTCCCGTACGACCCGCATTTCTCTCTTCGTCTCTGTGAAGGTGGCTCAACTTGCGGATTTTGCGTCTAAAGCTGTTGAAATTGTACGCGCTTATTTAACAAAGTCAAAAATCCGAATTTATTTACTGCGAAGAAGAGAATTCTGAGAAAACCTATTCAGGCGACCAAAATTTTAGGCTGACAACTTCGCAACACGACGTCGTCTTGATGCTGCCGTTTGTCTTATCGATCGTGCAGAAGGCTGTTTTTTTGAAATTGGAGAAGCTGCGCCGGAAGACAAATACCCAGAGATTACTGTGTGCCAGAACACAGCCAAGAGCGGCTTGTGGAAAATCCAGCCCCATTACGATGCAGTCTGAGACATTCTGCGTCGGTGTCATACTTTCGCCAGATGTGCATTTTCAGTTGCTGGGGCAAATGATGATCCTTGGACCTGGTGGCAAAACAAGCGTTCGCACAGGTGAATAGGGTATGCGTCTTATCGCAACCTTACGCGCATCGCTGAGGGAGGTGCGTTGTGGCTGGTGGAACTTCGTTTCATTGTCCAGAGACATGATTGAGCAAGTCAAAAAGGCATGGAAGGCGGCGGATTGGTTCAAAGGTCAATTCCAGCTACCGCCGGGTGATGTTGCCGACCATATCCCGATCACGCAAGAACTTGAGCGAACACCGCCGCAAAGTAAATTCGAGCCTTAGACCTGTCGTTTTGGCCCGGGGTAGTCATTTCTTGATAGTCCGTAATCCCGATTTACAGCCCCAGAATGTCTCGTGCCTGATCAACTGTGGCAACCGGACGATTGTACTGGGCGCAGATTTCAGCAGTCCGCATCACGAGCGCTGCGTTTGATGGTGCCAGCGTATTGCGATCCAGGCGCACGTTATCTTCTAACCCTGTTCGCGCATGACCACCTGAGGAAATCGCCCAGTGGTTCAGAACCTCTTGTTGCGCACCGATGCCGGCCGCACACCAAGGTGCCCCCGGAAACAGCCGGTTGACAGTTTTCACGTAGAAATCAAAGACGTCCCGATCAGCAGGCATTGCGTTTTTGACACCCATGACGAACTGCACATAGGGCGTGTTTTTTATCTGCCCTTTCGTGTGCATCTCAGCCGCTTTCAGAATATGGCTGAGATCGAAGGCTTCGATCTCAGGCTTGATGTCATACGTCACCATCTCAGCCGCCAACCAGTCGACCAGATCGGGCGGGTTTTCGTAGACGCGTGTGGGGAAGTTGTTCGATCCTACCGACAAAGAGGCCATGTCCGGTCGCAACGGCAACATGCCACCACGCGTCTTGCCCGCTCCGGACCGTCCTCCGGTTGAAAACTGAATGATCATACCGGGGCAGTGTTTCTCCAGCCCCTCTTTCAACCTTGCGAACTTTTCCGGGTCGCTTGAAGGCGTTTCATCATCATTACGCACATGTGCGTGACAGATAGCTGCACCCGCCTCAAAAGCGGCCTGTGTGCTTTCGATTTGCTCTTCGACTGTTATGGGCACTGCCGGGTTGTTGGCTTTGGTCGGCAAGGACCCGGTTATTGCAACACAGATGATGCAAGGTTCGGACATTTCAGGCCTCTTTCGGTGCGAGGACAAAGTCGAATTCGACATCCCAATAGGGCCCCTCAAAGCCAACTCCCGCAGAACGTGTCGGGTCATCGACGCGGCGGAATTCGGCGATCAGGCTTTCTTTGACACCAAAAACGGAATCCGAATGGAGGTATTTGTCCTCGGGGTCAAAAATGTGGGTTGTCAGTTCGTCATACCCTTCCTTTGACACAATGTAGTGCAAATGGGCCGGGCGAAACGGATGGCGACCCAACCGGTTCAACAAATCTCCGACGGGGCCATCGTCAGGAATAGAATAATGTTTGGGCCTGACAGCGCGGAACCAGTATTTTCCGTCCGGTCCCGTTCTAAAAACACCGCGCAGGTTAAAGTCGGGTTGGATGCCTTTTTGCTGAACGTCATAGAACCCTTCGTCGTTTGCCTGCCAGACGTCGATTTTGACGCCTTCCAACGGTTTGCCGTCAACGTCTGTCACACGCCCGCGCACCACCATATCTTCGCCCTTTTGATCAAGGCATATGTTATGCCCCATTGCATATTCAGGGGCATCGCCAACGTGAAATGGGCCCAACACAGTGTTCTCGGAGGCTCCGGTTGGGCGACGAGAATTCACGGCATCCACCAGCATCGACACGCCCAGAACGTCGGACAACAGAATATACTCCTGCCGCCAGTCATCGCACATGTGCCCGACCTTGGTCAGGAACATGATCGCCTCGAACCATTCCTGCTGCGTTGGTTCAATTTCCTTCACGGCTTCATGGAGCTTTCGCGTGATGACCTCCATCACCTGCTTCAGCCGTTCGCTTTCTGCGTTTTTGTTCCGTGCGGTGACGACCTCGGCCGAGTTTTCTTCGGTAAAGTATCCCATCTCATGCGAGTCCATTTTGGCCTCCTGACTTGTGTAAGTTTGCTCCAGATTGGCTCATCGCGAAAGTACTGTTGTCAGCGCGCGACGCAGTTCGGCTTCGGCATCCGCAACCATATCGGCTGAGCGCCACGCCACATGTTGATCAGGACGGACCAACAAACAGCCTGTATCCGAAATCTCGGACGCGCGCGCCCAATCCCCGGTGTGGTCAACATAGGTCTGGCGCGGGCCGATAACGTGACAGCGAATGGGCATGCCCAGCTCTTTCGCGATCATCTCGGCTGCTTTTACCCATGCCTCGCCACCAATCCCGGTCAGCACAGTGAATTCTCCACGACCGCACAGATCCAGCGTTGAATGCTTGTTCCCGGTGTCATGATCGAACACCCAGACATGCGGAATGCGCGCACCGGGCCATGTCGTCGGCTGGTAGTGCAGCTCGGCATCCTGATCAAAACCGGGATTGGGTTGACCATCCGTTTCAATCGCACAGGAGTCGTAGCGTTGGTTCATTTCCACGCCATGTGCATCGAACTCATACTTCTTGAAGGCAATCGCCTCGCGGATGGCTTGTCTTTGTGCTGCGGCTTCAGGCGTTGATCCTGAGCGTGCCTCAAGGTTGCTTTGCATGACCTCTGGGTCGACGCCTTCGGCCATTCCGAGCGATTCAAAGATCGGTCCGAATTCACCGATGGATTGATTGGCCCGTGTGACGATCTGCTTTGCCACTGGCGCACGTTCTTCGCTGTAGCTGTCCAGCAGGTTTTCTCCGGCATGACCTTTCAGGACAGCCGCCAGTTTCCAGGCGAGGTTGAAGCTATCCTGAATCGACGTGTTCGACCCAAGCCCGTTTGACGGCGGATGGCGGTGCGCCGCGTCGCCCATGATGAAGACGCGATCTTTCTGCATATGGGTCGCGTACATGTTGTTGACGGTCCAGGTGTTGGCGCTGATCAGTTCGATCTCAAGCTCGGGGTCGCCAACAAGCTGGCGCGCTACCTGCGTTGCCATGGCCTCGTCAACTTCGGGCGCTGGTTGGTTGATGTCATAGCCCCAAACAATGAGCCATTCGTTCCATGGGCGGACCATGCGGACCAGACCCATGCCGATGCCACCGACATTCGCGCCGGGTTGCATCACCCAATAGAGGACCGATGGCCGATGCGCGACGTATTTGCTGAGATCTGCCCGGAACAGGATGTTCATGGACCCGCCGACGCCCATCTGACCTTCGAAAGGCAGACCGGTATGTTCGGCGACCAGAGAATTGCCCCCATCCGCGCCCACCAGATATTTCGACCGGATCGTGATTTCTTCGCCCGACAAGCGATCCAAACACGTCGTCGTTACACCATCTGCGTCTTGCTCATGTCGCAAGTATTCGGTGCTCATCCGCGCTTGCGTGCCTCGCCGGCAGGCCGTGCCAAATAAGATCGGCTCCATGAATGTTTGCGGAAGGTCGTTCATCATCGTCGGGCTGGACAGCAGGTGCTCGGCCTTGGACAGTGGATGATTGCCCCAGCTTTTCATCCGTCCGATTTCCTCGCCCGCGAGGCTTTCGCAGAACACGTTTTCGCCCATCAAGTCCTGGTGCGCGGCATGCATATAGGCTTCGGCCTCGACCTCGTGACCAAGGTCGCGCAGCACCTCCATCGTGCGCTGATTGGTGATATGCGCGCGCGGCGTATTGGCCAGCCAGCGATAGCGGTTGATGACCATATTCTCGACGCCATAGCTCGACAGCAAAGCCGCCGTTGCAGACCCCGCAGGTCCGGTCCCGATAATCAGAACATCCGTTGTGATGGTGGCCATGTTACGCCTCCCTCTGTTTGTCAGATTGAATTGAGTTGAGGCCGTCCTTTGGGTTCGTCAGCACAAGGCGACGGCGCACAGGGAAAATCTGCAGCCCAGTCTTTTCTGAGATCAGCCCCCACAGACCGCGTGGTGCGAAAAGCATGACGGCGATCCCGATTAGACCAAGCACCATGAGATACCACGAGCCGTAGTCGGCCAGCAGGCTCTGCAAGATGAAGAAGATCAGCACGCCCAGGATCGGGCCTTCAATGGTGCCAATTCCGCCGATCACGACGATGAAGATCACATAGGCAGTCCAGTCGGTGACCGAGAACGCTGCATCCGGAGAGATGCGCAATTTCTGTACGTAAATCAGAGCACCGGTCAGCCCGGTTCCTGCGGCTGAGACCAAGTAGACCAGCCATTTCATCCGCACCGCATCGACGCCAACGGATTTCGCGGCTTCAACATTGTCACGTACTGCAGCAAGCGCCAGCCCGCGCTTTGTTCTGAGCAGCCAGTAGATGCCCGCAATCGTTGCGATCACCAGCGCCAAGACCAGCCAATAGGTCAGGATGTCCCGCGCTGCTGCACCGCGAACGTCAAACGTGGTCTGTATCCATTCGGTGGCCCACATCTCACGCGTTGCGGTGCGCGGCAAAGAGGTTCCGGTGCCTCCGCCGAGCACTTTCCATTGCGCCACCAATAGACGCATAACCTCGGCGATGACCCAAGTGCCGATGGCGAAATAGGCCCCTTGCAGGCGGAAGGCGAAAAAGGCTGTGGGTATGGCTACAATCAGGGCTGCAACACCGCCCAAAAGGATCGCCGGAACCGGGTCCATCCCCCAAAGGATGACACCACCAAACATGGCATAGGCTCCGATGCCTACGAAGGCTTGCTGCCCGACGGACACCAGCCCGCCATATCCTGCGAGCAGGTTCCAGAATTGCGCCAAAACCAGCATCGTGAAGATAAAGAACAGATCCTGGATCAATCCCCGGCTAGCGAAGGTAGGCAGCAGGATGAACAGGATGATCAGAGCGATACAGACAGCTCCGGCGCTATAAGAGGCGCGGGTCTGGGTCTGGACACGATACGTCGAAATATCAGCCATCAGTCCACCGCCCTTGGAAACAGGCCTCTGGGCTTGATCAGAAGCACGATGAGAAAGGCCAGATGACCGGCCAGGATTTGCCATTCGGGATTGATCGCCGCGCCGACAGTCTGAGCGACACCGATAATGATGCCTCCGACAAGAGTGCCCCATAGGCTGCCGAGGCCACCAATGATCACAGCCTCAAAGGCATAGATCAGGCGCGCTGGGCCGATATTGGGGTCAAAATTCGCCCGCATGCCCAGATAAAGCGCTGCCAAGGTCACCACGAGCATTGCGATGGCTGTAGCGCTGGCGAAAATACGTTCTGGGCGGATACCCATCAAACCCGCCGTCACCGCATCATCCGAGGTCGCGCGAAACGCGCGGCCCAACTCCGTGCGGTAGAAAAGTTGGTTCAGACCGACGATCACAAGGATCGCCGAGGCAAAGGTCAGCAGCGGCAGCACGCCGAGGTTCAGCCCGCCCATCTGAACGGACGCCGTTGCGATTTCACCCGCAGGCAGACGTTGGCTATCCGCCGAGAACCCTTCGAGTAATGCGTTCTGCAAGACGACAGACAAACCGAACGTCACGAGCAAGGGCGGCAGGATATCAGGCCCCAGCACGCGGTTCAGCACATGTCTCTGCAAGGCCCAGCCCACGCCAAACATAATCGGCGCGGCTATGATCGCGGCCAGAAACGGAGAAAGACCAAGCAGTGAGACCAGCAGAAGGATCAGATAGGCGGCAAAGACAATCAGATCGCCATGGGCCAAGTTGACCAATCGCATGATCCCGAACACGAGGCTCAGACCTGCGGCGAACAGCGCGTAGAGCCCGCCCAACAGAACGCCCTGAATGATGGTGTCGATCCAGATCATGCGGCGGCTCCTCCGAAATAGGCGTCGTGTATGGCCTCGCGGCTGAGCGTGTCTGCGGTGCCTTCCAGCGTGACGCGGCCTTCCATCATGCAATAGACGCGGTCGGAGACCTTTATTGCCTGGCCAATATCCTGTTCCACAACGATGAGGCTGGCGCCGGCCTCCTGAATGCGAGGGACGGCATCGTAGATGTCTTTGATGACTACCGGCGCGAGGCCAAGGCTGATCTCGTCACAGAGCAGAACACGGGGATTGCTCATTAGCGCGCGACCGATTGCAACCATCTGCTGTTGCCCGCCAGACAGGGCTGTACCGGGATGGTTCCGGCGCTCTTTCAGGATTGGGAACAGGTCGTAGATTGTTTGCAGGGACCAATGGCCCGATACCTTTCGGCCATAGGTTCCGATCAGTAGGTTTTCCTCGACACTTAGGGAAGGAAACAGCCGACGCCCCTCGGGTACCATGGCCACTCCGCGCGCCATGATCTCGTCCGCACCGAGGTCTCCGATGGGCTGTCCGTCAAAGCGCACTTGGTCTGTCCCGTTGGTCAGAACACCCGAGATCGAGCGCATGAGGGTCGATTTGCCCGCCCCGTTTGCACCGATGATGGCAACTGTTTCGCCTTCATCCAGATGCACATCCACGCCAAACAGGGCTTGGAAATCTCCGTAGTGGGCGGTCAGCGAATGGGTCTGTAGCAGGCTCATCAGACTTCGATCCCTAGATAGATTTCTTTGACTTCCCGGCTGTTCATGATCTCGTCCGGATCGCCCAGACCGATCACCTTCCCGAAATCCAGAACCAGCAGCCGTTCAACGACCGATGTGAGCGCATGCAGGACATGTTCGATCCAGATGATCGTGACGCCACTGCTATGCAGCCCCTTGATCGTGTTGATCAGCGCGGTGCATTCCGCATCGGTCAGCCCTCCGGCGATTTCATCCAGCAGCAACAGCTTTGGGTTTGTTGCCATGGCGCGCGCCAGCTCTAGCCGTTTGCGTTGCAGCAGCCGCAATCCACCAGCTGTGTCATTGGCCACTTCCAGCAATTCCGTTTGCTCAAGAATGCGGGCGCAGTTCTGTTCGACCTCGTGTTCGGACTTGTTCTGTCCATGCGTCGCAGCCACCAGCAGGTTCTCGAATACAGTCAGATGATCAAACGGCTGAGGGATCTGGAACGATCGCCCTATGCCCGACAAGCATCGTTGCATAGGTGGCACCCGAGTAACGTCAGCACCATCGAAATGGATCGATCCCGCATCAGAGGTCAGGTTGCCCGTGATCAGGTTGAACAGAGTCGACTTGCCCGCCCCGTTTGGGCCAATGATCCCAAGGGCTTGGCCTTGCTCGACGTCGAAGCTGACATCGTCGGTGACGGTCAGAGCACCGAAGCTTTTCGAGACGTTTTTAAGCGAAAGAATGGTCATACCGGTGTTCCTGCCCCGGAATAAATCCGGGGCGTTGATTTCATTGCGATCAGGAGATTTCTTCCATCACACCCGCGGTCGGAATTTCGGGCGCGGAAGAGTTGTCGACGATCACAAGGTCATAGCTGCCATTGTCGAGCAGCCTCCATTGCCCCCCGACCAGGGGCGTTTTGGCAACGTTCTGCGCAGCGAAGGGCGGCAGGCCCGCACCATCAAACGCGATCCGGCCAACAATGGAGTCAAGCTGCGTAGCTGCGATGGCTTCGGCCACTGCATCCCCATCACCCGCGTCATCAACCCGGCCCATGACGTTTGCTGCCATTTCGAACAGCGCATGCACAAAGCCGATGGGTTGGGTCCACTGACGGTTGGTGGCGGCCATGTACCCTTGCGCCAGTTCAGCCGAGCTTGCGCCGGTCAGCGATGACGAGAACGGATGGGTGGGGGACCACCAAACTTCAGAGCTCAGGTTGTTGCCTGCGTTGCCCAAAGCTTCGACGGCTTGCGGGAACAAGATGGCCTTGCCAATGCTCGCGGCTTTCGGGGTGAAGCCTTGCTGTTTGGCCTGGCTCCAAAAAGTGGTGAAGTCAGGCGGGATCGGAACGCCGGTTACGATTTCAACATTCGCCTGCCGGAACGCGTTGATCTGGGACGAGAAATCATCGGTAAGGTTCTGGTACCGCCCGGGATCCGTCAATGTGTAACCCAACTCTGAGAGAACAGGCGGGAAACCTACATTTGGGTCGCCCCAAGCGTTGCCATCGCCGTCATTCGGGAACAGCGCACCGACCTGCTTGTTGGTCTCCAACTGGTTCCACATTGCCGTGAAAACCGAGATTACGTCCTCAAGGCCCCAGAAGAAGTGATAAGCGTAATAGAACGGCTCCCAGCTGGCTGGATCACCGGGATTGCCCTGCTGGCCGATGAACCATGGCTGCCAGGGCGCAACGGTGGAAATACACGGCACTTCCTCGGCCTCACAGGTCGAGGCAACCGGGTTGGTCGTTTCGGGTGTCGAAGCGACCAGCATCAGGTCGATCTCATCATCCACGATCAGTTCGCCCGCGACGTCTGCCGCTCGGTTCGGGTTCGACTGGCTGTCTTTGACGACGACTTCGAAATTCGCACCGGCTTCGGATGCGGCGAAATTCTCCAGAATAAACTTGTCTGCCTCGGAGAAGGCGGCCAGAGGACCTGATTGCGGGCTGACATAGCCCAACTTGATCTTGGCGCCCTGAGCGATAGCGGGCGCAGCGAGCGTGCCGGCGGCCAATCCCAGGCCGGTTGCAGCGCTGGATTGCAGCAATTTGCGTCGTGTGATCATGTGTCCCTCCCTTGACACGGTGAAGTCAAACGCTTGGGGCAGTGCCTGCCCATGCGTTTTGAAGAAGCGCCCGCAGCCCATCAGCAGTGACCGGTTGCGGGTTCCAATACGGGTTGTTGAGTGCGATTTCGGTGGCGCGATCCAGATCGGCCTTGGAAAGTCCAAGGTCCTTTAAAGCCATCGGCGCGCCCATGCTTTTGGCAAAATTCCAAAGCGCCTGGCCTGGCTTAGAGCCACCGAGAATATTTGACACGGGTTCCAGCAGCTCTGGCACACCCACCGCGTTGTAGGCGATGGCATGGGGCAAAATGATCGCATGGGTTTCCGCGTGTGGCAGATTGAATGACCCGCCCAGCGTATGGCAAAGCTTGTGATGCAACGCCATTCCGACCAGACCAAGCACCGTACCGCAGGCCCATGCACCACGCTGCGTTTCTTCTCTGGCTTTCAGGTCGTTGGGGTTTCCGACAACGGTTGGCAGTCCCTCTGCAAACGCCTTCAGACCGTCGATAGCCAATTCCGTGGTCTCATCAGTTCGGTCCTTGGCATAAAGCGCCTCGGCGGCATGAGCCATCGCGTTCAAGGCGCTGGTCACGGTCATTGCGGGCGGCAATGAGGCAACAAGTTCCGGATCGTACAGAATGACCCGCGGCAGAACCTTCTGGTCTGTCAGGGTAGTTTTGATGCCATCCTCAGTCTGACCCAGGATCGGAGTAGCCTCGCTGCCGGCATATGTGGTCGGGATGGCGACTTGCGGCAAATCGGTCCGAAGGGCAATCGCCTTGCCTAAGCCAATCGTTGAGCCTCCTCCGATAGACACGATGCTATCCGCATTTACAGACAGGGCGTGTTCAACCGCTTCTTCCGTCACGTCGACCGGGGTGTGCATCGTTGCTCGCGTAAAGACACCCGCAGCACGATCCCCAACAGTTGTCGCAAGCTCCATGGCCATATCGACTTGCTGAGGTGTCGAAAGGATGAGCGCTTTGTTCGATCTCAGCGCTGTTAGTTCCGTGCAGATGTCGTCACGCAAACCTACGCCGAACCGGACTTTCTGGCCATTGATACTGATGGTACTGAGAGCCATTGGGCGAATTCCTGACAAGCGCTGGATTGCAGATCTGAAGGAAACGCTAGCAGGCAAAGACAGCACTCTTGATCGAATTATCGACGCTCAATATAACTTTGGGTTATGAAACTTGATCCAAGACATCTCGAGATTCTTGCCGCTATTGTCGAAGCCGGCGGATTGACCGAAGGCGCTGCTTTACTTGGGAAATCGCAACCCAGTGTCTCCAGAAGCGTCTCTCTGTTGGAGGATAGGGTGGGGGAGCCTCTATTCCTGCCAACCCGAAGGCCATTGCAACCCACTGAGCTGGGTCTTGCTTTGGCCCAGGAAGGTCAAAGAATTCTGAGCGCTGGTCGCCATGCAAGCCGTCTTGTCGACGAACACCGTCAAGGTCTTGCCGGTGCAGTACGGGTTGCTGGCACGCCGATCTTCATGGACGGTGTCATCTCGAACGTTATTGCAGAGTTTCAAGCCGAGTACCCCAATATTCGGATCGACCAATCTTATGGATACCCTACCGAGCTTTTGTCCCAGTTGTCCGCCGAAACTCTGGATTTGGCCATTCTCCCTATGCGCCCGGCAGACGTGTCAGATGAGTACGAGTTTCGTCAAATCCTACCGGGTCGAAACGTCATTACTTGCCGCGTTGGGCACCCATTGGCGCGCAAGAAAGAGGTGAAGCTGGAAGATATCACCGAGTATTCCTGGATTGCGCCACCCGCCAACAGTCCGCTGTTTCGTGATTTGCGAAACACGTTTGATGGTATCGGTATGCGAGACTTCAAAATAAGTTTTACCGGCGGGTCGCTGAGTGCAGTTGTGAACGTTCTAACAGGCTCGGATTCCCTGACTGTTCTGCCGTTTTCAGTGGTCTTCATGATGCAAAGGCAAAAAACTCTGACGGCACTTCCGATAAAAATCGGTGATCCCGATCGTCACTTGGGCTGCGTCACACTAAATGCTCGTAGCACGTCAGCCTCGTCAAACCGTGTGCTCGATTTCATCAAGCAGAAGTTCGAAACGCTTGATCGGTTGATCTGCAGCGCGTCAGGATAGCTCTGAGCGGTCGGCCCTGAAAAAAGCCTGAGAACGAATTCTTCGACGACGTTTTGGCTGCCAATGGAGTCAAAGGTTAATGTCGTTTCACAGTAGATTTTGGGCGATGGATAGTTCTTCCATCAGTGGCATAACCTTGCCATTTTCGCCTTACACCGTTCATCCGGCATCTAAATCGATCTGTTTGATCCTGACTTCCTTTTGGGAAAAAACTGGGCTCATGTGCAGGTCAGACGATAAAGGTGTCTGTTCTGGCTGATTTGCCGCGTGGCGACAGAGGATGGGGGCAAAGCCGTCATTCATCGCGAATGCAGCGAGCCGGCATGGCATGCACTGTCGTGAATTTACGACATCAGTTAGACTGCGATTAGGAGGGTCCTATGCAGCGCCGACTTGCCGCAATCATGGCTGCAGATGTCGTTGGGTATTCGTCGTTGATGGGAGACGATGAAGCGGGGGTATTGTCCGCTCTCAAATTGCTGCGTTCGGAGATTTTTGATCCTACGATCGACAGATATAATGGGCGCATCGTCAAGTTGATGGGAGACGGTGCCCTTGTCGAATTTTCTTCGGTCGTAGATGCCGTAAACTGTGGTGTCGATATTCAGCGTGCTGTGGCCAGGACCGCGCCGACACTTGCCAATGGATCCCGGCTGCAGCTTCGGATCGGTATTAACCTCGGCGATGTCCTGATTGCTGACGGGGATCTTTTTGGTGATGGGGTGAATATTGCTTCGCGTCTTGAAGGTTTGGCCGACCCCGGTGGTGTCGCGGTCTCCGAGAGTGTCGTGGGTCAGGCAATGGGCAAGGTCGAAGCCGCATTTGAAGATCTTGGCCTGCAAAAACTTAAGAACATTGCAGAACCAGTTCGCGTTTTCCGGGTCTTGTACGACGGAGCTTCTACCCCTCGGTGGCAATCAAACAAACGCCTATTGATGGCAATCACATCGGCGCTGATTTGCCTGTGCGCGGTGGGTTTTTTGGCGTGGTGGATCGGAATTGGTCGCGAGCAGTCCAACGTCACGACTTTCGATGACAGGGTAATTTTGGCGGAACCAACTGGCCCGACGGTTGCTGTTTTGCCATTTCAAAACCTTAGCAACACTGATGCTCGCGATTTGTTGGCGATAGGCATTGGCGAAGACATCATCGTTGAACTAGGAAGTTATCAGGACCTCAATGTATTGTCCCGCCAGTCCACCCATACTGTTGATCCGAAAGAAAGTGATCCGCGCAGTATCAGGCAGAAATTCGGAGCGGACTATGTGCTGGAAGGCACGGTCCGGCAGGTTTCAGAACGCCTTCGCGTGACGGCACGGCTGATCGACACAACATCAGGCCTTCAGGTCTGGTCGGATGCGTATGACGAAAGTCTCACAACATCGAATATTCTCGACGTTCAATTACAAATTACTGAAAAAGTTGCCTCTGCAGTCGGGGACGCCGGTGGCGCGATTAAACGCATTCATGCCGGGCACGCGCGCGCGAAATCTCCTGAACACTTGTCGTCTTATGAATGTTCTCTGATGCGTGTCGGGTTTATGAACAGGCGAGACATTCAAGAGCGCGTCCGTGGTTGTATAGAACGTGTCGTCGAGGACGAACCCGATTATTGGCGCGGCTGGGCGCAGTTATCCGAGGCGCTTCTGACGGACGTCAAGTTCTTTACCGGTTTGTATGACGGCACACAGGACGAAAAAATCGCTCGGGCCGAAGATGCCGCCCGCAGGGCCGTTTCGTTGAATCCGTATTCGGCGCGTAGTCATTACCTGTTGGCTCTTGTTTTGCAGATTCAGCGCGATCTTGATGGGTTTTTCTCATCTGCCGAGACCGCACTCGCGTTAGGGACAGACCGTTATCTGCAGGGCCAGATCGGTTACGAGTTTATTTGGTCCGGGCGTCTGGAATTGGGCGCTGCTCTTGTTGATAACGCAATTGCCCTTGACCCAAATGCAGCAGACCCGAACTGGTTCCAGGCGCTTGCCGAGTATCACTTCCTAAATGAGGATTATGAAACAGCATTGGAAACGTACGGCAAAGGTGCGCAGCCTGATCTGTGGTGGTCGGTTTCGATTGAGGTCGCGATATTGGCCGAGCTTGGTCCACATAGCGCTGCATTGGCGGCGAGAGACAGGCTCGACAGAATCCGCCCAAATATTAAAATCGCCGATATCGTTTGGATGTACCGGCGTTTTGCGCGACCGGATGAACTTATCCGTCCATTTGTTGAAGCATATAGGGCTGTGGGATTACCCGAAGGACAGTACGCCCCTTTGGAAGTGGAAAACGGAGGTTAACGCGTCTAGCCGCCGGTTCAGAGCGTTTATTGCATCCGACTGCTCACAAAGAACTAAGCACTATTCAGGCACGCCCGCTCTTTGCAGGCTCGCCAACCAGACTCGGCGGTTTTCAGGATGGTTTTTGGACCCTACGAATTGCCTACGCATCGCTGAAATCGACAGTTTTGGGTTAATCTTCAGCGCAGCGTCGACGGCTTTTTGTGCCTCTTCTGGTTTGTTCATTTCGGCAAGAGTGGCGGCGCTCAGCAGATGATGAAACAGCCGCCACGTATTGCTGGTCGCCACTGCGCCCAACTTACGGGCGGCTTCCAGCGCTTCTTCGTAGCGTTCAAGGTGAAACAGGATGTGCCCTTTATAAAAATACATGTTTTGCAACATTGGATCGCGCGGACTGAGTCTGATCGCCATTTCTATCTCGGGCAGGGCGCGATCCTGCATTCTGAACCAATCATAGGTATGCGCCAGTTCCAGTCTAATGCGTGCGTCATTAGGGTTAAGTGCGACGGCGCGTTCAAGGTTAGCGATGGCAGGATCTGCTTCACCGGTAAAGCGGTAGATATAGCCAAGGGCTGCATGCGCCTGCGCGTCCTGATCATCCAGCTCAATCGCCCGTTTGGCCGCTTCGGTTGCGGCTATCAGCGTATCCTGAGGAGCGTCTGACCACTGAAAGAAGAAAATCGTGCCCAACGCGCGGGCCAACAGACTGTGTGCCGCAGCGAACCCAGGATCAGTGTCGATGGCTTCCTGCGCAAATGCCACCGCGTCCTGTTGCGCCTCGTGCGAAAAGATCGCCTGCCGTGCCCGACCACGCAGATACAGATCCCACGCCCCCATATCCTGGGTTGGTTTTCCCAGCGATCTCGTTTCGCCAGACTCATAGATTTTGGGTAGCAATTGGCCGGCGATGGACTGGCTAATCTCGTCCTGTACGTCAAAGATATCTGTCACCAGGCGATCGAAAACCTCGGCCCAGATGGTTTCGGCACTGTCGACATCGATAAGCTCTCCGCTCACGCGCATCTGACCACCCACGCGGCGAACGCTACCGCGGACCACATACTCAACGCCAAGATCGCGTGCGATTTCGAGCGGGGTTGCTTGATCCTTCGCGTAAGAGAACATGGTTGCACTGGACACGACGAACAGTTCGCGATTGCGCGAAAGATGCGCGCTCAGGTCGTCGGTGAGACCATCGACGAAATACTGCCCTGTTCTTTCGCCCCCAATGTTGTCAAACCGCACGATAGCCAAAGAGGGCTTTCCATTGTCCGGCAATCTCTGTCGGTCGGCAAAAAAGGAGATTGAGAACAGCGCTATGGCCAGACCCAGCAGAGCACCCGCGATGAGAAGGCCGGTTTTCGGCGTGTTGGCATCACGCTCGGGCAGGGCGTCATCCGATTCAACCGGGGCCACAAATTGAAACCCGCGCTTGGGGTAGGTTTTGATATAATCCGAATTTGCCGCGGTGTCTCCCAAAGCCTTGCGTACGGACCGGATGCGCGTGTTCAAGGCAGCGTCTGTGATTGCGGCCCCACCCCAAATCTCGTCAATAATCTCGTGTTTGCTGACGATCCTGTCTCGGTTCCTGACCAGAAACTCAAGCAATTGCAGGGCCTGTGGTTCCAACGGAACAGGTTGGCCAAGGCGGTTCAAACCCTGCGTCGGATCAAGTCGGAACTCCAAGAAACGGTACATACTGCAACCTACACCCCGCTTTATCCTTGGCTCAACGAAGTTTGGGGATTGTCAGAAGAATGTCAGAAAAAATCAGCTTCTGATCAAGCCCGACGTGCCTGCTGCAACTAGCGTTTACTTGGCTAACGCTCTTTTGCTTTGCCCAACACTTTATGGAGATAGGATATGGTACACTTAAAAACACTTTGCGTAGCGGCTGCTGTAGCCCTGGCGGGAAGCCCTGCATTCGCTCAATCTGATCTTGAAACGGCATTGAACAATGGAGCCGAGCGTCTCGATGCTGAACAGATCGCGGAACTTTTGATCGGCAAAACCGTCACAGCCACGTCCGGAGAGAAGACGTTTCGCTTCTTCTATGACCCGAATAACATCGTGAGCGGAGAGCTGACGAACGGTGGTTGGAGCGGAGCGGGTGCCTTTGCCATCACAGACACAGACAAGGTTTGCGTTTCAATGGTTGCCGACAAAGGGCGCTACCGCTGTATGACTGTGCTGCGTGTCGGGGGCTCGATACAAAAATTCAATGCCGACGGAAAAAGGACTTTCGAACTTCACAGCTTTGAGCCTTCTACCGGTCTCTGAGGCAGGCTCAGTCTGGTTGTAGTGCAGCAGCAGCCATCTTTTGAATGACGAGCTGTGGCAACTAATATCCGACCGCGAGGGGATTTGCGCAGACAACGAACACCCAATATTTTGTTGAGATCTCGAGCAAAAAAAAATCGGGAACTTTTGAATAGGGCGCTGTCGGAAGCCAATTCTGAAACGCCCTCGCAAGTCGATGATCGCCGCTCAAAAAAACGGCCCAAGCTCGGTCTCTTTCGCCAAGGTTGTTCGTCCCATAGCGATGCCACCCACCGCGTTCAGAGTGTTTTCTACGAAAAGGTCAGCCTCCAGCTCTGGATTGTGCGCACAAAGCTAAGGTGGCGCGCATCGCTGCGCCGGAAACCAGAATGTGTCGTAAACCGTCGGCTCATCGCGAAAGTGAAACCGGATCACGGATCGCTTGTCGGGCAAGGCACCGACTAGAAGGACGCTTTGGCATTTCCACATCATCTTGGATGCCAATGCGCCTGCCAGTGCCACCTCGGCTTCGATGTTCTGCTGTGCTCAAAACCCCAATGCCTTGATGACGGGTTCCTTTGCTGTCGCATCGGGCGTTGCCGCCAATCTACTAGGGCAAGAAATCTGGTTGCCTCTCGAGCCGCCGGTGCCTGCGTTTTGGTTTCTAACGTTTGGCTTTCATCTAGCGATCCAAACGTGAAATTGGCTTGGTGAAAGGCTTCGACTGCTATGCAAAAATTGCAAAGCGAGTATTCGAGAAATCTTGGTAGTCGGAATCGCGATGCTCTCATATATGCGTCCGGTAAATGAAACTCGTGATGAGGACCAAGACGATGGCAAAAGAAATCAAAGATGCGTTCAGCCTCTTGAGCCTGATCGCTGCAACCGCCCTGCTGATTGGTGTGCATGCCTGGATTTATGTTCAGTAAGTCAAACCTAACCACGATTGATCTGATGAATGCAGATTGATTGGATTGGAAAAGGTTGGCTGCGTGGCCGTCTGCGAATGAAAAAGGAGCCCGAAGCCCGGGCTCCTTTCTTTGTTTTTAGTTGAATCCATTACCGGCTGAGCAGCAGTTCCGGAAGCCAGAGCGACAATGACGGGACAAAGGTGGTCAGCATCAGCGTCGGCAACCAGGCGAACACGATGAAGATCAACGTTGGCCACAGCATCTTGGACACGGACGTGTCGCAAATCTGCGCACCGAGATAGAGCAACGGCGCCGTCGGAGGCGTGATGTTGGCCATACCAAGATTGACACCGATGATCGCAGCGAAGTGGATTGGATCGACACCTACACTTTGGGCAATCGGCAACAGGATTGGCGTGGCCAAGAGTAAGCCCGAGATATCGTCCATAAGCATGCCGATCAGGATCATGACCACGTTGATCATCAAAAGGATCACGATCGGATTGTCCGATACCGAGTAAACCATATCCTTGGCCAACTGAGGCGCACCCTGCGAGATCAGGTTGTCCGAAACGATCAGCACCATAAAGATCATGACCATGACCACACCGATCGTCACACCCGAAGTCTGGATGGTCTGAGCAAGCGTTTTCCAGGTTAGCCCACGATAGAAATAGATCGCAACCGGGATAGCATAGCATACCGCAATGCCTGCGGCCTCGGTCGGGGTCATGACCCCGCCATAGATTCCACCCAAGATAATGATGGGCATCAAGAGCGCTGGACCCGCCAGACGGCCCTGACCCAAGAGCGCGGGCATGAACGGATCTGGTCGCTCCTTCAGTTGAATGTCGTCATACTTCCGCAACATGAACTGGTTGGTGACAATCAGAAGAGTTATCAGGATGATTGCCGGAATCACGGTTGACAGAAAACACTTGAGCACGTGCTGTTGCGCCACCCAGCCATAAAGAATGTGCGACGAGCTGGGCGGGATCAAAAGGCCCAAGGGTGCTGCACTGACGATAAGCGCCGCCGATTGCCCGCCTGGATAATTCGCCTTTTTCAGATGCGGCATCATGATACCGCCAATGCAGGTCAGTGTCGCATTCGCACTCCCCGAGATCGAGCCGAAGACCCCACAGGCCAGTACGGAGGCCGCATTCAGGCCGCCCTTTATGTGGCCGATGAACATCTCGGCCAGCGCCACAAGGGGGGCTGCGATTTTACCTTTTTCCATGATGCCGCCGGCGATCATGAACAGTGGGATTGCCAACAGCACCAGTGAACGGATTCCAGTCGCACCGGTCGGCAGATAGCCGGTAATGGACTGATCCCCAACAATGGCAATAAAGATCAGAACCGATCCAAAGGCCACGTAGACGCTGACACCGAGCAGCAGCATTAGGCAGACGATAATCAGGCTTCCGGTGATAATCATTTGGCGGCTCCTTTCATCGTCTCAGACCGAAGGGGCAACCCAAGGCCTTTTCGGATGTGCACGTAGAGATACGCAGCGGTGAACATCGCCATGAAGCCGAAGGCACACATGATCGCAATGCGCCAGGTGACAAACGGAATGCGCAACACCGGGGTGGACCGTAGTCGCGGGAACGAGAAGTCGTCCAGCAGCGAAACATAGCAGGCGTAAAAGAGAAACAAGATAACCACGAGTTCAACCAGCAACACCACGAAGCTGCGCCACCAAATCAACCGTTGATTATGTATTACAATGCTGAGGATATCAGCGTTGATGTGCAGATTGCGGGCAGAAGCCAGAACGGCCCCGGCAAAAAAGCCGATAATGGAGAAGGCCAAAAGCCATTCCTCATAGGCAAAAAGATCGCCTCCAAAGCCGTATCTGATCACGACAACAGCGCCAAAGGTGAATGCCATCAAGAACCCGCAGAACATTACGAGCTGTCTACAAACGAACGCGATCACCTTCATGGGATACCCAATGATAGGCGGAAGTTCGTCTGTGATTTTTTGTGGTTTGCCCTCGTCTTCATCGCCGACGAACCGTGGCAAGCCGTCTTCGTCATTCGGCATATCTGTCCCCCCCATTTTGGCATTTTTTTTGAGGAATTAGCAAAAAAAGGGCCGGCAAATATGCCGGCCCTTCCGTGGTCAGGTTATCAGTTCTTCGCCGCCAGCAAGCGATCGATCACGTCCTGGCCGACGCTTTGGGCCATCATAGGCCAGATATTTTCCTGGATATGGGCGGCCATGGCAGCCTGCTCTTCGTCGCTCAGGCTCAGGATTGTGTAGCCCTTGTCGATAAGCTTCTGTCCAAAGGCCGCGTCATTGTCGCGGTTATACTGGAAGAAGTCATCCGAGGCCTTGGTCATCGCGGCCTGAAGCGCTGCACGCTGCTCATCGTTCAGTTTATCCAGCGTGCGCTGTGACGCGTAGAATGTGGTCAGTTCCGAGATCGAGTTGTACTCGACAAAGTGCGTACCAACATCCGACTGGGCGAAGATCGAGTAGGTTGCCGTCTTGGTGCAGCAGATTGCGCCATCAACGATACCGGACTGGATCGCGGGGAAGATATCACCCCACGCCATGGTCGTGGCCTGGTAACCAAGCGCTTCCACCATGGCTTTCACGGCGGGCGACGACCAAACACGAATGTTCATGCCTTTGTCGTCGAAGTTGTTCCAGTTGGTCGGTTCCTGCGTGGCCACGATACCCACAAACCCTTCGGGGTTCTGGGCCATGACGCTCACGCCGTACTCGTCGGTGATTTCCTGCAAGATCTGATTATACTCAGAATCCATGTTGCGCATGATGTTGTCCATGTCGTCCCAGCCCCCTACAAGGAACGGCATCGACAGGAACTCCAGGCGCGGGTCAGTATCGGCATAGATAAAGGCCGCAGCCAGATCGATATTGCCTCGCGCAACATCTTCGAACAGCGCTTCGCCCGAACCAAGCTGGTTGGCTGGGAACACCTCGATTGTCAGGCCGACATCTGCCGCTGCAACATCTGCGGCGACCTGCTCCATCATCTTGGTACCTTGGTGATCAATTGGAAACACGCCGGCAAAGCGCAGCTTGACATCGTCAGCAATTGCGGCAGTCGACATCAGCGCGCTCATTGCACCAACCACGATGCCCGTGGTTAATTTCGCAAAGTTCATGGAATACTCTCCCTGTTGACGTTTGTTCGTTCAGATATTTTTGCTGACCTTAGCTGGTCAATCTGTCCGGCCAGCCTATGCAAACAAATTGCACAGTGCAATTTGATTCACGTCTGCTGGTTTTTTTGATTTTAGCCCCTCCTTCAGTTGATTTTTTTGAGTAACTCTTGGTTTCGCGGCTCGTGGTAACAAGGCTTTGCGTCATCATTGTCGGGAAAGCGCGATTGGTTGGCCGAGCTTTGCCGCAAGGGCGATATGCCTGTGCTTCGCGGCCAGGGTGGCATCCAGTGTATCGTTAAAGGCCATCATGTCTCATGTAGTCGCTGTAGTCGGTCCACGCGTTCGGCCTGCAATGTATCCCCTTGACTCATGCGGACCTGCCCTCGAAGCCGTCGAGGAAAGACTGCAGGTTTGTGCCCAATTCATTGCAGAGATACCCGCCTTCCTGCACAATCACGGTAGGCAGGTTGAGCGCTGCCAGCATCCTTGCCATCTTGGCAAATCCAGGTGTCGAAACCGCCAGACCACCAAAGGGGTCGCCTTCGAAGGCATCAAGTCCAAGGGCTATGACGATTGCACCGGGCGCGAAGTTCCTGACGACGTTCAAACCTTCGTTCAGACCCTTCATAAACCCGTCATCCCCGGTGCCACGTAAGAGCGGTATGTTCAAATTGTATCCGTGCCCCGCGCCTTCACCGACCTCATGAGCGTGACCCCAGAAGAATGGATAGAACCGCGCCGGGTCCGCGTGGATAGACAGGGTGAATACGTCGTTACGTTCGTAAAAGATGCCTTGCGTTCCGTTGCCGTGGTGCAGGTCAACATCGATGATCGCCACGCGGTCATGAGTTTGCCGTAGGTATTGTGCAGCAATAGCGCTGTTGTTGAGATAACAGAATCCGCCAGCTAGATCGCTAAAGCAATGATGCCCCGGCGGCCGGCAGAGCGCATAGGCCACGTTGTCCCTGTCCAATACTGCCTGGGTTGCGCTCACGGCGCAGTTTGCGGACCAGCGCGCTGCTTCCCAGGTGTGTGCACCGATAGGGCAGGACATGTCGGTGACGTGAAATCCTGCCTGACCGACTGCCGACAAGGGATAGCTGGCCGTGCGGCGATCCGGGTGGATATTCGGGAATATCTCGGGCGTGGCGTCTGGAATGCGCGCCCACCGTTCATAAACCGTCGACAGGAACTTCAGGTAGGCCGGAGTGTGTACTGCCGCGATCGGAGCTAGGCCATGATCAGTCGGGGCGTGCACAGCGTGACCGCCCGCCGCGACGCCTGCAAGTAGGCGCTCCAACCGCTCAGGTTTTTCGGGGTTGGGTTGCATAACTCCGTTTACCAGAAACCCGCTGGGATTATGCTGGCCCTGCTGTTCCTGGTCAGAAAAGACTTTCATGTGTCAGAACCCTACCTTGTCTGCCCCTTTAAGACCGAGCATCGCGCGCGTCTCGTCAGGTGTTGCGATCTCGTATCCCAGCTCCTCCAGAACCGACCGGATTTTAGCGACCTGTTGAGCGTTGCTGGTAGCAAGTTGCCCGCGTCCGATCATCAGGCTGTCCTCGAGACCGACACGCACATGCCCACCCAGGATGGCGCTCATAGTGCCCAGTGGCATCTGCTGTCGCCCTGCGGCAAGCGCCGAAAACTCGTAGGCGTCGCCCAACAATCGGTCAGCCGTTTCCTTCAAATACATCAGGCTGTGCGGGCTGGCGTCGATCCCGCCCAATACACCCATCACAAATTGCAGAAAGACCGGTGGCACAAGGCTCTTTTGCTTCAGATAGAACGCCAGCGTCTGAATGTGCCCCACATCGTAACATTCACATTCAAACCGCGCGCCACCAGCATCGCCCAACATTCGAAACACGGTTTCTATGTCATGGAATGTATTCTTGAACACAGTGTCGCGTGTGTTCTCCAAAAAGGTCTCTTCCCAATCATGGGTCCAATCGGAATAGCGATCCTTCATCGGGAAGAGGCCGAAATTTATGGAGCCCATGTTGAGCGAACACATCTCGGGCGCCAGTTCCACGGGGGCCGAAAGCCGCTGTTCCACACTCATCTGTGAGCTGCCGCCCGTGGTCAAGTTTATAACCGCGTCACTCGCGTCCTTGATCCTTGGCAGGAACTGGCGAAAGACATTGATATCCGCGCTTGGGCGGCCGGTGTCGGGTTCGCGCGCATGCAGGTGTAAAACAGATGCGCCAGCTTCTGCTGCCTCAATTGCAGACTTGGCTATTTCGTCAGGCGAAACCGGCAGGTGTGGGCTCATGGTCGGCGTGTGGATCGAGCCTGTCACGGCGCAAGTCAGGATAATTTTTTGCGCCATGGGTCAAACCTCCAATGCACATTCACGGGCAAAGTCCCGGAGACTGTCGTCAAGTATGTTCAGGATTTCGTTGATCTGCGCTTCGGTCGCGATCAAAGGCGGGCAAATCAGGAAATGATCGCCCTCAACACCGCCGCGAGTGCGGCGCGAATAAGTGATCAGGTTGCGCTCGTAGCAGATTTCTACGAACCGTTCATAGGCGTTCAGGTCCTTGGGCAATGGTGACATGGTGTCCCGATCCGAGACCATTTCAAAGGCGGTTAGCAGGCCTTTTCCCCGCACATCACCGATAAACGGGTGACGCGCCATGAGGTCCATGAGCCCCGCCATCAGGATTTCGCCCATGATCCGCGCATTGGTCATCAGGTCCAGCCGGTCGATTTCGTGCAGAACAGCCGACCCAGCGCTGCATGCGAGCGGGTTACCGGCATAAGTGTGGCCGTGGGCAAATCCGCCGCTGTCCAGCACGGTTTCAACCATCGCTTTGTCGGCGATCATGGCCCCCAGCGGCGCATAGCCTGCGCCAAATCCCTTGGACAGGGCCACAAGATCGGGGCGGATGTTCCAGTGCTCCGAAGCCAGAAACGTACCAGTGCGTCCGACACCAGACATGACCTCGTCCATGATCAGCAGGACGCCAAATTCGTCGCAGATCTCGCGCACCCGCCCATAGTAGCTGTCGGGCGCAACCAGCGCCCCGGTAGATGCACCGCCCACCGGTTCCATGGCAAAAGCCAGAACCGTGTCGGGCCCTTGTGCAATGATCTCATCCCTTAGCATCTCGGCATATTTCAGACCACGATCGTGGTCGGACAGGTTGTCGCGGTCCAAATAGCAAGTGGGCGCAGGAATTTTCGGCATTTCCTTGAAAAGCGGCGCAAACGCGTTCGTCAGCGGCCCGTATCCGGTAATCGCCAGCGCGCCCAAGGTAGAACCGTGATAAGATGGAAAGCGCGAGATGACTTTCCACCGACTGCCTTGCCCATCAGCAAGCGCCCATTGTCGCGCGAATTTCACGCAAGACTCCACGGCCTCGGACCCGCCAGAAACAAAAAAGACCTTGTCCAGTCCTTCCGGTGTGCGATCTGCGATGGCTGTGGCCAGGTCTTCTGCTGGGGCGTTCTCAAAATGTAGACGATAGGCAAAGGTTGCGCTGTCCATCTGCGCCTTCATTGCAGCCAGAACATTGGGATTTGAATGGCCAATATTGCTGACCATCGCCCCGGACGAACCATCAATATAACGCTGGCCGTTCTTGCCCCAAATATAGATTCCTTCTGCGCGATCGACCTCGGGGCGGCGCGCGCGACTTTGATAGAAAAGGTTCGATGCCTTCACGGTTTTTCTTCTTTGACAGGTGTGGCGATGCAGGAGCGATACCCAACCTTGTGTTGGATTCTTTTATAGGGCAAATAGATAATGAGAATTAAGCATATTGATTGAATCAATGGATAACGCCACTGAACAGGACAAATTGATCCGCGAGCTGGATTGGAATCTGCTTCGCACCTTTATGGTCATTGTTCAGGAAGGCAGCATCACCCTGGCGGCCCAGCGCCTAATGCGGCGACAACCTTCCGTCAGCCAAGCCCTGAAACGTCTTGAGACACGGCTTGGAATGCCGCTGATTGATCGCAGCCCATCGCATTTCCGCATCACACCGGCCGGGCAGACACTGTACCAGGAATGTCTGGACATGTTCGGAAGCCTGGCGCGGGCTATCCAAAGCGCACAGGGAACGGAAGACATCGTGACGGGTACCGTCAAACTCGCGCTTCTCAGTAGGATTGAAAGCGAGTTTTTTGATGCGATACTGGCGGACTTTCATCGCCAATTCCCCGAAGTCAGCTTTGATATTGAGGTTATGTCCAGCAAAGCCGTCAGGCAGGCGGTTCTTGAAAAATCCGCGACACTTGGCGTCTGCTTGGTGCATGACACCCATCCAAGTCTGCAGCATGAGGTTCTTTATCGGTCCTATTTTGGGTTCTACTGTGGTCCCAGCCACCCATTGTTCGGGCAACGCGATCTGAAACTCGACGACTTGCGAGACCATTCGTCGGTTTCATTCCGGACAGACCAGCTTTGGGATGCGTTACGTCCGGTGGCGTTGCTGCGCGCGCAGCACAAGCTCGACAACAAAGTGATCGGTTACACTTCTGACCTGGGCGAGGCGCAGCGGATGATCGGCGCGGGGCTCGGGTTTGGCCCTCTGCCTGTTCACATCGCCGAACGCTTCGTCAATCGCGGCGAACTGTGGCGTTTGCCACCTTATGAAAATGCGTTGGCAATTGATATTCATCTGGTGCACCACAAAAGCGCCCGCCTGAATCGCGCGGAAAAAGCACTGCTTGACATGTTTCGAAACCGGCTTGCATCGGTGCCGCTTGAACAGCGCAGCTACAATCCAACCGAAACAATCGAGCCAAGGATCCAAGAGGGGTAAGCCAAACAATGACATCAAGTGACACCCTGTCTCTGCTGGCTTGTCAGATCGAAATCCCCGCCACCGAGAGCGCCGCCGCGAGAGACAGACATCTTGCGGAAAGCGCCGCGAAAGTGCGCGATCAGCTCAGCCGCCGGAACGTGGACCTCGTGGTTTTGCCTGAGCTATCCAGTATCGATTATGCCCGCTCGGCCTTCGACCGGCTCAATGAGATCGCGGAACCCCTGGAAGGCGCTTCTTTTGAAAAATGGCGCGAGGTCGCCAAAGAATTCGGTGTCCTTGTCTCTTACAGTTTTGCGCGCCGGGGGGAATTGGGGACGCATATTTCAATTGCGGTCGTCAACCCGGACGGTGCGCTGACCGGCTATTACGACAAGCTTCACCTTTGCCAATATGGCGCTTCGATGGAGAAGGAATACTTTGACGCTGGGGATCACATATTCACATTCAAAATCAATGGAATAACTATCTCTCCAATCATTTGCTACGATATCCGAATTCCCGAACTTGCACGCACCCTGACACTAAGGCACGACGTCGATCTCATCCTGCATTGCGGGGCATATTATCGCGACGAGTCCTTCCAAACCTGGCACAATTTCGCCATGGCGCGCGCGATGGAAAATCAGATCTTTTTCTTGTCCCTTAACCGGGCCGGAGAAACGTGGGGCAATTCGATCTTCTGTTGGCCTTGGATGGATGAAAATATTCTGCCTGTGCGGTTTGCCGAAACAGCTGAAGATTTCCGTCACCTGACCATCAACAAGGGCCAGCTCTTGCAAGCAAGAAAAGACTATACATTCCTCAAGGACCGACTGGCGGATTATGATGCACTGTGAAGGGTCAGACAGTGTTTTGTTGGCGGTTGCGAAACATAGGTAAGGTTTCGAATGACACAGGTTGCCATCTCTCCGGTGACGCTCGACAAAATAAACGATCTGGATTTTGCGCTAAGGGCGTTGTCGGCTGAAATGAACGACAGGCACGTCGCGAATGTTGACGTTTTGAAAGCTGCATTCGCTGATGACCATCCGGCCTTCAACGCTTTGCTCGCCTACAATAAGGCCGAAGTCGTCGGTGCAATTGTTTGGACGCCAGTGTTTTCAACGACCAGGGGGGGGGGCGGCTTGTTTGTAAGTGATCTTTGGGTTTCCTCTTCGGCGCGAGGGCGAGGTATTGGAAACAAACTGTTGTCTCGTTCGGTTTTCGATGCGGACAAATCTTCAGGCGCGTGCTTCCTTAAACTGGCAGTCCATCGCACCAACCCTTCTGCTCTTGCCTACTACACCCATATCGGATTCAGAGAAGAAACGGACATGAGGACCATGATCCTCGAAGGTGCTCCTTTGCGGAGTTTAAAGAACTTCTGAAGGCTAATTGCGGCGAAGTCGTCAAGTCGATCAACCAATTAAGGCTGTCGCGATGGTGGTTTTGGAAAGCTAAAGAGGGTGCGTTCCGTATCTTGCAAAAAGACACTTTTGCGCAATCGAACGACAAAATGAAGTTGGTTGTCAAAGCATGAATTTGATCCGAAGCGCCAATTGATTCACACTTTGTTAACAACTTTTGCCCGCCTCTCAGACGTTGCGCAAAATCCGATGATGAGCAGCTTTGGCGTCAAAACCGATTGCTGACGAGATCTTCGTCAAATCGGTAAAACACGGCGCGAAATTTCAAGAAAGTATACGTTCAACCACGCGTCGCCCGAATTCATGTGTCGGTCCTTCCCAATACGGACTGAGGCGACCGCCGTCATAGGCAGGCGACAGGCGCCCCTGCTGCAGCAGTTCGAGCATACCAAGATCCTCTCGGTTGAGATCATCCCACATTTGCATGAGTTCGGCCCTTGCGTTGGCATGGTCCTCTGACGTCGCAGCATCTCCGATCAGGAAAACATGCAGCTCTTCACGCGTTTTGTTCGGTGCAATTGGATAACTTACTAGAACTGTATATTGGTCTGGGAAGACTTCGGCGGCGAAGTGTGGGAAGCATAAAAACCAAAGACCGCGTTTGGCATCTTCTTGTGACAGATCGGGATAGTGCGGCAGACGATCACCGCGCCCTTCACCCAATTCAGGAAAGATGTAGTCGTTGTAGAATACGTGTTGGTCCCATTCACCCGACCACCGCACGTTCATCGGCGCAAACTTCAAAAGTTTGGGATGCACGGCAAAGACATGATAGCCCTCCATGTAATTCTCGTAGACCAACTTCCAATTGGCATTGACTTCGAAATCGATTTTCCCGGCCCAGCGGATCGATGTGAAATCATAACCCGGCGTACGTGCAAGCATCGGTTTCAACCAGTCCTCTAGCGGCTCTGCATCCCCTGAGATATTGACGAAAACACAGCCGTTCCAGACCTCGCACCGGACCTCTTGTAGATCGAGCTTGTCGCCACCTCCGTCTTTGAAGTGGTCCGTTATATCCGGTCCGTTGAAATGGGGCCGTGCTCGCAGCTTGCCGTTCAGACCATAAACCCAGGCATGATATGGGCAAGTCAGGGTTGATCTCTTGCAGGGTTCAGTGACAAGTTTTGCGCCGCGATGCCGGCACACATTGTGCAGTGCGCGAATGGCTCCGTCCTGGTCGCGTAGGATGATCAGTGGCGCACCACCAATGTCGACCGGTTTCATGTCGCCGCGCTCGGGCAATTCCGCGTCGGCCCCCGCAAATACCCACGACCTGCGAAAGCAATGCTCCTGCTCCAATGCCAACCATTCTTTGGACCAATAGGCTGCATTTGGAAGGCCGCTGGCTTCCTCAATCGGGGCAAATGTCTGGACTAACCCTTCTTCACCCAGCAATGCCTTAACCTTTTTGAGGATCGGTGTATCGGGGAACTGGCCACTCATGAGGCCTCCATTCGGATAATTCTTGCGCAACTGGGAAAATTATGCACGGTAAATTTTCATGATCGTCAAGAAAAAACTTCAAACCTGCAATCAAGAGTCGCTCAATAAGTTGGGTGAAGACTTACGCGCCCTGCGCAAAGCACAGAACATGACCCTGAACGACTTGTCTGAAACTTCGGGGCGCTCGGTTTCGTTTCTGTCAAAGATTGAACGCGGTCTGGCCCGACCCTCAGTCACGGCGCTGCAGGAGGTCGCCGAAGCACTTGGAGTACCTGTCGGATGGTTCTTCGAGACCGATGGCCCAGCTCCCGCCGAAGAACGCCCCTTTGTCGTGCGCGCCGACAGGCGTCGCAAGCTGACCTATTCCGGGCTTTCAGGGACAGACTATATGGGGTTCGAAGATCACTTGCTGTCCGCCAGCCTTGACCGACAGCTGGCGATGGGCATTTCCACCTATGAGCCCGGAGGCAGCACCGGCGACGACCTCTATACCCATGAAGGGGAAGAGGCCGGGATGGTGCTGAAGGGTGAAATCGAACTGACCTTGGATAGCCAGGTCTTTCGCCTTCAGGCTGGTGATAGCTTTAGCTTTTCCGCTGACATCCCACACCGTTACCACAATCCCGGCAAAGTCGAGGCCCAGGTCGTCTGGGCCAACACTCCCGTTACCATGAAAAGACAATAGATGACTGAACAAACGCGTGTTGTTGTAATCGGTGGCGGCAATATGGGGGCGAGCGTCCTGTACCATCTGGCAAAAGAAGGATGGACAGACGTTGTTCTTGTTGAAAAGGCCGAGCTGACATCGGGGGCCACTTGGCATGCGGCGGGATTGGTCAGTCGTATGACGGCGGGCCATGCGTTGGGGATCTGTCACGATTATGCGGTGGATCTGTATAAAACCATTGAGGATGAGACCGAGCAGGGCGTCAGCTGGCACAATTGCGGGTCCTTGCGCGTGGCCGCGACCGAGGATCATCGTGCCTGGCTGATGCACACGCGTGACGCGGTTTTGGCCCGCGGGCAGGAGTGTCGCTGGGTTATCCCCGAAGAAATCGCCAAGCTGAACCCGATCTATGACACGTCGCATATCATCGGCGGGATTTATACGCCCGATGACGGCCATGTTGATCCGTCGGGCACCTGTCAGGCGATGGCCAAGGGCGCGCGGATGCGGGGGGCCAAAGTGCTGCGCCGCAACCGGGTGACGGATGTGCAGCAGATGCCCTCGGGCGAATGGAAGGTGGTGACCGAGCAGGGCGACATCATCTGTGAGCATGTGGTCAATGCCGGTGGATACCATGCGCGCCAGATCGGGGCCTTCAGCGGGCTCGACCTGCCGATTGTCCCGATGCAGCACCACTATGTGGTCACCGATGCGGTGCCCGAGTTCGAGGCGATGGGTCATGAAATCCCCGTCACCCGCGATGATTACTTCACCGGCTATCTGCGCCGCGAACAGGGTGGGGCGCTGATCGGACTTTATGACACCCATGATGCGCTGGCCAAATGGCGCGATGGCTGCCCCTGGGACAGCGAGAACGAACTGTTTGAACCCGACTATGACCGTATTATGCCGTGGTTGGAGAAATGCTTTGAACGCTATCCCTGCCTGATGGAGCGCGGCATCAAACGCATCGTCAATGGCGCAATCACCTATACGCCGGACGGGCACCCGCTGGTCGGGCCTGCGCTGGGCTTGCGCAATCACTGGCTGGCCTGCGGTGCGACCGTGGGCATTGCCTGGGGGCCGGGACTGGGCCGGGCGCTGGCGCAATGGATGGTGCATGGCACGGCCGATATCTCGATGCGCGGGTTTGATCCGCGTCGGTTCCATTCACGCGTTGATAAAGATTACACCTATCAGCGCTGCCGCGAAAATTACATGACGCGCCTGTCGTTGCCTTATCCACAGTTGCAATATGAAACTTGCCGCGAGATCCGAACCTCTGGCGTGCATGACAGAACCAAGGCGCTGAACGCGGTGTTTGAGGAAGCGGGCGGATGGGAACGCCCGCGGGTCTATGGCAAACCGGAATGGGATGGCAAAGAACCGCAATCATGGAAGCGTGGCCCGTCGTGGGAGGCTGCGCTGGCCGAGGCGCTTGCGGTGCATGAGAGCGTCGGCATTGGCGACTTCTCGGCCTTTTCCAAGTTCGAAATCACCGGACCCGAGGCCGAGGCCTATCTGAACCGCCTTTGTGCGAACAGAATGCCGAAAAAGGTGGGCGGCACGTGCCTGACCCTTTTGCTGAATGAACGAGGCACGATTGAGGGCGAGGCAACGATTGCCCGGCTGGCCGAAGATCGGTTCTGGTTCGTCACCGGCGGCCCCTCAGAGCGCCGGGTCTGGGACTGGATCACGGTTCATCAGCGCGGGTCCGAAGACGTGACGGTCAGGAACCTGTCCGATGACTGGGGTATCCTGACCGTGGCCGGACCCAAGGCGCGCGCGGTGCTGGGTCAGCTCAGCGATGCGTTTCTGGAAAACTCCGATTTCGGGTGGCTCAAGGCGCGCGAAATCGCTGTGGCGGGCATCCCGCTGATCGCGATGCGCCTGTCATTCTCGGGCGAACTGGCGTGGGAACTGCACGCAAACATGGACCAACTTGGCGTGCTTTGGGATGCGGTTTGGGACGCGGGCAAACCCCATGGCATGGTCCCGTTTGGATCGGAGGCGTTGGAAATGATGCGCATGGAAAAGGCCTATCGCGGTGGGCATGAACTGGCCAATGACACCAGTCCCGTGCACACCGACCAGATGCGCTTTGTGAAATTCGACAAAGAGTTCATAGGCAAAGACGCGCTGCGCAACTGCGCCGAAACCGGCAGCAGTTCGCTTATTGCGTATCTCGACATTGAGCTGGAGGACACAGACGTGCTGGGCGGCGAGGCGGTTTATTTGGATGGCGAGAAAGTAGGGTCGGTTTCCTCAGGCGGGTTCGGCCCGGTAACTGGTCGCAATCTGGCCTTTGCCTTTGTCAAACCAAAGGCAGCGAACCCCGGTACGGCGCTGGAGGTGATCGTATTTGGCCAGATGTGCAAAGCCACAGTGCTGGCCGATGCGGTGTTCGACCCGAAAAACGAAAGGTTGAAGGCATGAACACCCCTACTGACTTTGGCAAAGCGATGCTGCCAGCGCCTGAAATCGATTGGACCAAACTGAACGATTATCGCATGGGCCGCATCCGCGAGGCCATGGCCGAACGGGACGTGGAACTGGCTGTCATTACCAACCCGCTGACCATGCGCTATGCGGTGAATTACCATGAATACATGCAGTTCCAGGCGCGTATCCCGCTGATGATGCTATTTGTCTTTGCCGACGGCCCGGTGGTCTTCAGCGGCGCGTTCATCAAGAATCTGGACCATGTCACGGAATACATCCCAATGTTTGGGCTAGCGCCATTCCTTGCGGGCTTTGATCAGGTGGAGAATACGCGCAAATTCGTAGACTTCGTCCGCGGCCGTTTGGCCGGCAAAGGGCGTTGCCGTGTGGCGCTTGACCGTTTGGACGCCTCTGCTGTTCAGGGCTTGATGCAGGCCGGGTTCGAGGTCGTCGACGCGCCCGGTTTTCTGGAAAAGGCCCGCTCGATCAAATCAGAGGAAGAAATTACGCTGTGCCGCTATGCAATCGAAGTGGCGCAGCTGGGTATCGCCCGGATGCGCGAAGCCTTCCAGCCCGGCATTTCGGAAAACGAGCTGTGGAGCATCCTGAGCCAGGTTAACATCGCCCATGGCGGCCTGTGGTCCGAAGCCCGCATGTTGGCCTCGGGCGAGCGGACAAACCCCTGGCTGCAAGAGGCAGGCGAACGCCGCGTTCAAAACGGAGAGCTGATGGGCTTTGACACCGATATGGTCGGCCCTTTTGGCTATATGTCCGACATCTCGCGCACCTGGTACTGCGGCGAAGGGAAGGCGCCAAACGCATTCCGAGACCTCTACAAGCGCGCTCGGGACGAAATCGAACACAACAAGGCCAATGTGCGACCCGGTGTGTCGTTCAAAGAACTGGTGGACAAGAGCTTCCGCCACCCGGAAGAATTCCACGCGCACCGCTATCCGTGCATCATGCACGGTGTGGGGATGTGCGATGAATACCCCTATGTTCCCTACCCGCAGGACTGGGACGACATTGGCTATGACGGGATCATAGAGGAAAACATGATGATCTGCGTTGAGGGGTATGTTGGATCAGATCGAGGCGGCAGCGGCGTCAAGATCGAGCATCAGTTTCTGGTCACCGCGACAGGTCTCGAACAGTTCGACAGCTATCCTTACGACGAAAATCTGTTGAATTAATAGCCGATGAGAGTTCTGACCGACTGACAACAATTAGGTTGCCAGAGCGTGGTCGCGAGTTTTGCGTGAATCACCAGTGGCCAGGTGAGCGGTCGCACTGCTGCGTTCAGTGTCACGCTGACGCTCAGAACTACTGACGCGAATGCGCGCGGAAACAAGTCCCAAAGTACTTGGTGGGCTTTCATCAGGCCTCATTTGCGCGGAGGATTGATGGCTGCTTCGCTTTGGCCGCAGTATGATGAAAGAAATACTTGCGACAGTATTTGCCTGGGAAGATACCCAAACCTGAACCGATGCCTCGGTTCCTGCTGTAAAAGCAGCAAGTTGCCTACAGAGCTGACCGTTTTTTCAATTTGCGATCTTCACGGTATTGAGGTTTCAGCGACGTATTCTGATAGGACTGCTCGGCTACCGTTTTGCCATATCTCAGACACCGTGGACGTAAAGGCATCGGCAAAACGTATATTGCGCCCAATCTCACCATAGTACTGGGCTTGTTGCAGCCAACACTCTGGGTCAGATCGGGACGCTAATGCGGTTTTTTGCAGGTTCTGCCATTGCGGGTCATTGGGCACGATTTCAGAGCCGTCTTCCCGAACACCGGCACACATTCGGCACCAAAACGCTTCGGCCAGCGCCAGCCCGTTCACAGAAGAACCAGACGCCAATGCGTCGCGCAGCGACGGCAGCAGGAACCCTGGGTGTCGTGCCGATCCGTCAAACGCAACCCTACGCGTCGTATCGTGAATCGCGGTGTTCGCAAATCGCGTCTCGACCAGCTCAAGATACTCTTTCGCGGTGGTTCCGGGAACGGCGTCGACATGAGGAAGAATTTCTTCGGATTGAACCTTTCCGAAAAACGCCTGGATGTCCGGATCCTGCATACAGTCGGAAATCGTCGGGACGTTCAAGATTTCCCCGACATTTGCAAGCAGTTGGTGTCCTCCGTTCAAAATCCGCAGCTTCATCGTCTCATAGCTGTGAACATTGTGAGTCAGCGTCACCCCGACCTGTTCCAATGGCGGCCGACCTGCGCAAAAGTCATCCTCGATCACCCATTGGCGAAAGTTTTCGTGCGAGACCGGAGCGCGGTCATCAATGCCAAGTGCCCTGCATTGAGATACTACTTGTTCCGTCGTCGCCGGCACGATGCTGTCGACCATCGAGTTTGGGAACGCGCCGTTTTGGTCGATCCAGTCGGCCAGATCAGGATCGGACATCCGCGCCAAACCTACAACGCAGTTTCGCAGGATTGTCCCGTTGCCCTGAAGGTTATCGCAACTCAGCGCCGTGAAGGGGGTGATGCCTTTCATTCGTCGTTGTCTGAGGGCTGCAACCATGGCTCCGAAAACTGTGCGTGGTTGATTTGGGTTGGCCGCGTCATGACGAATGTCTTCGTGATGTGTATCGAAAGCGCCAGTATTGGCGTCCAGATAGTACCCGCCTTCGGTAACAGTTAAGGACACAATACGGATGGAAGGGTCTGCCATCTTGACGGTCAGCGCTGTGTTGCCCGGCTCAATCGGCAGGTAGTCGATCATCGGACCAATCACCTCGGCTGATACGCCGTTCGGATTCAGCTCGATCAGCGTTGTCAGGCAATTCTGCTCCAGCAGCTTACTTCGCATTTCGGCGTCGTAGCTTCGAACACCTGCGCCGATGATCGCCCAATCGCGGGCCTGACCTTGCTGCATAAGCTGGTGAATGTACCAGGCCTGATGCGCGCGGTGAAAATTTCCCAACCCGATATGCACTATGCCCGGCGTCAGATCCGAGGGGGCATATGCAGGTGTCCTGACTGTTACGGGCAGGTCTTCAAGCCTGTCACGCCGCAATCGTACCGGAGTTTTTGCGTTCGCCACGGGGTCCATCAGCTCATCCAGTTCCCACCATCGACGTTGTAGGTTTGGGCTACAATGTATTTCGCATCGTCCGACGCCAAAAACACCGCCATGCCGGTCAGGTCTTCGGCGCAACCCATTCGGCCATACGGCACAGATGCTGCCACTTCGCGTTTCTTTTGACCGGGGGCTTTGCCTTCGTATTTCGCAAAGAAAGCATCCACTCCGTCCCAGTGCTCGCCGTCAACCACGCCTGGAGCTATTGCGTTCACATTGATCCCATGAGTGATCAGGTTCAGCCCCGCAGATTGGGTCAGAGATATGATTGCGGCTTTGCTGGCGCAGTATACCGCGACCAAGGGCTCGCCTCTGCGCCCGGCCTGCGACGCCATGTTGATGATCCGGCCCTCGGTGCGGTGTTCGATCATATGGCGCGCGACCGATTGCATTGTGAACAATGCACCAGCGACGTTGATGTCGAAAACACGGGTGTAGTCGGCGCGCTCGATCTCAACGATTGGTGCGGCCGTGAAGATGGCCGCGTTGTTGATGAGGATGTCGATGGGGCCAAGGCAGGAGGCTGTTTTGGCGACGGCCGCGTCTATGCTCTGCTGTTCGGTCACGTCCATCTCGATTGCGATTGCATCCTCGCCAAATTCGGCGGCTGCGACCTGCGCGCGTTGAAAATCGATGTCAGCGATGGCAACACGGGCGCCCTCGGCCACATAGGCCTTGGCAAAGGCCAGCCCGATGCCCCTTGCGGCCCCGGTGATCAGGGCGGTTTTACCTGCAAGACGTGTCATTCGATACGCAGACCTTGCGCGTCAAACCGGTGGATTACATCCGTCCGTGGGGTCAGGTGAATGCGATCTCCGTGACGAAATCCAACCTCGCCATCTGCACGGACGGTGATTGTTTCTGCCAGACCGGTTTCGTGCACGTGGAAAAAGGTATCCGATCCGAGATGCTCCGAGACGCTCACAACGCCGGACCAGTCCCCTTCGGTTTCAGAAACCCCAATATGTTCTGGTCTGATCCCGATGGTTTGAGCGCCGTGTTTTGTGGCCTCGGGCCCTTCAATGAAGTTCATCTTCGGTGAGCCAATGAAACCTGCCACGAACAGGTTGCGGGGCGATCGGTACAGCTCTAGCGGGCTTCCAACTTGCTCGATGACACCGGCTTGTAGAACGACGATCTTGTCGGCCATTGTCATCGCCTCGACTTGGTCGTGGGTCACGTAGATCATGGTGGTCGCAAGTCGCTCGTGCAGCTCGCTGATCTCCAACCGCATGCCAACCCGTAGCGCGGCGTCGAGGTTTGAAAGCGGTTCATCGAACAGAAACGCGGCCGGCTCGCGGACAATCGCACGCCCGATGGCGACACGCTGCCGCTGACCGCCGGACAATTGCCCGGGGCGTCGATCCAAGTAGTCGGTCAGGTTCAAGACGCTGGCTGCGCCTTCGACACGCTTGTCGATCTCGGCTTGATCCAGTTTCGCCATACGCAGAGGAAAGGCGATGTTCTTGCGCACCGTCATGTGTGGGTACAAAGCGTAGGACTGGAACACCATTGCCAACCCTCGTTTTGCAGGTGGGACATCAGTGGCGTCCGCACCGTCGATGTCGATGGAGCCCGAGGTGATATCCTCCAGCCCTGCGATCAGACGCAATAGCGTGGACTTACCGCAACCCGAGGGACCGACAAAAACTGTGAACTCACCATCCTCAATGGTCAGGTCAAGCGGTGGAATGACCTGCACGTCGCCGAAGCTTTTGGTCACGGACTTGAGTTGAATACGTCCCATGTGTCGTGTTCCTTATTTCACAGCGCCGAATGTCAGGCCGCGTACAAGTTGTTTCTGGCTGAACCAGCCAAGGATCAGGATTGGTGCAATCGCCATGGTCGAGGCCGCGCTGAGCTTGGCAAAGAACAAGCCCTCGGGGCTGGAATAACTGGCGATGAAGGCGGTAAGGGGGGCGGCGTCGACGGCTGTCAGGTTGAGCGTCCAGAACGCTTCGTTCCAAGCAAGGATGAAGTTCAGTAGCACTGTCGAGGCGATGCCGGGAATGGCCATTGGCGTAAGGACATAGAGGATTTCCTCTTTCAGCGTCGCGCCATCCATTCGGGCCGCTTCCAGAATTTCACCGGGAATTTCACGGAAGTATGTGTAGAGCATCCAGACGATGATCGGCAGGTTGATCAGCATCAGGACCACGACCAGCCCTCCACGCGTGTCCAGCAGGCCCAGACGGATGAACAGCAGGTAAATCGGGTAGAGCACGCCAACCGCAGGCAGCATCTTGGTGGACAGCATCCAAAGCAGGATGTCCTTGGTACGCTTTGAAGGCACAAAGGCCATCGCCCATGCAGCGGGAACGGCAATGATCACTCCCAGAATGGTCGAGCCACCAGCAATGATGACCGAATTCCAAAGGAACCGCATATAGTCCGATCGTTCTTGCACGATGGCATAGTTCTCAAGTGTCCAGTCGAAGTTCAAAAACAGCGGTGGGCTGGCAATGGCCTGCGCCTCGGTCTTGAAGCTGGTCAGGATGGTCCAGAGGATCGGGAAGAAGATCAGCAGTCCGACGGCCCAGGCAAGGGCAGTGTTCAGCGATTTACGGCGGGTTGTGACGGCGCGGGCCATGGTCTTACCTCCTCACGCGTCCAGGTTCTTGCCGACGATGCGCATGAGGAAGATCGCAACGATATTGGCAAGGATGATGGCATAGACACCTCCGGCTGATCCAAGGCCGACATTCTGGCTTTCCAGCACGCGCTGGAAGATCAGGTAGGTGAGTGTACGGGTGCCGAATGCGCCGCCGGTGGTCACGAAGATCTCGGCGAAGATCGACAGAAGAAAGATGGTCTGGATCAGGATCACGATCGTTATCGCGCGGCTCAGATGCGGCAGGATGATGTGGTAGAAGCGCTTCAGCACCGGCGCGCCGTCCATTTCCGCTGCTTCAAGCTGCTCACTGTCCAGCGACTGGATCGCTGTCAGCAGGATGAGCGTTGCAAAAGGCAGCCATTGCCACGAAACGATCATGATGATCGAAGTCATTGACGCCTCGGACAGCCACGAGATCGGTTCGGCCCCGAAAAAGCGCCAGAGATGGGCCAGCAGGCCGTTGACCGGGTCCATGAACATGTTCTTCCAGACCAACGCGGATACTGTAGGCATGACAAAGAAAGGCGCGATCACAAGGATACGGACAACGCCCTGACCCCACATCGGCTGGTCGAGGAGCATCGCCAGAAGGATACCCAGCACGACCGTTATGACTAGAACGCCGCCAACGATCATCAATGTCGCCTGCACCGCTGGCCAGAAAGAGCTTGAGGAGACAAATCGGACATAGTTGTCGAAGCCAACCCAGCCCAAGTCACCACCACGCAGGGGCAGATATTTTTTAAAGGAAAAATACAGCGTCATCGTCAGCGGCACGAGCATCCAGCCAAGCAGCAGGACCACTGCGGGTGCCATCATAAGGCGAGCAACGGATCGGGAATGTTCGGTAGCCATGACGCAAGACCTCTCTGTTCAGGCGTAGCTTAGCCTGCGAGATAAACGCGGGTTAGGGAAGGGTCTGGTGTGGCGGGGGGCAGGGGGCTGCCCGCCCGCTTCAGCTGGGGCCTCAGTAGCCTGCGGCTTCCATTTCTTCGGCAGTAAAGGCCTGAGCTTTTTCAAGCGCTTCTTCCACCGTTTGCTGTCCGGCATAGACCGCCGAGAACTCCTGGCTCACCTGCGTGGCGATGCCTGCAAATTCTGGGATCGCGACGAACTGAATGCCTGTGTAAGGCGTTGGTTGTGCGCAGCAGTTTTGCGGGTCGGCCATCAGGATCGACTCCAAGGTCATGTTCGCAAAGGGAACTTCCTTGTAGTTCGGGTTCTCATAGAGCGAGGTCCGCGCACCGGGTGGTACATTGGCCCAGCCTTCGTTTTCGGCCACCAATTCGATGTAGTCTTTCGACGTTGCCCATTCGATGAACTGTTTCGCCGCATCCTCTTGCTGTGTGCCGGCCGGAATTGCCAACGCCCAGGCCCAGAGCCAATTGGCGCGCTTGTCTACGCCTTCCGAGTTAGGAGCCAGAGCGAAGCCGACCTTGTCTGCAACGGTCGAGTCATCCGGGTTGGTCACAAAAGACGCCGCAACAGTGGCATCAATCCACATCCCGCACTTGCCTTGCTGGAACAGGGACAAGTTTTCATTGAACCCGTTGGTGGCATAGCCTGCCGGACCCGATTCACTCATCATATCGACAAAGAATGTAAGCGCTTCTTTCCATTCGGGTTGATCGAACTGGGGTTTCCAGTCCTCGTCGAACCAACGCGCACCAAATGAGTTTCCGGTGACGGTAATGAAGGCACCACCTTCACCCCAACCGGCCTTGCCGCGCAGGCAAATGCCGTTGATGTCGCTGTCGCGGTCCGTCATTGCAGCCGCGGCTTCCCGGATAAACTGCCAGGTCGGTGCCTCGGGCATTTCCATGCCGGCCTTCTCCATAAGGTCGGTTCGGTACATGATCATCGAACTTTCGCCGTAGAAAGGTGCCGCGTAAAGCGTTCCATCGTGGCTCAGACCGCCAGCCATCGCAGGCAGGATGTCGTCAACGTCATACTCGTCTGACATGCCGTCCAACGGCACCAGCCAGCCATTTGCGCCCCAGATCGGCGTCTCATACATGCCGATGGTCATGATATCGAACTGACCGCCTTTGGTGGTGATGTCGGTGGTCACGCGCTGACGCAGTACGTTTTCTTCCAGCGTCACCCATTCCACATCAATGCCGGTCGCTTCGGTGAATTTGTCGGTATAGCCCTGCATCCGGATCATGTCGCCGTTGTTCACAGTGGCGATCGTGATGGATTGTGCATGAGCCGCTGCCGTTGCGACGAAAGTCAGTGCAGTCGCCGCACGAAGTGCGTTCTTCAGATACATCCCTGTCCTCCCTGAGCTTGGATGTCGTACAGAGAGCCTAGAGTGTAAGTTGTCGCGCCGTCAATAAAAACTTTACGCGCGTTAAAAAATTGAATTATGCAGAATCCCTCAAGACAAGTCGCGCGGGGAACAAGGTTTCAGTGCGCGTTGAGAATTTCCCACCACTTTCAATGAGTTCGAACAGAGTTTCGACGCTTCGGCCGGCTACATTATCGTAGTCATGCGCAGCTGTCGTCAAAGAGGGACAGGTAAACTTTGCGAATGGGTGGTCATCGTTTGAGGCGACACGAAGCGAACAATCTTCTTTCCGACCAACCCGAATCCCTTGTTCGAAACAGGCTGCCAGAAAGCCGATGGCCAACCGGTCGTTGCTGCACAAAACAGAATCTGTCTTCAGCCCGCGCTCTTGCAGGACTTTCAATGCGCCTCGGAGGCCGATCTCTTCAAAGGCCCAGCCTGTGCCATCGACTTTAATGATATGTGGCTCGAAGCCCAACCGCTCCATCACGTCGACATAGGCCTTACGTCGTTTATTCGCGTTTGGGTTTGCGGGCGTGCGCATTTCAAAAAAGGACGGTGGCTCACCCGTCCTTGTCATGTACTCCACGGTCTGCGACACAAAGCTAAAGTTATCCGAACCGACAAAGGCTGCCCCCAGGCCATCAAGGTTACTGTCGAACAGGATTGTCGGCACATTGGCACAGAACTTTTCGATAGTAGATCTGTCCGAGGTACGCCCTAAAGGTGCCAAGAGCACTCCTGCGGGTTTCAAGGATTGCAGCCCATCCAGGATCTCGTTCTCGAGCTTTTGTTCGCCATGTGAGCTGAACAGGGACGGGCGATAGCCGGCTGCAATGCAGGATTGTTCCAGATAGCGCGCGATTTCGGCAAAGAACGGATCGGCCAGATAGGGCACGACGATGCCAATATTCTTTGTAAGCTTCCGGTTTTGGTTCACTGCATAGATGTTCGGGCGGTAGTCAAACCGTTCCAGCGCCTCCTCTATGCGCGCCCGTGTTGTTGGGCGAACGCTATCGGGATCATGGAAATACTTTGAAACTGTAGGCCGCGATATCCCGCTTAGGGCCGCGAATTCTTCCATGTTCTTAATTTTGGTCATGCCAGTCTGCCTGCGGAACTCAGCCGCCTTAATCTTATCATGTTTTTACATATTCTTTGCGCGCGCCAAGAAAATCAATAGCCAGACAATTTCCGCATCTTTGTTTGGGCGGGGCGCGGGCTTCACAGACTCACTTTAGAAAACTCTTGATGCTAAAACAGGGCCACGCTGGGCTAGGTCACGGGCAAATGTTCCGGCGCTCTGGGTATAGTCATGGTCGACGCTAAAGTAACAATACTCGAATGTGAGCGCAGGTAAGACCCCGCATGCGTTAGAAAACCGTGGCAATTCCTACGGCGAAAGTTGACCGGGAATGGAGTATTGAGGCAAACCATTTCAGTCGCGAAGGCTAGTAGTTGAATCTCAGCCCAATTCCGGCACCTTGGTCATAGGGGCGGTCTGCACCGATGCCGATCAGAATATCAGCATAGAGAGCAACTCTGGGGCTGAAGTTCTTACCGATCTGAAATTCTGCAGTGGCGGGCCAGGCGTCATTCTCCCAATCGTATGGCGCTTTGATATCCGCTTTGATCCAATACCCATCACCAAACGGCTGAAGCGCAATCAGGCGCATCGCTGTTTGGCTGATATCGGTCGGACCGTTATAGGAAGCGAAGTGTTGGACCAAAGGGATCAAAGTCAATCCGGTGTTCGCATTTGCGAAGGCGAACCCGCCAAATGGTGCAATCTGATCCGATCCGGTTCCGATGCCTTCGTTCGGCTCGCCAAAATCAAGTATCCACTCCAAACCAAGCGCGGATTTGACGCTCCAGGTGTCATTCAGGGGCTGCTGTGAGGGGAAATAGATCAGCTTGAAATTGGTCTTTTCAAATCCACTGAACCGCGTGCCGGTCGCGTTCGTCGAGTTGTAGTGAAGCTCATATTTCAGTTTCAGATTGGGGCGCAACATGTATGCACCGTCGATGAAAGCATCCTGACGGTCGACATCCCCTTCGAGATCGAAATACTGATAGCGAATGTCGGTGTTGTTCACTGCAGCCAGTGGATTTGAAGCATTTTCTTCGGCTTCGGCGGCAGCACCCACCATAAGCTGCGCTGAGGTCAGGAAAGCAGAGCAAAGGGAAATTCGTGACATAGTTCACCTGACGGAATGGGTGCGGGTAATTAGACGGCGGCGGTTTGGTACCGCCGTCTGAATTCGTCATTGCCAGCTAGAGAAAACGTCTCGGGTCAGTTCGCTTTCAGGGCGAAGGTTTTCGATGCCTTCATAAGGCACACCTTTTCCGAGTGGCAGATGGGGGTGCTTTGCGATGGTTTTCTGGTGGCGCTTGACCATGTCCTGGAAGGACGCCCCGGACCAAAGCGAGTACCCGACAAGCGGATGTTCTTCACGTGGGTCGCGATAGACATTGAAAACGGGTGCCGCAGCGCCGGGCTGTCCAGGGGCTGGAAGATGCATCTTGAACTCTTGCTTGACCACCGAGCGTAAGACGGGCCCTTCGTAAACATAAACAAAGTCGCGGCGCGAATTGCCTTCGCCCTCAAGCAACAGCGCCGTCTGGTCAATACCGTCAATCACGCGGTCGCGCGGAATGTGGTCCGTTGCGCCTGCGATACGGGCAAAGGTTGTAAACAGATCCGAGACATGCACGATGTCACCTGCTGCGCTGCCCGGCTCAATCGCGGCGGGCCACCGGATGAACGTATCTGTGCGCACGCCGCCTTCAAGATGCTGTGTCTTGCCGCCGCGATAAATCAGTTGGTTCAGGCCGGACGCTCCTTCGTAGTGATACATCAAGCCATTGTCAGCCATGATCACGACAATGGTGTTGTCTGCTTTGCCGGTTTCATCAAGTTTGGTCAGCACATCCCCGATCCAGCCGTCCAGAACTTGCAACTTGTCGGCATGGAAGCCTCCATTGCGGGATACGGCTTGATCGGGATAGGCAAAGTTCAGTGGATAGAGCGGCCAATACTGCATGAAAAACGGGTTGTCCTGTGCTGCGAGCCGCTCAAGCTGCTCCAGTGCTTGCCGCTGATAGCGCAGGTTCATTTCCTCGTATTTAGCCTGAGTCCACTCTTCGCCCGGCGCCATGTCGACTTCGCGCGCCAGACCGCCAGCTTCCGCTTCAACGCCGGTTACTAGGCCGTAGGGTTTGAACCGCTCGTCCAGCTGGAATTGGTTCGACTGACCCGACGGATGGAAGCCAAGCATGTTGTTGGCAACCATGGCGTCCCGTGTCATCAGGCTGAGCTGAACCTGTTGATGCAAGGGGAAGGCCGCCCAATCAAAACCCTGATTGTGCGGGTAGGCCTGTTCTATATCGCCCTGATGCCACTTCCCGACATGCGCTGTGTTATAGCCTTCTTCCTTCAGGATTTCGGCAATCGTGATCTCCTCGGCTGAAAGACCTTCGCCAACCAACGCTACTTTGACCTCCTCCACACCGGCACGTACCGGATGGCGACCGGTCAGCATGGCCGTTCGTGTCGGTGTGCAGGAGGGCTCGGTATACATTCTCATCAAAGACATGCCTTGCGTGGCAAAGTCGTTGATGTTGGGCGTGTCGAAGCCGGTGACGTAGTTCATCGTCCGGTTGCCCATCTGACCAAAGCTGACATCGTCTATCAGAATGTAGAGGATATTGGGTGGCTTGCCGCCATTGGCGTCTCGGATCTCGGCAAGCTTTGCTTCAATTTCTGTATCCTGAGCATCCCATTGCTCTCCAAACTGTGCGCGAAGATATTCAAATTCTCCGTCACGAATGATAGGCGCATCCTGAGCAAAGCTCGTGCCTGCCGTCAGCACCATGGCCGCGGTGTGTATCAATACTGACCTCATTGGTATCCCTTCCCCGTGTTTGAATTACATCTTCCCCGCGCGCCGCAGCGATTGGGCAATTTCATCTCGAAGCCCATTCAGGGTTTCACGGATATCGCAGGCGAACCGGTCGGATTCACTTCCCGGCTCAGCGTTTATCGAGAGGTATTCTTCACTCAGAAGCTGGTAGTCCCTGCAAATCTCGTCGAATACAGGATCCCTACGGCGTAAGTCCGCGATTGCGGCCTTGTTCTTGGGAAACAATGTATCAATGGCGTTGCTTTTCATTTGGGCGGCACGTTCGATGGGTAAGACGTTTTCTCGATCGAACAACAAATTCACTTCTCTCAATAGGTTTATCGGGGCATAATACGGTATAACGAAAGGTGTAACTTTCTGAAAAAATGAAGTTATCCGAGGATCATCAGCAGTGGTGAATGAGGGGAAAAACCCTAGTGCCGAGGATGTTCAGGCCGCGCTTCAGCGGCTTGTGAGGTCTTCGACCTTCGAGGGATCACAGAGATTGCAGGACTTCCTTGTGTATGTGGTCGAGGAATCTCTGAACGGTCGGGCCGACGACATTCGGGCCAAAACGATTGCGATGGATGTCTATGGCGGATCAATGTCCGAGATGCCGCGCCGCGAAAACGTGGTGCGGGTGGATGCTGGTCGCTTGCGCCGCAAGCTTGCCGAATACTACGCCACAGATGGGCGCGACGAGAAAACGGTGTTCGACCTGCCAAAGGGCGGATACGCCCCGCTGATCTCGAAAAGGTTGGGTGAGGCGGCTCTGCCTGAGACCCCAAAGTTTGAAACCAAGGCGACTGCATGGGTAAAGCTAGGTGCAGGGATCGCTGGGGTTTTCTTACTGGGCTGTTGTGTGATTGCTTTTTGGTTGGTTTCGACATGGCAGGACAGCGCAACCGATTTGCCAGTCGACGGCCTGAGCCGAGATGAGCGCAGCGCCATTTTTGATGCCTCTCCAATGCGCCTTCAGGCTGTAAATCTGGCCAATACTGGTCGGGACCTGATCTTTCCGGCCCTGGAACCCGCGCGACTTGACGCGGCCTTGACCATATTCAAAGGGGCGATCGAGAACGACGAAAGCTATTTTGGCGGCCATGCGGGCGCCGCGCAGGTTGCGGCGACGATTGCTGTGCTGACACCGGATCCCGATCTGGCCAGTAGCATGTTGAGCTACGCAGACACGCGAGCCAATAGGGCCGTCGAGTTGGCCCCGGAAACGGGTTGGAGCCAATCCGCAAAGGCTTGGGTCGAATTCGCCAAAAATAACTGGCCAGAGGCCATGGAGGCTGCCCAAAGAGCACAGCGTTTGGCGCCCAATGACGTTCATGTATTGGAGTTTGTGTCACTGATAATGCTGTACTCGGGTTCGTTTGAAGAAGTCATTGTGATCAGTGAGGAAGCGCGGTCGAAATTCGACCTCGAGCGTGGATATGTGTTTCAAAACGCAATGGGGTCGGCCAAGTTTCATTTGAAGGACTACGAAGGCGCTGTATCAGCCTTTGAACAAGCAACCGAAAATGGCGGCCCTGTCGGACCTGTGTCTGTTGCTTACCTGATGGCGTCTTATCAGATGTTAGGCAACGAAAGCAAAGCGCAGGCCCTGTCAGAAAAACTGTCACGTGAGTGGCCCGACAGTCGCGTGGACGCGCTGTTTCAAAAGCTGTTCGCGGACCCAAAATATGGGAAAGACCTTGGTGAGGCTATGAGACAGGCCAATTGGCGACCAGGCAACTCGCGCTAAAGTTGCGCACTTCAGCAGTGGCAATGAAACCTGATGGCTTCGGCGAGGGGTGTGTGGTCACGTGAAAGTCTTGATGGAGCCTAGGGAAATGCCGCCGAACGCCTAATGCACTGATAGTAAACACTATTGTGGTGTGTTGGTTTACAGTGTGCCACACCGAAGTGTGTACAAATGTTTGTTTGTCAGTGCATCTATGGGTCTGGTTTTTTGTTTGCTCTATCAGTTGTTCAACACCCTGTTCCCTTCCACAGTAGTATGCAGCATGTGGTCGTCTATTGCTCCCAACAGTGATTTATAGTGTTCTGTTGATCGAGGAGAAGTTGATGCTATCGAAACTATAGTCGCGCAGTATCGCAGTCACCCCTGCTGCACTTTGCGCAGGGTAGTTAGACGCAATTGACCATGAGGCGAGCACTATTGTAGACAAAACATAACTTCGACGGCGGCGAGAAAGTCGTGACTGACAGGCGGGCACATGCAATGAAACGGGCATACCAACACTTTTTGAGGGCTGGCCTAGCTGTCCTCTGTCTCGCGTTGGTCGTTTGGTCCGTAACGCCATCATTCTCGCACGCACCGGCGATTTTTGAGACAATCCAAGATCATCTGGAAATGGTCGAAGATCATGGCCACTCACATGGGTTTGAAGAAGACCTCTTTTGGGCGATGCACGGTCATAGCCACGATGTGGCCGATCATGACCACAACCAGGCGTTTCTCTCCAGTGGTCCCAGCACTGCTCCTGAATTGCACATAGGCGAGGCGTGGCGGCGGCTAGCTTCGGCCAACGACCCCACCCGTAAGTTCAGAATAGACCGACCTCCGCGCGCTTGATCGGCACTGCGCAGTTCATGCGCATCACCGATCAATCTAAATACTAAGCGGAGTTACTCCATGAGAACCTTCATTGAAGGCGTCAGACGCAATTCTAAGCGTCTCGCGTTCTTCGTCCTATCCATGTTGCTGCTATCGACCAGCGCAGCTTTGGCGCATGATGTTACGCCCGGCGATGCTGGCTACATCCAAGAAATCTGGGGCGTGCACATCATCCCCTTCATGTACCTCGGCGCCAAACATATGGTGACGGGCTACGACCATATCCTGTTCCTCCTTGGCGTCGTCTTCTTCCTCTATCGGTCGAAAGACGTTGCAGTCTACGTGAGCCTCTTTGCAGTGGGGCATTCCATCACGATGCTTGCAGGCGTCTGGTTTGGCTGGGGCATCAGTTCATACATTGTGGATGCCATCATTGGGTTGTCCGTTGTCTACAAGGCACTCGACAACCTAGGGGCCTATCAACGTTGGTTCGGCTTTCAGCCCAACACCAAGGCGGCGACTTTCATCTTCGGCCTGTTTCACGGCACCGGCTTGGCCACGAAGATACTCGACTACCAGATCGCACCAGACGGGCTTCTGCCCAACCTCCTGGCGTTCAACGTTGGCGTCGAGATCGGGCAACTTCTGGCATTGGCTGCCATCCTCATCGTCATGGGGTACTGGCGAAAGAGCGCCAAGTTTTTCGAACAAGCCTACACCGTCAATGTCGTCATGATGACCATCGGCTTTGTGCTGATGGGATACCAACTCACCGGCTATTTTGTGGCCGCATAAGGAACCCCACAAATGTTTAACGCAAAGAAACCGAGCCTCGAAGAGTTACCAAGCTCAGCCCAACTCCTTCGGTCCACCATCATCGCGGCTGTCAGCGCCGTGGCAATACTGGTCGCTGTTGTGCTGCCTGCGGAATACGGGATCGACCCAACGGGTGCAGGGCGCGTGCTTGGCCTGACCGAGATGGGTGAAATCAAACAGGACCTGGCGGATGAAGCCGAACAAGACCAACAGCTTCATGGGGCCGATCAGTCGTCAAGCTTATGGGATAACGTATTCGGTCTGTTCGTTGGCACAGCACTTGCTCAGGAGGCGTGGCAGGATACAATCACGTTCACGCTCGAACCTGGCGAGTTCACCGAGATTAAGGCAACTATGGAAGAGGGCGCGACCCTCTTTTACGCGTGGGCGGCTGAAGGTGGTCGTATCAACTTCGACCTCCACGCGCATGCGGGCGACCAAAACGTGACCTACGAGAAGGGGCGCGGTCAAAACGAAGGCGAGGGCAGTTTTGAAACCCCCTTCGCCGGTGATCACGGCTGGTTCTGGCGAAACAGGGACGATGAGGCGGTAACCGTCACACTCAACCTAAATGGTGCTTACTCGGACATCGTTCGGAGCGAGTAATGTCGCAAGCCGCGCATCAAAACAGTGGTGCGCGGCATCAAAACTCCAGTTCGAGTTCTCAAGTAATTGGTGTATGCCGATTAGTTCACTACCCGAGACGCCTTCTGCGGCCAGTACCCAAACCCACTCTGGAATAATGTCTTCTATTGGTGCGGCAGGTTGCGACTAGCCTGCATCTGTTGAACATCGTCAGGCCAAGTGGAACGTATGTAGGCCAGCACGTCCCATATGTCTTCGTCAGTCAGGGTGCTTTCAAAGCCGGGCATGCCACTGTTAAAGTCTTTAACACCGCGTGCTGCCAACGCGTCTGCCCCACCTAGTTTGGTATACTCGAACAGCAGCTGATTATCATGGTGCCATGTGTGCCCTGTCACGTCATGTGGTGGAGCAGGCAACACTCCGTCATCGTCGGGTGTCTGCCAGTTGGGTTGGCCTTCCAGATTAACTCCATGGCATGAGGCGCAGTGCTCTGCATAGAGTCCCTGCCCATTCGCAAGGTCTCTATCTAACAACTCATGGTCTGCAGCGACGCTGGTACCAATGCAGCATATAGCAAGTGCGGAAAGGTGTTTTTTCATCTCTGCCTACCTTAACTCGGAAGCGTTAGTACGCTCGTGAGTGTGGCTGTTGTCGCCAAAACCACTAATACGACTATTGCCTCCACCTCGATAGATCGGGCGAGGTGCCGCGCTGCCTTAGCCTCTCCACTTTGCATGGCGGGAACAAATCGCAGCTTGTTGGCAGCGGCGAGGGTCAACAACAGCCCCACCAGCAACACTTTGAACAACAGTGCCTGCCCGTAGCCAGTGAACAAGAGCCCTTGGAGATTGCCCACAAGTAACCGAGCCATCCAAAGGCCAACACCGATCAAGGCCGGTACAACCAATGCGGCAGTTTGCCCAAACCTGTGACCTAGTTCAGCAGCATCTGTGAGGTGTTCAGGCATGAGAGCCATACTCCGCAGCGGGCTAAAGATGCCCACCCAGAAGGCTACACAAAGCAGGTGCAACAGGAGCAAGAGTTGGACGCCAACACTCTCGAGCTCGGGTAAGTGCCCGATCTGTGCCAAGGACCACAAAGCCACTGTGCCACCCAACAGTGCGATCCATTGACCAAAGCGAGGAACAGACAGCCCTACAAGGATCATCACTGCGCCGATAAGGCGGTAGACAAGGACGTCGCCCACGGATGTCTGCCAAAGCAGACCAAGCATCTCTGGATCGACCATGCCGTCAACTCCGCCTGTTAAGGCGGCTCCACGAAGCATGAAACCAACAACCGTTGCGGCGAGAGCGAGCCACGCTAAGGCCCTAGCTTGGCGCTTTATCCCGAGGTTTATCGGTGCGACAAAGCCGGAATAGAGGCAACTAACAATCACAAGCCCGGTGGACCCCGTAAAGCCGATGTAGAGCCCCAGCTTTGCGAGGATCGTGGCAATACCCCAAATGTCTGGCATGCTCATTCCACGGTAAAGGAAAACTCGCCCTGCATCGCATGGCCGTCTTCACCTAAACCACGCCATTCGATGACATAGGTGCCCGTTCCATTGCTCGGCAGTGGGATCGTGAACTCCTGACCAAAATTTGTCTGGTCGCCCAAATCCAAGCTTACTGCCGAGTGTTCTTCATGAGCCATCTCTATTCGTGTCAGCCGGATGTCCTTAGAGAAGTTGAGGCCAATTTCAGCAGGCACAGCGGTTATTGTAGCTCCGTCGGCAGGGGTTGTTTCTTCGACCTTGGAATGCGCGAGTGCGCCGCTGGGAAGAGCAGCCATGAGTGCGAGCGTTATGATCTTTTTCATGGTCCTGTCCTCAATTTATCCCGTTGGCACGTTGAATTTCACGAATGTACGCGATCACCATGGCAACGTCACCTCGCGTCAGACCTTCTACGGGCGGCATGTCGCCGAACTGCCAATGATGGCTTCTTACTCCTTGTGAAACCGCCCTCTGAAAGGCTTCATCCGCGTGGTGTCTGGGTTCGTATATTTTGTGGATCAGAGGCGGTCCTGCGCCTTCTACACCGACCGCATTGACACCGTGGCAAGAGGCGCAGGAGACCTCAAAGACACGCTGGCCGATTTCGGCGTTACCCTCGATGGGCGGCATCTGTATTGCAACCATAGCATCGCCTTCAAGTGGTACCTGTGGTGCGGCCTCTTCGATTGAGCCGGGTCGAAGAGTTATGAAAGCGGCGACGGCAGTGACGGTGCATACGCCGACCAGTAAGTATCTTTTTTTCATGGATTGGTCCTGACATTCTGGAAGCTGTTAACGCTGCGACACATCGCGAACAGCCGCACGTGCTAGTCGCTTATGTTCGCAAGGATTTACGCTGCTTCAAAGGTCAGGGGGCCGGTAAGGGCTATCTGGTTCATTCAGCTTGGCTTGGGCTCCAACGTGGAACTCTGGGTCAAGATCACGTTGACCCTGCGCGGCTTCACTGTACTGGGAGAGCAATACAACTGCTTGGCAGATAAAGGAATTGCACTCTCCGGTTCCTGAACTCTCCGTGTCATGGTGGCTGCTTGAGGTCGAGATATCGCTGACGTCGCTCGCCGCGACAGCGTGTTCAGCCGATTGCATGTGGTCTTCACAGTGAAGGCCAACGCAGCCATTCGATAGCGCATGTGCAACATTGCCAAAACCAGTCAGAGTAACCAAAAGGCCGATTAGTAGCACAAGTGAGTATCGACGGATGAGCATGGTTCAGGACGCTACTGCAGGTGAATGAGTATGGCAACGCCAGCACCTCGGGATTTTAGGGTCACGACCGAATTTTGGTTTGGGATGTTTTTGAAGCTGTCCCTTCTTCGAAGCCAGCAATAGGAGAAGGACCGTCATACCGACCCTTTAATTGCGTTGACGTGGGCAATATTGCAGTTGAGCTTTGACCTGCGTCAAAGCATTTTTTGCCGAGTTATTGGTAGTGTGGTTCGCATATGTATGAGAGCCATCGCATAAAAATCTCTCGAAGAACGGTGACGTTTTTGGCCGTACTAATAGCTGTGGCCGCATGCACGGGCAGGCATCACCATGGTGATTGGCATCGCCGGGGCGCTGAAGGTTGCTATGGACCTCACCATGACGTTGTTAGCGAGGTTCATTGTGGGGCATTTGAATAGCCTGTCTATTATCTAATAATTAGACTTAAGGATAAATGTCTCATTGTTGTTTAAGTAATTGTTATACAAAATAAATAAATTATACATCCGCTATTCAGTATCAGTATCAGTATCAGTATCAGTATCAGTATCAGTACTGTTCGACTATAATGTGTCTAAATCTACTATTCATCGGATCATTTATATCAGTGTACACACAATCAATATACTTACCGTGCACTTAAACTAATCCGGTTCATTAACTAGACTATCAATCCAGCAGGGCAGACAGATGACGGATTGTTTCACGCAATGTTTCACAAGGCCAACTGTTTTGGTTCGTAAGAAGGAGGGCTAAGTAGTTATCGGGCCGAACCCGGTTAAATTGCCGAATTGCAAAGAAGATAGATGATCCGGCACGAGCGTACATCTGTTCAGGTTCAGATTGGCACCTGTCCAGTCCACCAACAACTGGGGCAGCAGCGGTCAGCGCTGGTCTGCATTGAGTATCCGGTACACCGATGCGCGGCTTATACCGAGGTCTTGAGCGATCTTGGTGGCGCCGATGCCTTCACCTGCTAGAGCAAGCACCTCGTCCGACTTTGCCAATGCAGTTGGTTTGCGCCCTTTGTACTTTCCGGCAGCTTTGGCCTTGGCAATTCCTTCACGCTGACGTTCAAGCATAATCTCACGCTCAAACTCGGCCACGCTTCCCAAAAGGTTCAACATCAACTTGCCTTGGGCAGTGGAAGTGTCGAGACTTAACCCCAAGATCGTTAGGTGCGCCCCAACGGCGTCAAGCTGGCTGCGAATTTCCATCAAGTGGGCCATAGAGCGCGCCAGTCGGTCCAGTTTGGTGACTACTAGGTGATCACCCTCTCGGATGAAGTTGAGCGCCTCTGTGAGCTTCTCACGGGCTCTCACATCTACTGAAGATACCTGTTCGGTGAATACCTTCTCGCACCCGGCCTTTTCCAGTTCCCGTAGTTGAGTATCAAGCCCAGCCGTTTGATCCAAAGTGGAAGTCCTAGCATAGCCAACAAGCATGATCTGTTCCGTCTCTCAAAGTCTTAAGTTTTGAGATACATATTGTCTCAAAAGCTGAGATCAATATCTGTGAGACACAATTTGCATATGCGTCAGTTGTGTCGCTGGGGCAGGGCCTTGTGAAACAGCAATACCAAACAAAAGGGCCGAGACGTGTGCTGACTACCCCATGGGGGGAACTCAGCCTGTCTAGAACCATAGATACGGGCTCGAAAAAATTCGCCAAAAAATTTGAGTGAATTTGGCCTACGCAGCGGACATTGACGCTGTATGCAGCGAATGACCGCCCTGAGCCCATAGTTCAGGATGCTGCAGCTACGATGAATGTCTGCTTTGCAATCCTGTGGTTTCGCCCGGGGTGCCTAAGGGAACAGCACCGGCACTGCAAATCCAAGCTCTAAAGCGACGTTACGACATTTTCCCGAACCCGGCTGGAATCAGCTTGCGTGGTCCACATATGAAAATTTAACTTCTTTAAAGAAAGCTAATTTTTAGTTATCAAGATACGCCTGGCAAAACGGAGAACCATCCATGAAAACCCGTATCACCGAAATGCTCGGCATTGAGCACCCCGTCCTCCAGGGTGGCATGCACTATGTCGGTTTTGCCGAACTAGCCGCTGCGGTTTCGAATGCTGGCGGTCTTGGCACCATCACCGCGCTGACACAGAAATCGCCTGCTGACTTGGCCAATGAGATCGCGAAATGCCGCGACATGACCGACAAGCCCTTCGCGGTCAACCTGACATTTCTACCCACGGTCAATGCCCCCGATTACCCGGGCTATGTCAAAGCCATCATCGACGGTGGGGTGAAAGTCGTGGAAACAGCAGGCCGCAACCCGTCCGAGGTCATGCCCTATCTCAAGGATGCAGGCATCAAGGTGATCCACAAATGCACCTCGGTGCGTCACTCCCTGAAAGCCCAGGAGATCGGCTGTGACGCGGTGTCAGTGGACGGCTTCGAATGCGGCGGCCACCCGGGCGAGGATGACATTCCCAACATGATCCTGCTGCCCCGCGCCGCGGACGAACTGGAAATTCCCTTCGTTTCGTCGGGCGGCATGGCCGATGGGCGCAGTCTTGTTGCCTCGCTGTCAATGGGCGCCGAAGGCATGAACATGGGCACGCGTTTCATCGCCACCCAGGAAGCCCCGGTGCACCAGCGGGTCAAGGACGCGATCGTCGCGGCGAGCGAATTGGACACACGTCTTGTCATGCGCCCGCTACGCAACACCGAGCGCGTTCTGAGCAATGCGGCGGTCGAACGCCTTTTGGAAAAGGAAAAGGACCTCGGCGATAAGATCCGGTTCGAGGACATCATCGAAGAGGTCGCGGGCGTTTATCCCAAGGTCATGCTCGACGGTGACATGGACGCCGGCGCCTGGTCCTGCGGCATGGTCGCCGGCCTGATCGACGACATCCCCACGTGCAAAGAGTTGATCGACCGGATCATGGGTGAAGCAAACGCGATTATCGGGCAACGGCTCGCTGGCATAGCGGGCGGCATTGCCGCCGCAGCGGAATGAACGAAGGGACGGCAAAATGACATATGAAACCTTGGACTGGGCCTCTGACGATGGCGTCGTCGAGATCACGATGAACCGCCCCGATAATGCCAACGCGTTGGACGCGCGGATGGCCGACGAGCTGTTCGATGTTGCCTGCCGCTGTGAAGCAGAGGGCGCGCGCGCCGTGATTGTCACCGGCGCGGGCAAAATGTTCAACGGCGGTGGTGATCTGGCCGAGTTCGAGGCCGCCGCAAACAAGGCGGATCACGTGACCCGCATGGCGACAATCCTGCACGCCGCATTGGCGCGCTTCACCCATATGGACGCGCCTATCATTACAGCCGTGAACGGGTCGGCTGGCGGTGGCGGTTTCTCCATTGCCATATCGGGCGACATCGTCCTGGCCTCGGACAAGGCCAAGTTCGTTTCGGCCTATACCGCCTCGGGGCTGACCCCGGACGGATCATCGACCTACTACATTGCCAAGCATGTCGGCCTTCTGCGCGCCAAGGAACTTGTGCTGACCAATCGTGTTCTCAGTGCTGAAGAGGCTTGCGAATGGGGCCTTGCGACGCGCGTGGTCCCGGCCGAGGACCTGATGACAGAGGCGCGCAAACTCGCGGCCCGGTTCGCAAAGGGGCCCACCAAGGCCTATGGCGGGGCCAAGCGCCTTCTCGAGACGGCCTTCTCCGAAAGCTTCGAGGCGCAGCTCGACAAGGAAACCCGTTCGATTGCCGCGATGATGCGCACCCATGACGGGCCGCACGGGATCGCCTCGTTCCTGGCCAAGCAGAAACCGGAGTTCAAAGGCGAATGACCCGAATGCCGATCACCGACGATTGCGGCGTGGCCCAGGCTCTCAATGTTGTGGGCGAATGGCGCACGCTTCTGGTTTTGCGCAACCTCTTCAACGGGATGCGCACCTTCGACGCTTTACAGGACCACCTGGGCATTTCCACCAGCGTTCTGGCGGCGCGCCTCAAAACCCTGACCGAGGAAGGTGTGATCGAAAAACTGCCCAATCCCGAGGATGGGCGTTCGCACGAATACCGGCTGACCGAGAAGGGGCTCGATCTCTACCCGGTACTGGTTGCGCTTTTGCACTGGGGCGAGAAATGGGCCCCCAATGGGCGTGGGCCACGCCTGACGCTGGTGGAACGGGAAACAGGTCTGCCGGTGCAAAAACTAGCCGTAAAGGCGCAAGACGGACGGATACTTGGCCCACGCGATGTAACCCCGGTTCTGGGCCCAGGCGGCAGTGACCACATGCGCGCGATGATTGAGCGCTGGACGAAAAAGGAGAAAAAGCAGTGAGTTCCGACTGGGCGACGCAAAAACGCAAAGTAGCGGTGAATGGTCATGAAATGGCCTATATCGAACGCGGCGAAGGGCGGTCAATCGTGTTTCTGCACGGCAATCCCACCTCGTCTTTCCTGTGGCGTGACGTGATGCCTGAATGCGAAGGGCTGGGTCGCCTCGTTGCGCCGGACCTGATCGGCATGGGGGATTCCGACAAGCTTTCCGATCCCGGCCCGGATACCTACACGTTCGAAACACACCGCCGCTTTGTCGAAGGCTTCCTTGCCGCCGTAGGCGTGACACGCGACGCGGTTCTTGTGATCCATGACTGGGGCTCGGCGCTGGGCTTCGACTGGGCCAACCGGCACCGCGATGCGGTTTCGGGCATTGCCTACATGGAAGGGATCGTGAAACCGCTGGCCGACTGGTCCGAGTTCAACCCTCAGGCTGCGCCGTTGTTCCAGGGCTTCCGCTCGGACAAGGGCGAAGAGCTGGTGCTCGACCGCAACCTCTTTGTCGATAAGGTTCTGCCCGGCTCTGTCCTGCGCGACCTGACCGAGGCAGAGCAGAACGAATACCGACGCCCCTTCCCCAACCGGGAAGACCGTTGGCCGACGTTGACCTGGCCGCGCCAGATCCCTGTCGGAGGCGATCCGGCGGACGTAACCAAGATTGCCACCGAATACGCGGATTGGATGGCTGAAAACGACCTACCAAAACTCTTCGTGAACGCCGAACCCGGCGCGATCCTGGTCGGCGCACCGCGCGACTTCTGCCGCAGTTGGAAAAACCAGAAGGAAGTGACCGTCAAGGGCAGCCACTTTATCCAGGAGGACAGCGGGCAGGAGATCGGAAAAGCCATTGCCGCGTGGGTGCGGGCTTTGGATTGAGCGCGAAACGAGAATGCGAGAAACGAGAGGACAACATGCAGGCACTTGAAATCACCTCCGAGAACTGGAACCGAGGCGTGGTCGTTCAAGGTTTTCCTGTGCCGCCCATCAACGCATTCTTGGGCGGTGAATTGATCAGCCATGACCCCGAACAAGGGGTCATCCGCGTTTCCTTTCCAACAAAACCGGAGCATGCGAACCCTGCCGGTTTTGTCATGGGCGGAATAACATCCGCTTTTCTTGACCATATCCCGGGTCCGCTTGCCGTTGCCGCAACGGGTGGCACGGCATCTCCTGTCACTCTCGACATTCATGTGACCTACTTCAAGCCTGTGCCGATTGGGCCGCGCGCTATTGCCGAGGCGCGAATAGACCGCATGACCAAATCCACCATCTTCACAACGGCATACATACTGGGTGACAAAGGCGAAATTCTTGTCCGTGCAATACAGACTGCAATGCTGAAACCGGCGCGAGCCTAAATAAACTAGGGATATTCTGTCCGGCACACCTGTCGGGTTTCGGGCTGGAAACAGACACGTGCCTTTGCATAGGGAATTTGGCGGCCGTCGGCGCTTGGAATTTGGTAGGCTGCGTTAACCCGCATTGCCGACATGGATGCGGCATGCAGCGAGTGACGGTATTGTCCGCAAAGTAGGCGTTCAAGCAAGTTGCAGCTAACGACCGCATTGTACCCAACTTTAGTCTCCAGCTTCTCGATACCCTTTGACGTGCTCTAAACGCAGTTCTTTGTACCTGATCTTGCAGATCGCTTCACGTAGCAGTGGCAATGGAACACTTCCGTCGCCATAGCGCCCTGCCATGCCGGGCAAAGCATGGCCTAATAGGATGTCGTTGATATCAGGCTGTACACCCGCGTGGCGGCAAGCATCTTTGAAGTTATGGCGGAAAGAGTGGAACGAGGTCTTGACCGTCTTCGCGCCAATTCTGTCGACGTAGCGGTTAAAGTCTTTGCTGGCCTGATCCGAGTAGTAGCCAGTCGCTCCCAGCCTTAGTTCAGGGAATATCCGCTCGTGGCCCGCCTGTCGCTGAGCCTTTACGAAGCGGAGGAAGCCAAGCTGGACTAGCTCGGGATGTATGGGAACTAGTCTGCTTTTGCCAAACTTGACGCGTTGGTCTTCGTCGCCCTCTTGGACCCGTATTAGGGGTATGCCCTTTTCTTGGTCGATGTCTTCAACGCTCAACTGGCACAACTCGTTCAGCCGTGCACCAGTCCACAGGCCAAGCAGTGGAAGCCAATACCAACTGGTGTCGCTTAGGTTTGTATCTCCCGGCAGTGTGCGGAACCGCTTTGATTTGCACCCAGTGTACAGGGGGCTGTTGAAGATGGTCTGCAGTTGCGCTTTGCTGAACGGATCGTGTTGGTTTCTGGCTTTGTTGTTATCATCAACCTTCATCGGCCCAAAGATGTCTGCAACCTCTTCGTCCAACTGTTTGTCAGCCCACTTCCATAGCCCTTGCAGCCTTCCCAACGCTTTGTTGACTGTACTTACGGATAGCGTTGGCAATTCGTGGTCTTTGGCAGCTTGTATTGCCTCTCTGGGAGATATGCCAATCGTTTGCGGCAGCTTGTTCCTGTTGCTGGGAAGCTCAAGCAGCACGTTCTTAAAGTCGCGCGCGTTAGCTTTTTTTAGTCGAGAATTGGGCGGTCGCCTTGCAATTCGATGAAAAGGCCGATCCAAGCCTGATAGTCGTTCGACAGCTTGGCTGACCACCCGTCTATCCGTTCCGCCTCAGCTTTTCTCTCGGCGAACAAGACGGACAGGGGCGGGCCAGAAAGCGCCTGTGGGGGCCTCTTTGAAATCGTGGCTGAGGTGCTGCTGAAACTGGCTTGAGCGCATTCTGGGCTGCTTACAGCCGCGCTGGGCTTCGTGCTGAAATCGTAGTTCTCGAACGTCTTATTGTGTTCCAGCATTGCTTCGTGAAAGCCAATCCAAGCCTTCCGAATTTCATCAAGAATTGCCCATTGGGTATTGACTGGTTGCTTCTGAGGAATGCCGGATGCGTCACAAAAGGACTGGTACTGCTGGGTGGCATAGTCCTTCTTCATAATGTCCCAGAAGTCTTCGTTGTCCGCCTGATGAAGACGGATGGTGTCAGCGATGCGTTCCTTTTCCAACTCCGTATAGGGTCCCAGTTCATCCCTACGTGCCTTTGCCTTCTTCAGTACTTCAGTGAAGTGCTCATGCACCTTAGTGCGCAGTTCGCCGTGGTTCATGCCCGATGCTTCTATGTGCTTTGTTATTGTATCGCCGCACACTGCAAGACGCCGTGCCAGAGTACCAGCCTCTTTAGGGCATCTCGTGCGCAACGACATACGTAGGGTTTTGCGTGTGGTGTTTGAACTAGTGTGTGGTTTTGTTGTCGTGTCGGGTAGGGGCCAACGAAAGTAATAGATGCCGTGTCTGGACAGTGAGAGATACGCATGCAGCTTCATTTTGTGTCACACCTGTGTGTCACACCGCTCTAATGCTTGCTATCTAGTTGTATTGTTAGGTTTTGGTGGAGCCTAGGGGAGTCGAACCCCTGACCTCTTGCATGCCATGCAAGCGCTCTCCCAACTGAGCTAAGGCCCCATCATGGTACCGTCGATGCGGTGAGCGGACGTTTAGGAGACAGTGACGGCAAGTGCAAGTCCAAAATTGGATTTGAGCGTGAATTTCCGCCCCGCCTTCAGGTCAAATGAAAAAGGCGACCCTTGGGGCCGCCTTCTGCTTGATCAGTTGTCGTCTTCCGAGGACATGTCGGTAATGTCGTCCAAAGAAACGTCATCATTGTTGTCGTCATCGTCGTCCAGCAGATCGTCATCCAATTCGACGTCAACATTATCGTCATCGTCCAGAACCAGATCCTCTTCTGACGCCTTTTCACGCGCCTTGACCGAAGCTGCATCTTCCGCATCCGCCGCGATCATGCGGCTTTTGGATGTTTCAAGCTCCACGATCTCGCCGGTGTAGGGGCTGATGATCGGGTCCTTGTTCAGGTCGTAGAACCGCTTACCGGTTGTCGGGCAAACGCGCTTTACGCCCCATTCTTCCTTGGGCATGTCAAATCCCCTTGATATCAGGTGAGTCGTCTAAATGATTCAGCTCACCTGCCACAGGCAGAGGGCACTGTCAAAGTCTTTGCGCAAGAGAGGTCGCGATATGGGAGAGCACGCATTGCCAGGGACGCCGCCGGTGCCGCTGAGGCTGCGCAAATCAGCCCGGGCACGGCGTATCAGTTTGCGAATTTCTCAGTTGGATGGGCGGGTTACGTTGACGTACCCAATTGGCGTGCCAGAGACCGAGGCCCTGAACTTTGCGCGCACGAAAGAAGAATGGATTCGGCAGCATCTTGAGGACCGGCCGGATATGGCCAAGGTTCAGTTTGGGCAAACGATTCCAATTGAAGGCGTTGATCGGCGAATCGTGCCTGCTGTTGGCCGGCGGGTTTTGCTGCAAGCAAACGAGGTCGCGGTTCCAGAGGGCGCAGAGGCGCGGCGGTTGGCGCGATTTCTTAAGGAATTGGCGCGGGACCGGCTAACCGGGGCGTGCGACGACTATGCGGCTATGCTGGGACGGCCTTATTCGACGCTGAGTCTGCGAGATACGCGGTCTCGTTGGGGTTCGTGCAGCTCGCATGGTGGGCTGATGTTCTCGTGGCGACTGATCCTGGCGCCACCTGAGGTATTGCACTATGTGGCGGCTCATGAGGTGGCGCATCTTGCCGAAATGAACCATTCGCCTGCGTTCTGGGCGCAGGTCGAGAAGATCTTTGGTCCCTATCAACACCCTCGCCGCTGGTTGCGCGACAACGGGGCGGAGCTGCATCGCTTTAGATTTGATGATAAGCCGAGTTGACCTCGCGTGATTTTGTGATCACATAAACGAATGATGAACGCGCGCACCTCCGAGACCCAAACTGCCACGCATGACCGGGTGTATCGGGTCCTGCGATCTCGAATCATGCATGGAGAGATGGCGCCGGGTCAGGCACTGACCCTGCGCGGCATCGGCAAGGAATTCGGTGTTTCAATGACCCCTGCACGTGAGGCGGTGCGCCGTCTGGCTGCTGAAGGGGCGCTTTTCCTTTCTACATCGGGCCGTGTATCGACGCCGGAGCTGACAAATGACCGGATCGAGGAGTTGGCAGCGTTGCGGGCATTGTTAGAGGTCGAGCTGGCAAGCCGGGCTTTGCCGCGCGCGCATATCGCGCTGATCGATCGGTTGCAGAGCATCAACATGACCGTTGCCGAGATGGTGACCAAGCGAGACGCGGTTGGCTATATTCGGTCAAATCTGGAGTTTCACCGCACTTTGTATCTGCGCGCGCAAGCGCCTGCGATGCTTGCCATTGCCGAAACCGTCTGGTTGCAATTGGGACCAACAATGCGGGCGTTGTATGGGCGTCTGCGGCGCACTGAGCCCCCGCATTATCACAAGCTGATCATTGCTGCGCTAAAGGCCGGGGACGAGCCGGGTTTGCGGCTGGCGGTACGCTCGGATGTGACGCAGGGGTTGCGTTTGCTGGTGAGCTGAGCGGCTTCCCGCCGACATTGCATTGATGCCCTTCCTTTGCGCCACTCTACTGGCCTGAGAGGTTCTGCTGGGGTACTCTTGAGTCAAATCACAAACAAGAGCAGACCCCATCATGATTTCGCGCCGCGCCTTTTCTATTTGTCTTGGATCAACATTATTGGCTGCCTGCACGGGCGGCAGTGCTCCGACTCGAGCCCCTGCATCCCGGATGCGGGCAGTTCCGAACGCGGGTTGGGATGCCTGGGTTGCCGGGTTCAAGACCCGCGCCACATCGCAGGGAATTTCCCAGACTACACTCGATCAAGCGTTTCGCGGGGCAGGGTATTTGCCCGACGTGATCGAACGCGACCGCAATCAGGTCGAGTTCAAGCGCTCGCTCGAGGATTATCTGGCCATCGCCGCCTCGGACGAGCGGATTGAAACCGGTCAAAAGATGCTTCGACAGTATAACGGCACCCTGTCGCAGATCGAAGCGCAGTATGGCGTGGACAAGGAAATCGTCGTGGCCATCTGGGGGCTGGAAAGCCGCTATGGCGCGCGCCGTGGTGATGTACCTGTCGTTTCGGCGACATCAACGCTGGCCTATGACGGACGGCGCGGCGCGTTTTTTGAAAAGCAATTGGTGGCCGCATTACGCATTCTGCAAGAGGGCGACACAACACCCGCCAACATGACCGGCAGCTGGGCTGGGGCGATGGGGCATACGCAGTTCATCCCGACCTCGTACCTTGCTTATGCGGTCGATTTCACAGGGGATGGACGGCGCGATATCTGGTCCGAGGATCCGACGGATTCGCTGGCCTCTACGGCGTCGTATCTCGCGCGCGCCGGTTGGGTTCGGGGCCAACCCTGGGGAGGAGAGGTCGGAACGGTTTCGGGTACACCCGTCGCCGTGTTGCAACCGCAGACACCGGGGCCGCGCATTGCCGTGTTCCGTAACTTTCAGGTCATCAAGCGATATAACAATTCAGATAGCTACGCGATTGGTGTGGGCCATCTTGCAGACAGGATTGGAGGCGGGGCGCCGTTTCAGGCCTCGTTCGGGCCGGACGAAAACGGTTTGACACTGGAGGATCGCAAAGAACTACAGCGTCGTTTGACGTCAGCGGGTTACGATACAAAAGGCGCGGATGGGGTGATTGGCAAGAACACAACAGCGGCCATCAGCGCCTATCAAAGCGCCAATGGCCTGACGGTGACCGGCGAACCTTCGGTTAGTTTGCTGCGCCGCTTGGGCGGCTGACGGTTACGCCGCCAGCCCTTTTGAGCCGATATCCAGGAATTTCTGACGGCGGTCCTGAATCAGGGCCGCTGCATCTTTTCCGTCCAGCTCTTTCAGCATGGCTGTGATGGCGGAGCGTACGGCTTCAACGGCTGCCGGACGATCGCGATGCGCACCGCCCTTGGGCTCGGTGATAATACGGTCGCAGACGCCCAGCTTATAAAGGTCCTGGGCAGTCAAGCGCAGCGCTTCGGCGGCCTCACGCATCTTTTCTGCGTCTTTCCACAAGATCGACGCGCAGCCTTCCGGCGAGATTACAGAATAGACCGAGTGTTCCAGCATTGCGACGCGGTTTGCCGTGGCAAACGCCACAGCGCCGCCGGACCCACCTTCACCTATAATAACCGAGACCAAAGGCACGCCGATTTTCAGGCACATCTCGGTTGACCGCGCGATTGCTTCTGATTGGCCGCGTTCTTCGGCTCCTTTGCCGGGATAGGCCCCGGCTGTATCGATCAGTGTAATAACCGGCAGGCCGAAACGCCCGGCCATTTCCATAAGGCGAACGGCCTTACGATAACCTTCGGGGCGGGCCATGCCGAAATTGCGCTCAATCCGCGATTTGGTGTCAGAACCTTTTTCGTGCCCAATCACCATAACCGGCTGATCGTTGAATCGCGCAAGGCCACCGATCACGGCCAGATCGTCGGCAAAATTGCGATCGCCTGCCAGCGGCGTAAACTCGGTGAACAGAGCATCCACGTAATCATTGCAGTGCGGGCGTTCCGGGTGACGCGCCACCTGACATTTCCGCCAGGGGGTTAGATCGGCGTACAGCTCTTTCAGCAGCTTTGCGGCTTTTGCATCCAGCGCGGCGGCTTCTTCGGACACATCCATTTCTTCGTTGGTGCGGGCCAGCGCACGCAGCTCTTCAGCTTTGCCTTCAATCTCGGCCAGCGGTTTTTCGAAATCCAGATACTGGGTCATGACGCCTCTCAACGCGGAAGTTCCTTGCTATATGGCCTGACGTTGCTCGGGATGCAACTCAGCAAGATTTGTGGCTTCGCACTATGCGACCACGGTTGGGCAAGAAGAAGGACGGATGACGATGGCCACTAGCTATGAAGATCGCGTGCTGCGCGTTTTGGCTTATATCCATGACAACCCTGCCGGGGACTTGTCGCTGGATGCGCTGGCCGACGTAGCCGCGATGTCCAGGTTTCACTGGCACCGGGTGTTTCGCGCTCTGACCGGTGAAACCTGTGCGCAGGCGGTGCGTCGCGTTCGTCTGCACCGTGCGGCCACTTGGCTTGTGTGCACGGATCGGCCGATCACGGATATTGCAGTGTCTGTGGGCTATCCCAATCCAAGCTCTTTTGCGCGGGCATTTTCTGATGCCTATGGCAGCAGCCCTGCCGCCTTTCGTAAAGCGGGCCAATTTCACCCCGCGCAACCTGATTTTAAAACCGGAGGATATCCGATGCATCCTGTCACAACCCGAACAGAACCTGCCCGTCGTGTCGTCGCATTGCCGCACAAAGGGGCTTATTCAGAGATCGGCAAAAGCTTTGAAGCTTTCGGAGCTTTGTGCGAGTCTCGCCAGCTTTGGCCGCAAGTTGGGCCAGTTCTGGCGTTATACTTCGATAGTCCCGATGATGTTCCCGAGGATCAATTGCGTAGTTACGCCGGGGCTGAATTCCGGGGTGCAACAACCCCTGAAGGGATGGAGGAGATGTCGATCCCTGGTGGCAAAACGGCTGTGTTGACTTACAAGGGGCCATACTCCGGAATTGCGGCTGCCTATCACAGCCTTTTTGGCAACTGGCTTCCAGACTCAGGTGAAGAACCTGCAGACGAGCCGTGTTACGAAATCTACCTCAATGACCCTCGCGAAACAGCGCCGGATGATTTGCTGACCGAGATCTGCCTGCCCTTGAAGTGATCCAAAGCGTATCAGGCGGGGTCCGCTTGGGCCCTGTCTTAGCTCTTTTTTGCGCATCAAAAGAACCGATTCACCAGGCGGTGTTCTGCGGGCGGTTCAGGGTAAGCCCGTCTTTCAATGGTCTGCTGCTCGGAAAAGATCCCTAAGGCTTCGTTTAATGCCAGATTGCCATGCGGCAAGGCCTAGGGTTCGGACCCAAGGTTAATCGCAACCGGTCTTGCAGTTCACTTTGAACTTTGTCGCGACACTTACAGCGCACTGCGCTGAGTTCGCTGACGGTACAGTTGGTTTCAATTTGATATTTTCGGGGCGTTTTTCATAAAACACAGCACAAGGGTGCATCTTCATTGAACCTCTTGTTGGTGTTGCAAAACTTCGGGTTTGCTTCACTGAGTTGTGATTCACATCTGCAACAATCGCGTGAATGCTGCAATTCCGTCTCTTTTCCGCCGAAATCTGTGCTGATAAGCGTTTATCTAAATGTTGGGGCGGTAAAAAGTGCGAGTGGGCAGATGAGAGCCGGAGCAAACGGTCAAATAGCCATTTCTTGGAACCAGACAGAGCTTGATGAGCTTGAGGCACCGCCTTTGGCTTTTTTGGTCGTCGGGGCAGCATGGTCCTGGCGTGGTCAGGCCGTTTTTCTGAGCGAGAGTATCGAACAGGTTGTTGAACGATCTGGAAGTGTCGGAAGAGCCGCTTCTTCGACGAAGGATCGCTTTTCAGTCATTCGGGATATCACTGGGGACATGTGTGGCACTGTCGTGTTGACCAATGGCGCGCAAAGGTTCAGTGCGGATCTGGTCGTTCAGGAGGGTGATATTGATCCGACATTTGTCTTCACGAATGGATGCCCCCCACGGGACCAGGCCTTTTGGGTAAGCGAAGTGAGCGAGTTCGTCGCCCCGGCCTTTGTGCAGCCCGAGCCTGACACTACGGTTGTAAGCTTTCCCCGTCAGGCCCTGTCGCGGCACAGCTGATCCCAAACGCGAACCAACTTCCTGTCGTCTTTTCCTGGCGGGTCCGCGTCGGCGTGTATGAGTGCCGCTCCTATTCCTGATTCAATTCGCTTATTGACTCTGCCAATCCTGCGGATATAAGCGCGGCTTCATTGGTGTTGGTGGCCCCCGCAAGGGGAAGCCTGTCATGGGGGAAACCTCAAGAGGACAACGCCCTTCATAATGGCCCTTTGGGCCTCGACCTAACGAAGGAGATCAGCCGTGACCAAACGCACGTCTGCCAAGTACAAAATCGACCGCCGGATGGGCGAAAACATCTGGGGTCGTCCGAAATCCCCGGTCAACCGTCGTGAATACGGCCCCGGCCAGCATGGCCAGCGCCGCAAGGGAAAACTGTCAGACTTTGGTCTGCAGCTGCGCGCCAAGCAAAAGCTCAAAGGCTACTATGGCGACCTGACCGAGAAGCAGTTCCGCCGCATTTACGCCGAAGCCGTGCGTGTGAATGGCGACACCGGTGAAAACCTGATCGGTCTGCTGGAGCGTCGCCTGGACGCTGTCGTCTATCGCGCCAAGTTTGTTGCGACCGTGTTCGCAGCACGTCAGTTCGTGAACCACGGCCACGTCAAAGTGAACGGTAAGCGGGTCAACATCCCTTCCTACCGCGTGAAAGAAGGCGACGTCATCGAAGTGCGCGACAAGTCCAAGCAACTGGCCGTTGTTCTGGAAGCCGCCGCGTTGGCCGAGCGTGATGTTCCGGATTACATCGACGCGGATCACTCGAAAATGACCGCCACTTTCGTGCGTGCACCTGGTCTGGGCGATGTGCCTTACCCGGTTGTTATGGAGCCGAACCTGGTCGTCGAATTCTACGCGAAGAACTAATCTTCGCCGACATACAGATTTCCAAGGCCGCGCAATTTGCGCGGCCTTTTTTATGCTGCGTTTTGCGTTCCAATGTCTTGCCTTGGGGAAACACCAAACTTGCGGGAATACTCCCGGCTGAATTGAGTGGGGCTTTCATATCCCACGTCAAAGGCCGCTTGCGATACGCTTGCCGCGCCGTGTGATAAAATCCGCCGTGCTTCGAGCAACTTGAGGTCTTTTTGATATTGCAGCGGAGATTTGGCCGTCACCGATTTAAAATGCGCGTGAAAGGCTGAAACGCTCATCCCAGCGGTTTGCGCAAGGTCAGACACCGGTAGTGAGGTTCGAAAACCTGAGCGGATAACGTCAATCACCCGCGCGATCCGACTGGCGGGGCTGTCGCGCCATAGCATTTGCCGCAGCATTCCACCGTGATCCGCTTGTAGGAGTCTGTAATGAACTTCGCGGCTGATCATCGGGGCTAAAATCTGCGTGTCCATCGCGTTCTGACTGGCGCGAAACAGGCGGGTCATGGCATCGATTAGATCAGGTGTGGCTTTGGACGCAGCAAGGCTTTGTGCCATTTCGGGCGCTGCCGGTGCAGAGCCGACTTCATCATACAATCCACGAAGGATGGACAAGTTGAGTGAGAAGACAAGCCCGACATACGGTTTCTGTCGGCTCGCTTCGGTAACAGCGGCCAATACCGGGATGGAATGACTGACGATCAAAGAGTCACCTGCTCCGAATTGGACAAGCCGATCTCCGATGTGTGTTTCCTTCTTTCCTTGTAGAACTAGGCAGACAATGGGTTCATAAACCTGTGCCTCAATGGGTTTGGTTCTGACGTCATGTAGCAGGCCGAACCCATCCAGTTTGGTCTTATAGAACGGTTCACTTTCTGACTGTTCGTGTACGGCTTTGCAAATATCGGTGATCAGATCAAACGTCATGCTGTAGCGCCTTTTGGTTATGCCCAGCATAGTTTGTGGGGCGTGTTCGCACCATAGAAAATCCGAAGCTTTGGAGAATCAGGCAGAAGTTGAGGAGGATCCGGCAGGTATTTCGCGGTGCGCAAAGTTATTTGTCTCTCAGGCTTATCATTGCGGAGAAAGACCATGGCACAGACCATCCTCATCACCGGCGCGTCGTCTGGTATCGGCAAAGTCACGGCAGAACTGTTTCAGAAACAAGGTTGGAACGTCATTGCCACCATGCGCAGCCCGGAAAAGGAAACCGAGCTATCGCAGTTGGAAAACGTTCTGGTCACGCGTCTGGACGTAACCGACGAAGCCTCGATCACAACGGCCGTTGCAGACGGGATCGCGCGGTTCGGTCAGATCGATGTTCTGCTGAACAATGCAGGGTATGGGGCCTACGGGCCGTTGGAGGCGTTCCCGATGGATCGCATTCGCCGCCAGTTTGACACCAACGTCATCGGTCTGCTGGCCGTAACCAAAGCGGTATTGCCGCATATGCGGGCGAACGGCTCTGGCTGCATCGTCAACATCTCGTCCATCGGTGGACAGATCACCTTCCCGCTTGGGGCGCTGTATCACGGCACGAAGTTCGCAGTCGAAGGTCTGTCAGAGTCGCTGCATTACGAACTCGCTGCGGCCGGTATCAAGGTCAAGATTGTCGAGCCCGGGCTGATCGCCACAGATTTCGGTGGCCGTTCGTTCGACTTCGTCAATGATGAATCCATGACCGAATACCAGTCGGTGGTTCAGGCCTTGTTCGGCGCCTGGGGCTCAGAAGAGATGGCATCGCGCACCTCACCGCCCAGCGTTGTGGCCGACGTGATCTGGGATGCAGTGACCGATGGGACTGACACATTGCGGTATCGCGCGGGCGAGGATGCGGTCGAATACCTCGACAACCGCAAGGCACTGGACGATGCCACCTTCATCGGCGGAATGAAAACGATGCTCGGGCTGGCCTGAGGTCTAAATCGGTAGCGGTCGCCCTTCGGCGATCGCTTCCATCGCGAAATACGAGGTCACACTGTCCAGTTCGACCTTTTCGATCAGGCGTTGGTAGACCTTGTCGTAAGACGCCATATCTTCGGTGACGACTTTCAGTTGGTAATCGTAATCGCCGCCGATGCGATGAAAATCCACGACTTCTGGGATGGTCAGAACATGGCTGCGAAACGCCTGAAGCCATTCGGCCGAATGATGCCGCGTGCGCAGCATGACAAAGACCACTAAGCTCAGCCCTAGTTTCTCGCGCGCGATACGAGCGGTGGATCCAATCAGGACGCCATCTTCGTTGAGGGCCTTCAATCGCCGCCAGCAGGCATTTTGAGAAAGACCAACGCGATCTGCCAATTCCCGTTGGGATAGGGTGGCGTCCTTTTGCAGTTCTTTCAGAATGCGCGTGTCAATTTGATCTAATTTTGAAGTCATACTTGATCATATGACACAAAATATTCGAAATCTACGCAAAGATAGGTGAAGTTTCCCCGGTGCGAATAAATCACATTGGTTGGGCAGTTAGGAGCCCATGCCATGACCCTGTCCAAATTTCGTGCGGATCTTTGTTCGACCACTCACAATTCCAACCTGCGCGACGGACTTATCGGAGAAAATGTTCTGATCCCGGGCCTGCTTGGGGACGTACCGCTTGTCTATGCGGATTACGTCGCTTCGGGCCGTGCATTGCGGCAGGTCGAAGACTATGTCGCGCAGCATGTGTTGCCGTTCTACGCGAACAGCCATACCGAGGCCTCCTACTGCGGTTCCTACATGACACGTCTGCGTCGCGAAGCACGCGATGAGATAGCCCGCCTTGTTGGCGCGAGGGGAGAAGACACGGTGATCTTTACCGGGTCCGGTGCCACGGCGGGGCTCAACCGGTTGGTCAGTTTGATGGGAGTGGAAGAGGCTGACCAGCCGGTTGTTTTGATCGGGCCATACGAGCATCATTCAAACATCTTGCCCTGGCGCGAGAGCAAGGCGCAGGTCATCGAAATCCCTGAAGGCGAAAGTGGGGGTGTGGATTTGCAAGCGCTGGAATCTGCTCTTGAGGCTCATGCAGATGCCGATCTGTTAATCGGGTCATTCTCAGCGGCGTCTAACGTGACCGGCATCATAACCGACCCTGACCCCGTAACGCGCTTGCTCAAGGCACATGGGGCTTTGGCCGTGTGGGACTATGCCGGCGGTGGGCCGTATCTGCCGATGGACATGGGGCCTGAAGATGCACGCAAGGATGCGATCGTGGTGTCGCCGCACAAGTTCCCAGGTGGTCCGGGCGCATCGGGTGTTTTGGTCGTAAACCAAACTGCTGTGCAGCGGGATTGCCCAAGCTGGCCCGGTGGCGGCACCGTCAGTTTTGTATCACCCTGGCGCCACGATTACAGCGCCGATCTGTCAACGCGGGAAGAGGCCGGAACGCCCAACGTGATCGGAGACATACGCGCGGCACTGGCGTTCATCGTGAAGGATGTCGTCGGAACAGAGGAAATTGCCGGGCGCGAAGCGCAATTCAATCAGATGGCGCTTGAAGGATGGAAAGATAACCCGAATCTGACTTTGCTTGGGGTCGATTGTTCGCATCGATTGCCGATTTATTCCTTCCTTGTTCGGGACAATTCCGGTCAACCGGTGCATCAGCAACTGTTCACCCGGATGCTCAGCGACATCTACGGCATTCAGGCACGGGGCGGTTGTGCCTGCGCGGGACCATATGCGCATCGATTGTTGGGGATAGATCGCGCCATGTCCGAGGAGTTGCATGCGGATTTGTCTGCCGGAGAAGAGATGAAAAAACCTGGCTGGGTGCGCTTGAATTTCTCGTATCTGATGGACGAGGAAACGGTTCAGTTCATTATCGACAGCGTCAATGACTTGTCCCGCCGAACCGAAGAGTTCGCGCCCTACTACAACGCCGACCCGGCAACCGCGCGCTTCAAAGCCGCATGATGGAATTGCCGCTTTTCTCAACCCGTTGAGACAGGTATGAGAGGCCCATTCAACGGAGCCTCTCAATGACCAAGATCACCCCTCAACCCGGTATTATGGACATCGCGCTGTATCAGGGCGGCCAGTCGCATGTGGCCGGTGTGGAGCACGTGATCAAGCTGAGCTCGAACGAAAACCCGTTCGGGCCAAGCCCCAAGGCCATTGAGGCGGTGCGCGACAGCGCGGCAACTTTGCATCGTTATCCCAGCACAGACCACGCAAGCCTGCGCGCGGCAATCGGTGCGCGCCACGGGCTGGACCCGGCGCGGATCATCTGCGGTGTCGGCAGTGACGAGGTGCTGCAATTCATCGCTCAGGCTTATGCGGGCCCGGGGGATGAGGTGATTTACACCGAGCACGGATTCTCGATGTACCCAATCATCGCCCGCATGGCGGGCGCGACGCCGGTCATGGTAGCCGAGCGTGACCGCAAGGTGGATGTGGATGCCATTCTGTCTGCAGTGACGGGGCAAACGCGGATCGTGTTTGTCACCAATCCGGGCAACCCGACCTCAACAATGATCTCGGACGACGCGTTGGAACGTCTGGCGCAGGGCCTGCCTGACACCTGCCTGATGGTTCTGGACGGGGCCTATGCCGAGTTTGTGGACGGGTTCGACGGCGGTGCGTCGCTGGTCGATGCCCATGAGAATGTCATCATGACCCGTACCTTTTCAAAAGTGTACGGGCTGGGTGGAATGCGGGTTGGCTGGGGCTATGCGCATCAATCGATCATCGACGTGCTGAACCGGGTACGCCAACCGTTCAACCTTTCACTGACTGCCTTGGCTGCGGCTGAGGCTGCGGTGAACGATGTCGAGTTTCTGTCCTTTTGCCAATCTGAAAACGCGCGTCTGCGTGTGTTTCTGGCGGATGAGTTGGACAAGGTCGATGTGCCCTCGGACCCGTCCTGTACCAACTTCATCCTTGCACGTTTTGCAGACAGGGCCGAGGCAGAAGCCTGCGACGACTACCTCAAATCGCAGGGTTTGATTGTCCGTCGTGTTGCAGGCTACAACCTGCCAAACGCCCTGCGGATTACCGTGGGCGACGAAGAAGCCTGCCGCCGTGTCGTTGCGGCGATTACTGCATTTAAGAAGGGCGCAGCATGAGCCAGATATACGACCGTGTTGCGCTTATCGGGCTGGGCCTGATTGCTTCGTCCATGTTCTGGGCGATCAAACGGGCAGGGCTGGCCGGGGAAGTCACGGGTTATGCCCGGTCCGAGGCCACGCGGGACACCGCGCGCAGGATCGGACTTTGCGACCGCGTGTGCGATACCGTGCAAGAGGCAGTTGAGGGCGCCGATCTGGTTGTCCTCTGTGTCCCGGTCGGGGCGATGGGGGCTGTCGCAGAAGACATTGCACCCGTTTTGAAATCCGGCGCGACGGTGTCGGATGTCGGTTCGGTCAAGCGCCACGTGATCGACGCTGTGCAGCCGCACATCCCCGAAACCGTGCATTTTATCCCGGCACACCCGTTGGCAGGTACCGAACATTCCGGCCCGGAATCTGGTTTTGCAGAACTGTTTGACAACCGCTGGTGCCTGTTGGTCCCGGTCGAGAACTCGGACCCCGAGGCGATTGCCCGCCTACGTGCTTTGTGGGAAGGCATGGGGTCAAACGTCGATGAGATGGATGCAGATCACCATGATCTGGTGTTGGCCGTGACCTCTCATGCGCCGCACCTGATTGCCTATACAATGGTTGGCGTGGCAGACGATCTGCGACGCGTAACCGACAGTGAGGTCATAAAATATTCGGCCGCCGGTTTCCGGGACTTCACCCGCATCGCAGCATCCGACCCGACCATGTGGCGGGATGTTTTCCTGTCCAACAAGGATGCCACGCTGGAAATTCTGGGCCGCTTCACCGAAGAGCTGTTTGCCCTGCAACGCGCCATCCGAACCGGTGACGGAGAACATTTGTTTGACTACTTTACCCGGACGCGTGCTATTCGTCGCGGCATTATCGATGCGGGGCAGGATACGGATGCTCCGGATTTTGGACGCGGGAAGTCAACTACATGAAGCTAACCTGGGTGCATGTTCTGATCGGAGTCCTGGCCTTAACGGCCATGGCATCGCAGGCTGCGCCTCTGGATCGGTCCTTGGTGCCTTTGACGCGTCCGGCGTCGGGTCAGGTCGCGAAAACCGACGGTGCTCAACCAACATTGCGACCTGTATCACGCCCGGTTTCGCCACAGGTTACAGCTGCGGCGGTGCGTCCGTCGGAGGTGCCGCTTAGACCCTTGATGCGCCCCGAATGGCTGGAACAAGAGGTGCTGTTCAAGAAGCGCAAGCTGCGCAAAAGCTCGGTCTGCGGTGATATTGCCATTCAGGGCAGGCCAGTGGGTCGGGTCGGAAGCAAGAATTCAGCTTGCGGCGTCAAAGACGCAGTGCAGATCACATCGGTTTCAGGTGTGGCGCTCAGCCGTCCTTCGACCATGGACTGTGGCACAGCGATCGCACTGAACAAATGGGTGGATAAAACAGTCAAACCCACTTTCAAACGCCGTGGCCCTGTGGTTGAGCTACAAGTGGCTGCCCATTACGCGTGCCGAACCCGCAACAACCGCAAGGGTGCTCGGATTTCCGAGCATGGCAAGGGTCGGGCAATTGACATCTCGGGGTTCACGATGGCCGATGGCGAGGTGGTGACAGTACTGAAAGGCTGGCGCAAGAACCCCTCGCAAAAGCAACTCAAGAAGATCTGGCGCGGCGCGTGCGGCCCGTTTGGCACCGTTCTGGGGCCGAATTCAGACCGCTATCACAAGGATCATTTCCATCTGGACACAGCCCGCTATCGCAGTGGCACTTACTGCCGCTAGCGCAAGATCAGGCGAGGGGCAGGCCCCAAGGGCAATGGTCCAAGTGCTACAAATCCGTCGCGGAAATTCAGCTGCAAGTCCAGTGCATTAGGGTTCCCCCCCAACCCAGCCATAAAGTTGAGCGCGCGCGTAACCGGATCTACGGCCTGATCGGGTAGGGCACCCGCCGCATTTGCCATGGCGATCATGTCCCGCCAGTTTTCTGCCTTGACCGCTATCTCTCCTGTTGGAATTCCTTGCTCATCCACATCCAATGCGCCGGTGGCGAATAACCTGAGCCCACCCCACTTGGCCTCGGCGAGCTTAAGGTCGATCCTGACCGGCTGAGGTCGACCCTGTTCCAGCGCGGACCGGTCCCAGGGTTTGCTGAAGGTCGCGACCATGTCCAGTTCAAGTGTTTCAAAAGCTTGCGGCAGCGAGGTGGCGGACTTCATCAGATCACGCAGCTCATCGCCAGGGGCAAATCCATCCACGCGCACAGCCATGTAATAGGCTTCGGGTGTGGCGGTTTGCTCCATCAGCAGTTCCAGGGTTCCACCCGCGGCCAAAGCCTGCGCGTTCTCGGTAATGGACCATGGGCCTGCGGTCAGTGCCATTTTTTCCAGAACCAACGCTACGCCCGGCCGCAACTGCAATTGCGCTTGCAACGCATCTGCTTCGATCGTTGCGGTCTGATCGAAATATGACAGGCGCTGCGGAGTGTCGGCAAAGCGCAGGATCTGACGTCCGGGCCAGATCGCAGGGCTTTCGAACTCAATCCAGTCCGCGCTCCATGCGGTACCCGTTACCGGATCCGCTAGGGCGGGATTGTTCAGCCGTGTCATGTGATGGGTCGGGTAGCCTGCTGTCTCAACCTCCGAGAACTCCGCTTGCCAGCCCAGCTCCTGCTGTTGGTCGAACCAGCCGGTGATGGCATTGCGCAGCCCAAATCCGGCGATGAACCAATAGATGCTCCACAGAGCGGCTATAAAGATGAACACTCGTAATAGACGGCGCATGAGCTTTGGCCCTTTTTCCTGCCTCGGATTTGATGTTTATAGGCCGAAACAGGCAAGGACCAGTGCAATGACGATGTGGGTATTCGGATATGGATCGCTGCTGTGGAATCCGGGCTTTCCGGTGGCGCGCAGCGAACGCGCAACGTTGCACGGGTTTGCCCGATCCTTCTGCATGAGCTCGATCCACCACCGCGGGACAGAGGAAAAACCGGGTCTGGTGCTGGCGCTGGACGAGCAGGCAAACGCAAATTGCACGGGTTTGGCCCTGGCGGTTGAGGCTGGCCACGAAGAGCGTACCCTGCACGAATTGCGCGAACGCGAACTGATTTCGTCGGCCTATGTCGAGCGGATGCTGGATGTGCATCTGGAAACCGGAGACATCGTCAATGCCGTCACCTATGTGATCGATGCAGACCACGTCCAGTATTGCGGTGGGATGCCATTAGAGGATCAGGCCCAGATCATCGCCAACGCGATTGGTGGGCGCGGTCCCAACGACGAATACCTGTACAATACCGCCGAACATTTGGCCGAGATCGGTCTGCGCGACTCCGATCTTGAGTGGTTGGCGCAACGGGTGCGCAGCATCACCGCATAAACTCTTGGCGTAACCCGCGGAATTTCGCTAGATTCATCGCAGAGCAGGCAAAGACCGGGAACCACGCGCATGGCGCAGGCACATCAGGGCGCGAGACCCCATTTCTCGCATCCAACACGACAAATCCTGTTGATGTTGATGGCAATCGGCCTGTCCGGGCTGGGTGTGTTTCTGGCGCTGCCCTACGTGCTGCCGGTATTCTTCGCCAATCCGTATCTGAATGGCTTTATCCTGCTGGTATTCCTGATCGGCGTTTTTGCGTGTTTCTATCAGGTGACACAGCTGATTGGGTCTGTGCGCTGGATCGAAGCCTTTGTGGGGGGTGTTGTTCGAGAAGACGCCCGTACACCGCAGCTGTTGGCCCCTTTGGCATCACTATTGCGCGAGCGCGGTGCCCGGTCTCAGATCAGTTCTACCTCGACCAGATCCATTCTGGATTCCGTGGCGGAGCGGGTCGAGGAAGAGCGAGAAATTACCCGCTATATCACCAACGTCCTGATCTATTTGGGTCTTTTGGGCACATTCTTTGGTTTGGCGACAACCGTTCCGGCCATCGTTGACACCATCCGAAGCCTGAACCCGCAGGAGGGCGAAGAAGGTCTGGCCGTCTTCAACCGGCTGATGACCGGGCTTGAGGCACAGTTGCAGGGTATGGGTGTTGCGTTTGGTTCGTCCTTGCTGGGCTTGGCCGGGTCTCTGATCGTCGGTCTGCTCGAAGTGTTTGCCGGACACGGGCAGAACAGGTTTTATCGTGAACTCGAAGAATGGCTGTCTTCGATTACGCGCGTTGGCTTTGCAGGCGGTGAGGAAGGCGGAGCCGAGATCGCTGTGCTCGCGCCAGTCTTAGATGCCATGTCCGAACAGATGGACGCCCTGCAGGATTTGTTCTCAGCCCAGGAAAGTGATCGGGCAGAGGTTTCGGCTAAGCTAGGTCAACTGGTCGATGTGATCGGTGAGATGAACAATCGTCAGGCCAATAGCGAAAGTGTCACCTCGGCTTTGGAGCGTGTTGCGCTTGGGCAGGATGCGCTGCTGGATCACATGCGTGAACACGGCGCAGGTGAGGGTATCGACGCGGAAAGCCGAATGCGGCTTCGTTCAATGGACGTTCAGTTGCTGCGTATTCTCGAAGAGATTTCGGCGGGTCGACAGGAAAGCATGAACGAATTCCGTAAGGATATCGAACTTCTGGTCAAGGCACTGACTCTGCCGCGCGGCGCAGTACGCACCACGCCGGAAGGAGAGTAACCCATGGCGCTGTCCCGCCGCACCGGTCAACGGTTCCAGGGCTCGGTCTGGCCTGGATTCGTGGATGCGATGACGGGTCTGTTGATGGTGCTGACTTTTGTCCTGACCATCTTCATGGTGATCCAGTTCGTATTGCGCGAAACCATCTCGGGGCAAGAAGATGAACTGACCTCGTTGGCGGATGAAGTTGCGGCGCTTGCAGGTGCTTTGGGTCTGGAGGAGCGTGAGAACAGCCGCTTGCAGGCGCGACTTGGGGCGTTGAACACAACCTTATCGCAGGCCGAAGACGATCTGGCCCAGGCACAATCTCTGATCGCCTCGCTGACCACCGAGCGTGACCGACAGGCCGCGGCTTTGGATCAGGCGCAGACGAGGATCACAAATTTCGAAGCACAGGTTGCCGCCCTATTGGCCGAACAGGAACAGGCACTGGGCGATATCGCGGCGCTGGAGACGCAGCGTGAGCAATTGCTGACCGAGCAAGAGGCCCTGAACCTCGCTCTGGCCCAAAGCCGTGAAGAAATTGATGCGCAAACCGAAGCCGCCCGGCTGGCGGCCGCCCGCCGTGAGGCGCTGGAAGCACTGGTTGCCGATCTTGAGCAAAGTGGTGAGGAACGTGCCGCGCAAATCACGTCCCTTGAACAGCAACTGAGCGATGAAGAAGCCGCCCGCCTGGCCGAAGCCGCCGCCGCTGAGGCGTTGCGCAATCGCCTGCAAGATGCCGATGCGGAACTAACCGCCATGACGTTGGCATTGGAAGCGCAACGCCAAGAGGCCGAAGACACGTTGACCCTGCTGGCCGCCGCACAAGCCGCGCAGGCCGAACTGGAAAGCCGGTTCGGTGACGTGAATCCTGATGAGTTAAGGGCCCAGCTTGAAGCCGCTTTGCAGGCACAGACGCAAGCACAGGCAGATGCCGATGAACAACGAACGCTGGCTGAACAGCGTCAGGCGTTGCTGGCTTTGGCGGAATCGACGCTTTCGGATGAGAAAGAAATCTCGGCCGAGGCGCAGCGCGAAGCGGTATTGCTGAACCAACAAATCGCCGCCCTGCGCGGGCAGTTGGGGTCGTTACAGGCATTGCTCGACGATTTTGAAGAGCGGAATGAGGCCGCAGAGATTCAGATTCAAACTTTGGGGCAGGATCTGAACGCGGCGCTGGCCCGTGCCGCATCTGAAGAACGCCGCCGCCGCCTGTTGGAAGAAGCCGAACGCCTGCGCCTTGAGGCCGAGGCCGAGGCGTTGGCCGGTCAGAACGAGGAATTGGCGGCGCAAGCGGAAGACCTGCAACGTTATCGCTCGGAGTTCTTTGGCCGCTTGCGGGATGTTCTTGGCGATCAGGAAGGTGTGCGGATCGAAGGTGACCGGTTTGTGTTCTCGTCCGAAGTTCTGTTCCCGACAGGGTCGGCCGTGCTGTCCGCTGAAGGGCGGCAGGAGGTAGCCAAGGTCGCCAACATCCTGCGTAGCGTTGCCGCTGAGATTCCGACCGGTCTAAACTGGGTGATCCGCGTTGACGGTCACACCGACAACGTCCCGCTGGCCGGAAGTGGCCGATACCGCGACAACTGGGAACTCAGCCAGGGCCGTGCGTTGTCGGTTGTGCGTTACATGGTTGATGCGCTGGGCATCCCGCCAAACCGTCTGGCCGCCAACGGTTTTGGTGAGTTCCAGCCTGTCAATCCGGCTGACACGCCCGAAGCCCGTGCGCAGAACCGCCGGATCGAATTAAAACTGACCGAGCGGTGATCTCGTCGGCAACTGTCTTTAATAAACTCTTATGAACGGATTTTAATCGTCTGCCAGATGAAATTCAGCCGATGCAACCTATGTCATAACCATAGGTTGATTGGAGCGGTTTGTGAGAGACAAGGCAACGGATGTACACATTGCAATTGATCACGCTTTGCGAGCGCCCTATCAGCGTGTGACCCTGTGCCAAACCCCACAGGGACGCAGTTTTTGGCTAAAGCGTGTCGAACGTTTCGCACCCCATCTCTGGCTGGTGAAGGGAAAGCCTGAAAACGCGTTTGATCGAGACCGGTCATCTCATCGGTTTTTGTGGAACTTCGGCGCGCCTGTCCCCAGAATTGTGGCTGAGAGCAAAGAGTACATCGCCGTCGAAGACGCCGGGGCCAGCCTGACCAGGCTTTGCGCAGATATGTCCGTCACCATGGCAGAAAAACTCAGGGCGTGCCGGGCCGCTGGCCAAGCGCTTGCGCGGCTTCACGCGATGGGTTTCGCCCATGGACGCCCGGCATTTCGGGATATGTGCTGGGATGGGCGGCAGATGCGATTCATCGATTTTGAGTATTTTGTGCCCACGAAGGCCGGACGATTGCGCAAGGCCCGCGATTTGGGCATTGCGGTCCTGTCCGCCCTGACCCAAGGCCGCACCGCGCCACGTTATGCCTTTTGCATCCTTGCCGCTTACTATGAGGCTTGGGGCAGGAAGCCAAAGTCTTTGCCAGTGCTATTCCCGGTGCCGGTGCGAAGCGGTCAATCCCGCCTTCGCTAGAGACAGAAAACGGAACCTTTTCCGCGCAAGCACCTGACAGGTGCAATGTGCCTAACCTCTACCAAACTTAAAGCTTTGATCCGGTGTGCCCATGAAGCACCGAGGCACAAAGGGGTAATCCTGGGTCAGGAAATAGGCGTAGGTCCCGTTTGGATACTCGGCTGAAACTGTGACGGTTCCGTTGCATTGGTCCAAATGTCCTTGGCCCTCAACATATTCGTAATCTTCGTTGAAAGTGCCGTCATATCGCCCGTTCGGTTCGCGGCCACCCGGTCTGTTTCCGGACTTCAGGCGAAAGGACGATTTCATTTCAGTCACTTTCCCATCGATTGCACCGGTCATCGCATAGATCGGAAAACCATCAGCGGCGTATCCGACCTATGGTGAATGCTCTGAAGCTGACCATTCCAAAAGCTCGATCAGCCCGGTTGGTACGTCGTGATAGTGATACTTTCCGTTCGGCTGCACATGGGCATAATTGGCATCCAGTCCCAGGAAAATGGAGCCACCCAAAGCACTGTAGGACCATCCGGAGTTTGGGTCGCCATGCCAGAACTCGGCCGCCAGCGGGTCAAACGCGATCCCGTTAAGAGATACGCCAAAGTTCCACCCCGTGCGCAGAGGCGTGACCGTGCCCTTGGTCATGGGGGGGCTGTAAGCCTGAGCCTGACCTTCTGCGTTTCGATCTGATGCGGGTTGCCGCTGTTCGGAAACTGTCCGACCAGATGATCGGGAATTCCGTTACCCGTCACTTTGATCTTGCTACCTGTCTCCCTCACCGATGCGCTGTTTTCCCCGGGGTCCACAGTGGCCGGCACTAATCTGAGAGGCTCAGCGCTCGTTTCATCGTGGTAGCGAAACCTGTGCTGAGCCGTCGCAATGGCCGCGATTACCGAAACGGCAAAGGCAGTGGCCCACACAACTGAAGTCTTGCTCATGTATCCACCTCTGATTTTGATCGTAGAGGATTACACGCTGCAAAACCCCGGTTCCGTCGAAGTTGCTTTGAAACACCAGAAAAAACCCGGCGATTTATGTCGCCGGGTTTCGAAATTAAGATCAGTTTTCCGGTCAATCCGCCGTCAACAACGGAGGTTTGTCACCCGGAATGCGTCGCTGATCCGGGCCCAGAATCTCAAGATCCAGTTCGCCCTTTTTGACCGAGACACGAACCACACCACCCTTAGCCAGCTTACCGAACAGCAGTTCTTCGGCCAGAGGCTTCTTGATGTGTTCCTGAATGACGCGGCCAAGCGGACGCGCACCCATCTTATCGTCATAGCCCTTGTCAGCCAGCCATTCAGCGGCTTTGGGCGTCAGATCGATGGTCACGCCGCGATCCAACAGCTGTGCTTCAAGCTGTAGGACGAACTTCTCGACCACTTGCAAGATGACCTCTTTCGGAAGCGGCGCGAAAGAGATCACTGCATCCAGACGGTTACGGAATTCCGGTGTAAACGTACGCTCGATCGCGGCGGTATCTTCGCCCTCGCGACGGTCGCGTCCGAAACCGATGGCCGCTTTGGCCTGTTCCTGTGCGCCCGCGTTCGAGGTCATGATCAGAACCACGTTCCGGAAGTTCACCGTGCGTCCATTGTGATCCGTCAGCTCACCGTGGTCCATAACCTGCAACAGGATGTTGAACACATCAGGGTGGGCTTTCTCGATCTCATCAAGCAGCAGAACACAATGTGGATGCTGGTCGACACCGTCAGTCAGCAGACCGCCCTGATCAAACCCAACATAACCCGGAGGTGCACCGATCAGGCGGCTGACTGCGTGTTTCTCCATGTATTCCGACATGTCGAAGCGCAGCAGTTCTACGCCCAGCGTGTCCGCCAGTTGTTTCGCAACTTCGGTTTTACCCACACCTGTTGGACCCGCGAACAGGTAGTTGCCGATGGGCTTTTCAGGCTCACGCAGACCCGCACGGGCCAGCTTGATTGCACTGGACAGCGCCACAATGGCATCATCCTGACCAAAGACTACACGTTTGAGCGAGGTTTCGAGGTCCTTCAGAACCTCGGCATCGTCCTTGGTGACATTCTTGGGTGGGATGCGGGCGATCTTGGCAACAACTGCCTCAATCTCTTTAACCCCGATGGTTTTGCGGCGTTTGCTTTCGGCTACCAGATGCTGCGCCGCGCCCGCCTCATCTATCACGTCGATGGCTTTGTCGGGCAGCTTGCGATCGTTGATATAACGTGCCGAAAGCTCGACGGCGGTTTTGATCGCGTCGGCGGTATACTTGATCTCGTGATGCTCTTCGAAATAGGGTTTCAGGCCGCGCAAAATCTTGACGCTGTCCTCGACCGAAGGTTCATTCACGTCGATCTTCTGGAACCGGCGGCTCAGTGCGCGGTCTTTTTCGAAATGCTGACGAAACTCCTTGTAAGTGGTCGAACCCATGGTGCGCAGTTTGCCGCCCTGAAGCGCGGGCTTCAGCAGGTTCGAGGCATCCATCGCCCCGCCCGAAGTAGCTCCGGCACCGATCACGGTATGAATCTCGTCAATAAACAGTACGGCGTCGGGATGATCCTCCAACTCGGTGACAACCGCTTTCAAGCGCTCTTCGAAGTCACCGCGATAGCGGGTTCCGGCCAGCAGCGCGCCCATGTCCAGCGAATAGATAGTGGTATTGGCTAGCACATCAGGCGCTTCTCCGGCCACGATTTTGTGGGCCAGACCTTCTGCGATGGCGGTTTTGCCAACGCCCGGATCACCCACCAGCAGCGGGTTGTTCTTGCGGCGGCGGCACAGCACCTGGATGCAGCGTTCCACCTCATCCGAGCGCCCGATGAGCGGATCGACGTCTCCAGCACGCGACTTCGCGTTCAGATCGACGCAGTATTTCCCCAGCGCGCTTTCTTTTTGTTCGGTTTCGCCGGATGTGGTCTGTGCGTCTTCTTCCACCTGATCCGCACCCGAAACTGAGCGGCTTTCGCCAAAAGCGGGATCCTTGGCCACGCCATGGGCGATGAAATTGACCGCGTCGTAACGGGTCATGTCCTGTTCTTGCAGGAAATAGGCGGCATTGCTTTCGCGTTCTGCGAAAATGGCAACCAGTACGTTGGCGCCGGTCACTTCGGTCCGGCCCGAGCTTTGTACATGAATCGCGGCGCGCTGAATTACGCGCTGGAACGCAGCCGTTGGAACAGCTTCTGACCCGTCGATATCCGTGACCAGATTCGAAAGATCCTCGTCAATGAATTCAACCAAGGTGCTGCGCAGCTCGTCCAGATCGACGCTACACGCTTTCATGACGCGCACCGCATCGGGTTCTTCCAGAAGCGCCAGCAGCAGATGCTCTAGCGTTGCAAATTCATGACGCCGTTCATTCGCAGCCGCCAAGGCCGCGTGGATGGCTTGTTCCAGTGTGCTCGAGAATGAAGGCACGCGGGTGCTCCTCTGTCTTGGGTCAGAAGGGGGCGGGCTTGCGGCCGGAACCCCAATCCAACCATGTCCTCATACTATTAGAGTTTGGTTGATCGGCGTCCGGCTTCAAGGGTTTTCTTTCACTTGACAGTCACATTTGTTGTGACCGTGACCGTGAAGAGGGTCAAATAGGCATCAGAACCGGTCTTTTCTACCCCGGATTTCCGCAAAAACGACCTCGGGGCGGGCACCTGCCATGCCTAAATGGGCTTGAATCACCGGGTCAGCAGCCCTCAGAAACGGATTTGTTGCCTTTTCCAGCGCCAGAATCGACGGGACAGTGGCTTCTCCGGCGGCACGCGCCCGTTCAATATCCGCGATGCGCGCCTTCAGGTCAGGGTTGTCCGGATCAACGGTAATGGCAAATTTAGCGTTGGATTGTGTATATTCATGTCCAGAGCAGACCAAAGTGTCATCGGGCAGGGCGGCCAGTTTACTTAAAGATGCCCACATCTGGTCCGGTGTACCCTCGAAAAGACGACCACAGCCCAGCGCCATGAGACTGTCGGCGGTGAATACCGCAGCACTTTGAGGCATGTAGTATGCGACATGCCCCACAGTGTGGCCGGATACATCCAGAACCTGAACTGGTTCCCCTCCGATTTCAAAGCTGTCGCCCTCGACCACCTGTAGATCCAGCGACGGCAAGCGATGGGCATCCGCTGCGGCTCCGACAACCTGTGCAGGGTGTTTTTCCAGAATGCCTGCCAGCCCGTCGACGTGATCCCAGTGGTGATGGGTCAAAAGCACATGTGAAAGCGTCCATCCTTTATCACCCAGCGCCTGCAGAATCGGTGCAGCTTCGGGGGCGTCGATCAGCGCGGTCTGGCCGCTCGTGGCGTCGTGGGCCAGAAAGGCGTAATTGTCGCTCAGGCACGGGATTGTAACGATCTCAAGAGGCATGGCTTTTTGCCCTTTCATTGCTAGACTGCGCCCAGCTAAGCCGATTGACCGGATGTCCGCAATGCATCTTGATGTGCAGGATCTGAGGAACTTTTACTACCGAAGCACGTTGGGGCGTGCGGCGCAGGCGGCCATTCGCGGGCGTTTGATAGAGCTTTGGCCCGAGGCCAAGGGGCAGACAGTGGCCGGATTCGGCTTTGCTGTGCCGTTGTTGCGCCCGTACCTGGCAGACGCGCGCCGCGTCATCGGGCTGATGCCTGGCCCGCAGGGCGTCATGCCCTGGCCTGCGGGAATGCCCAATGTGTCTGTTCTGACCGAAGAAACGTTTTGGCCGATTGAAACCGGTCACGTGGACAAGCTTGTTGTGATGCATGGGCTGGAAACGTCAGAGAGGCCAAACCAGCTGTTGGATGAATGCTGGCGCGTTCTGGGGCCCGGCGGGCGGGCTGTATTCATTGTTCCCAACAGGGGCGGTCTGTGGTCACGGACGGACAAAACACCATTTGGCTTTGGGCGACCCTATTCCGCCACACAGTTGGAAAACCAGCTCAAGGCGCATCACTTTCTGCCCGAAGCGCATTGTTCGGCTCTGTATCGACCGCCCTCGTTTCGCCGTTTCTGGCTGAAATCCGGCAGCCTGATTGAAAAAACCGGGCAACGTATTCCGACGGTCATGGCTGGGGGGGTGCTGATAGTTGAGGTCAGCAAACACATTCGCCCGCCCAGCGGCAGCGTGACTAAAGATGCGGTTAAAAAACCGATCAAGGCGCTGGACGGTTTGTTGAAACCTGCGTGACAATCGCTGGCATTCCGAAGCGATAAAATTGCGCGAAAAAAGTCACAGGAATCGCAAAAACCTGCATATTCGTAACATTTTTCAACTGAGCTTATGGGTTCAAACCGTCGCACTTGAGCTAAGTGCATGAAAATCAACACTTTGTGGATAATTCTGTTACCGCTATAGCGTATTGCTTGGTTGGAACACCTCTGCTACATCCCCGGTGATTTTGATCCCCGGCCTTCTGGACGGGGTTTCTTCACGCCCCCGGGGTAGCTGCCGCAACGCGAATTCGGGGCCCAAAATATCGGAAGGGTGGACGTGTCCGAACCAGCTTCGATTTCCACAGGCATCGCCGAGCGCTATGCCACCGCGATCTTCGAGATCGCAAAAGAGAACAAAGACCTCGCAGGTCTGGAAACCGGCATCAATGATCTGGCAGCAGCACTGGGCGACAGTGCCGAGTTGCGCGACCTGATTGCCTCGCCGCTGGTTTCCCGCGCCGAACAGGAAGGTGCGATCACCGCGATTGCAGATAAGATGGGCCTGAACGCGATTCTGCGCAACACGTTGGGTCTGATGGCGCAGAAGCGTCGTTTGTTCGTCGTACCGCAGCTGGTGCAGGTTCTGCGCGACATGCTGGCAGACGAGCGTGGCGAAGTGACCGCAGATGTTGCCTCGGCCAAAGCGCTGACCAAGACGCAAATGGAAAAACTGTCCAAGACGCTGTCCGAGCGCGTGGGCAAGACCGTGACTATCAATGCGACCGTGGATGAAAGCCTCATCGGCGGTCTAGTCGTTAAAGTGGGCTCGAAGATGATCGACAGTTCGATCCGTTCGAAGCTGAACTCCCTACAGAATGCAATGAAAGAGGTCGGATAAATGGGAATCCAAGCTGCAGAGATTTCTGCAATCCTGAAGGACCAGATCAAGAATTTTGGTCAGGAAGCCGAAGTGGCCGAGATCGGCCGCGTGCTGAGCGTCGGTGACGGGATTGCCCGTGTATACGGCCTGGACAATGTGCAAGCCGGTGAGATGGTCGAATTTCCCGGTGGCATCATGGGTATGGCCCTGAACCTGGAAAGCGACAACGTTGGTGTCGTTATCTTCGGTTCCGACCGTGACATCAAAGAAGGTGACACTGTTAAGCGCACCAACTCGATCGTGGACGTTCCGATTGGTGACGAGCTGCTGGGCCGTGTCGTTGACGGTCTGGGCAACCCGCTGGACGGCAAAGGCCCGATCAATGCTTCCAAGCGTGGTGTTGCCGACGTCAAAGCGCCCGGCATCATTCCGCGTAAATCGGTGCACGAGCCGATGGCAACCGGCCTGAAATCGGTTGACGCGATGATCCCGATTGGCCGTGGCCAGCGGGAACTGATCATTGGTGACCGTCAGACCGGTAAAACCGCTGTGGCTTTGGACACCATCCTGAACCAGAAGGTTTACAACGACGCAGCAGGCGACGACGAGTCGAAGAAACTGTACTGCGTTTACGTCGCGGTTGGTCAAAAGCGTTCGACCGTTGCGCAGCTGGTGAAGAAACTGGAAGAGTCCGGCGCGATTGAATACTCGATCGTTGTGGCCGCGACCGCGTCTGACCCGGCGCCGATGCAGTTCCTTGCACCTTACGCCGCGACCGCGATGGCTGAATACTTCCGCGATAACGGCCGCCATGCGCTGATCATCTATGATGACCTGTCGAAGCAGGCTGTGTCCTATCGTCAGATGTCCCTGCTGCTGCGCCGTCCGCCCGGACGTGAAGCTTACCCGGGTGACGTTTTCTACCTCCACTCGCGCCTGCTGGAACGTTCGGCGAAGCTGAACGAAGATTTCGGCGCAGGTTCGCTGACCGCTCTGCCGGTTATCGAAACTCAGGGTGGTGACGTTTCGGCGTTTATTCCGACCAACGTGATCTCGATCACCGACGGTCAGATCTTCCTGGAAACCGAACTGTTCTATCAGGGTATCCGTCCCGCTGTGAACACCGGTCTGTCGGTTTCGCGTGTGGGCTCGTCGGCCCAGACCAACGCGATGAAATCGGTTGCTGGCCCGGTTAAGCTGGAACTGGCTCAGTACCGTGAAATGGCGGCCTTTGCCCAGTTTGGTTCGGACCTCGACGCCGCAACTCAGCAGCTGCTGAACCGTGGTGCGCGTCTGACCGAGCTGATGAAACAGCCGCAGTACTCGCCGCTGACCAACGCGGAAATCGTCTGCGTCATCTTCGCGGGTACCAACGGTTACCTCGACAAGATCGAAGTCTCGGATGTTGGCCGCTATGAAGCCGGTCTGCTGGCGCACTTGCGTGGCAAACACGCGGACCTGCTGAAGTGGCTCACCGACGAAGATCCGAAGATCAAGGGTGACGCGTCCGACAAGATCAAGGCAGCGATCGACGAATACGCCGCAACCTTCGCTTGATAGGAGGTTCCGATGCCTAGTCTGAAGGACCTTAAAAACAGGATCGAGTCGGTCAAATCGACCCGCAAGATCACCAAGGCCATGCAGATGGTCGCGGCTGCAAAACTGCGCCGCGCCCAGGAATCTGCCGAAGCCTCGCGTCCCTATGCTGAACGGTTCAATGCCGTGATGGCGGGGCTGGCGGCTTCGGTCGGGGGCAGCGACAGCGCCCCCAAGCTGCTCCGTGGTACGGGCAGTGATGATGTCCATCTGCTGGTTGTGATGACAGCTGAACGCGGCCTGTGTGGCGGCTTCAACGCGAACATCGCCAAGCTTGCCCGCGCCAAAGCGGAAGAGCTGCGCGGCAAAGGCAAGACGGTCAAAGTTCTGACCGTCGGCAAAAAAGGCCGCGACGCGCTTAAGCGTGATTTGGGCGATCTGTTCGTCGGACATGTGGACCTGAGCGAGGTCAAGCGTCTGGGGTATTCCAACGCGCAAGACATCGCAAAGGACATCCTGTCTCGTTTCGACGGGGGTGAGTTCGACGTTGCCACGATCTTCTATTCGAAGTTCGTCAACGTTGTGACCCAGATCCCGACGGCACAGCAGGTCATTCCCGCCTCGTTCGAGGACGAAGCGGCAGGTGACGACAGCGGTGCCATCTTCGATTACGAGCCCAGCGAAGAGGCCATTTTGGCCGATCTGCTGCCCAAGGGGGTTGCGACCGCGATCTTCTCGGCTCTGCTCGAAAATGGAGCGTCTGAACAGGGTGCACGGATGTCCGCGATGGACAACGCGACACGTAACGCGGGTGAAATGATCGACAAGCTGACGATCCAGTTCAACCGCTCGCGTCAGGCCGTGATCACCAACGAGCTGATTGAAATTATTTCCGGCGCCGAAGCGCTGTAAGAAAACCGGAGACGAAACATGGCGAATGCAAAAGGCAAAGTCACACAGATCATCGGGGCCGTCGTTGACGTGCAGTTCGATGACGCGCTGCCTGAAATTCTGAACGCGCTGGAAACCACCAACAACGGCAAGCGCCTGGTGTTGGAAGTTGCTCAGCACCTGGGTGAAAACACCGTACGTACCATCGCGATGGACGCGACCGAAGGTCTGGTCCGTGGCGAGGAAGTAACCGACACAGGCGCGCCGATCTCGGTGCCGGTTGGTAACGCCACCCTGGGTCGTATCCTGAACGTAGTTGGCGAGCCGATCGACGAGAAGGGCCCGGTTGAAGCGTCTGAGGCCCGCGCGATCCACCAGCCTGCACCGACCTTCGACGAACAGTCGACTGAATCGGAAGTTCTGGTTACCGGCATCAAGGTTGTTGACCTGCTGGCCCCTTACGCCAAAGGCGGTAAGATCGGCCTGTTCGGCGGTGCCGGCGTTGGTAAAACCGTTCTGATCATGGAACTGATCAACAACATCGCAAAAGTGCACTCGGGCTTCTCGGTGTTCGCGGGTGTTGGTGAACGGACCCGTGAAGGGAACGACCTGTACCACGAGATGATCGAATCGAACGTTATCAAGCCGGACAACCTGTCGGAAAGCCAAGTGGCCCTGGTTTACGGTCAGATGAACGAACCTCCGGGTGCGCGTGCGCGTGTTGCTCTGACCGGTCTGACCCTGGCCGAGCAGTTCCGTGACCAGTCCGGTACCGACGTTCTGTTCTTCGTCGACAACATCTTCCGCTTTACGCAGGCGGGTTCCGAGGTTTCGGCTCTGCTGGGCCGTATTCCTTCGGCGGTGGGCTACCAGCCGACACTGGCCACCGACATGGGCGCCCTGCAGGAACGCATCACCTCGACCAAGTCGGGCTCGATCACCTCGGTGCAGGCGATCTACGTGCCTGCGGACGACCTTACCGACCCTGCGCCGGCAACCTCGTTTGCGCACCTGGACGCGACCACCGTTCTTAACCGTGCGATCTCGGAAAAGGGTATTTACCCTGCGGTTGACCCGCTCGACTCGACCTCGCGTCTGCTAGACCCAGCTATCGTTGGTGAAGAGCACTACAAGGTTGCGACCGACGTTCAGCAGATCCTCCAGCGCTACAAGTCGCTGCAGGACATCATCGCCATCCTCGGCATGGACGAACTGTCGGAAGAGGACAAACTGACCGTGGCCCGTGCCCGTAAGATCGAACGCTTCCTGTCGCAGCCGTTCGACGTGGCCGAAGTCTTCACCGGTTCGCCCGGCGTTCAGGTTCCTCTTGATGTGACCATCGCGTCGTTCAAAGCGGTTGTCGCTGGCGAATACGATCACCTGCCCGAAGCAGCCTTCCTGATGGTTGGCGGTATCGAAGAAGTGATCGCCAAAGCCGAGAAGATGGCAGCAGAAGCCGCCTAAGGAGTATCCCTGATGGCAAACACGATGCAATTCGACCTCGTCAGCCCCGAGCGGAGCCTTGCTTCGCTCGCGGCCACCGCGGTCCAGATTCCCGGCGCGGACGGGGACATGACGGCGATGCCCGACCATGCCCCCACCATCACCACGTTGCGCCCCGGTCTGCTGAAGGTTGAGGCACCTGAAGGGTCCAGCGAATACCTGGTCACCGGCGGGTTTGCCCAGATCAACGGCGACAGCCTTTCGGTTCTGGCCGAAAAGGCCATTCCGGTGGCCGAAGTAACCCGCGCGCATCTGGACGAGCTGATCGAAGACGCTCGCGCCTCGCACGAGGCAGCAAAGGGTGGCGATGATCAGACCATTGTCGACGATGCCGCCAAGCTGCTGGCCGACATGGAAGCGCTTGGGACACATATGAGCCTATAACCGGCTTGTCCGTGAAAAATTTGGACGGCCTCGCTTTGCGGGGCCGTTTTTTTGTCGTGCTTTTGCCGAATTGCCGGGATAACTTTCGGGAATTCAAGAATAATGATGACAGAATGAAAAAGTTCCTTACCCATCCCATTGGCATTGATCAGGGCGAAGATGTGCTGTTTTCGGAATTTGCCGAAGGCGGTGAGATGTGGACAGGGCAGGGCCCCAGGGAACGTCGCACGCCCATTCAGTTCAAAGAACCGTTTCGCAAACCGCCTGTGGTTCAGATCGGTATATCGCTATGGGATGTAGATACGTCTTCGGCGCTGCGGGCCGAGGTGCAGGCTGAAAACATCACCACCGAAGGGTTCGAAGCGGTGTTTCGCACATGGTCCGACACTCGTATCGCTCGCATCCGAGCAAGCTGGACCGCGATAGGAGAGGTCGCGCACCCGGATGACTGGAATATCTCCTGATCCGGGTTCAGAACATCGCGCTTTAAGGAAGCGCAGGTGTCAGTTTCCCTGCGCTTCGATCATGTCCACCCGCGTGGCGTGGCGGCCGCCTTCGAACTCGGCACTCAGAAACGCATCAACGATGTCCAGCGCCTGACCTTCGCCGACAACGCGCGCGCCGATTGACAGCATATTGGCGTTGTTGTGCTGGCGGATCATTCGGGCCGAAAAGGCGTCTGAACAAACGCCACAGCGAATGCCTGGCACTTTGTTTGCGGCCATCATGATGCCCTGACCGGTGCCGCAGAGGATGATGCCCAAACTGCAATCACCGGATGCAACAGCTTCGGCCGCGGCTTTGCCATGCTTGGGGTAGTGGGTGCTTTCCGGTGTATTCGGGCCGATATCGACTACGTCCCAGCCTTGTTGTGCGATGTGTTTCGCCACAGCCTGGCGCAAATCGATCGCCGCGTGGTCACTGGACAGAACAATACGTTTGTTTGCGGACATCGGAGGTCACTTTCCTCTTTCGCGGATCCAAGCTCATGCTAGCGAGGGGCAAGCAGAACGGATCAGTGTTTCAAAAAGCAAAAGGGCGGCTTGTTTGGCCGCCCCTGGGAACTCAATCCATCTGGTACATGGATTCGTAGATCGGCGTAAGTGTCTTGTCTTCGAATAGCGAAGACACGCTGGTGCCGTTCCAGATGTTCAGGATTGCCTGAGTAAAGATTGGCGCGGTTGGCACGATGCGAATGTTTTTGGCCTGCGCAATCTCTTTGGTGGGTTGGATCGTGTCGGTCAGAACAAGCGACTTCATCACCGAATTGGTGACACGTTCAACCGCGGGGCCACTCATGACACCATGCGTGATGTAGGAGTGAACCTCTTTCGCGCCGTTATCCAGCAGGACCTGCGCCGCCTTGCAGAGTGTGCCAGCGGTATCACACATGTCGTCCACGATCAGACAGATCTTGTCTTTTACGTCACCGATCACCGTCATTTCGGCCACTTCACCCGCTTTCTCGCGGCGCTTGTCGACGATCGACAGCGGGGCATTGATCCGCTTGGCCAGTTCGCGGGCGCGGGCCACGCCGCCGACGTCTGGCGAAACAACCATGATCTCGTCCATGTTGTTCTTGAACTGATGCTTCACATCCAGCGCAAAAATCGGCGAAGCATAGAGGTTGTCCACCGGGATATCAAAGAACCCCTGAATTTGTGCTGCGTGCAGGTCCATTGTCAGGACGCGTTCGATCCCAGCACCTGTCAGCATGTTGGCAACAAGCTTGGCGCTGATTGGTGTCCGGGCCTTGGTGCGACGATCCTGACGGGCATAGCCGAAATAAGGGATCACGGCTGTGATCCTTTGTGCGGAAGAGCGGCGCAACGCATCGGCAATGATCAGCAGTTCCATCAGGTTATCATTCGCTGGGTTCGACGTCGGCTGGACGATGAACATGTCCTCGCCCCGGACGTTTTCGAACACTTCGACAAAGATCTCGCCGTCGTTGAAACGCTCGACCCGCGCATCGACCAGACCCTGGTCAACGCCGCGATACAAGCTCATGCGGCGAGCGATGGATTCGGCAAGCGGAAGATTGGCGTTCCCAGCGATGAGCTTGGGTTCGTGGAGTGTCGGCATCGGCTGAGGTCCCCGGGCAGCTTTGGCAATGTGACAGATTCGTGATGTTGACACCGCTTAGCACGGGTCTAACGTCCCGCAAAGGCAACGCAGCGGAGAAAGTGAACATGACCCAGATTGACTACTATTTTGCGACAATTTCGCCCTACACCTATCTGGCCGGAAACCGACTGGAAGAGGTTGCGGCGAAACATAATGCGACCATCAACTACAAACCACTGGACATCATGGCCTTGTTTGCGCGCACCGGGGGCACAGCACCAAAAGACCGCCATATCTCGCGCATCGAATACCGCGCGCAGGACTTGCTGCGTCAAGCCAAACGTCTGGGCGTGGAGTTCAACCTGAAACCCGCGCATTGGCCCACCAATATGGCCCCGTCTTCTTATGCAGTGATCGCTGCGGCCAAAGATGGTTCGGGGGATGTCGGCAAGCTGTGCCAACTGATCCTGCGCGCTTGCTGGGCCGAAGAAAAGGACGTGTCACAAGATGATGTGATACGTGAGTGTCTGGCAAATTCCGGGTTTGATCCTGACCTCGCCAATAGCGGTTTGCTGGTTGGGGCAGAGACATATGCCACCAATCTGGAAGAGGCCGTGGACCAGGGGGCCTTTGGTGCCCCATTTTACATCACACCGGACGGTCAGCGGTTCTGGGGTCAGGACAGTCTGGATGATCTGGACAACCATCTAGCCGAGATGAAGGGATGACAGCTTCGGCTGCCTCGGCGCATTCCGTCTTCGTTCGGCGGTTGGGAGAGGGCGCGCGAAAAACGCTCGCCCTCCATTGCACCATTGCGCATTCCGGCGTGTGGTCGGGATTGGCCAAGGCGATGGACGGGAATGCCTCTCTGGTCGCGCCGGATATGTTGTCACACGGGCGTAGCCCGGATTGGGACGGGCAGGGGGACTTCTTTGATCACGTCACCAATAACGCTGCGGCTGAACTGGCGGGGCAGATGGACGTCGTTGGCCATTCCTTTGGGGCGATTATTGCACTGAGACTGGCCTTGGAACATCCCGAGCGCGTGCGCAGTCTGATTCTGATTGAACCCGTCTTTTTTGCCATAGCACACCGGGACGCGCCGGATTTGTTCGATCAGCATGAGAAAGATATTGAGCCGATAAACAGCGCCTTTAATGCGGGCGAAAACGCTCTGGCCGCGCGACTGTTCAACCGGATGTGGAGCACTGGCATCAGCCCGAAATGGCCTGACTTGCCCGAACGGACGCGCGCTAATATGGTGCGTGGGATACATGCAGTTCCAGCCGTGCATTCGGTGCTTTATGAAGATCAAGCCGGGTTACTCAGGGCCGAGATGCTGGAACGTGCCGCTATGCCGACCCTGATCCTAAGCGGATCAGAAACCCATCCTGTAATCCCCGCCATCTGCGCCGGTTTGGTTCACCGCTTGCCCTATGCGCGCCATGCGGTGGTTCAGGGCGCGGGGCACATGCTGCCCATTTCGCACCCTCAAGACACAGCGGCTCTGCTGAAGGTGTTCTGGAAGCCGATCCCTATAGCAAGTTGAGAAACTGATCGATCTGGGACGTTCCAATAGACCAGTCGCACACTAAGCGGCATGCCAGGCTTTCACCATCATCCGCGCCGTCCAGTTCATCCCCCCATAGGTGATAGACGGCACCGGCGTCATGCAGTTGCTTGTGCTTGGCACGCGAGAAAGAAGCAAAAACCATGTTGGCCTGCGGTTCATGCAGGAATGTCGCCCCCTTGGCGCGCAATCCGTCGGCCAAGTGCGCACAGTTGGCGTTGGCCTTCCGGGCCAGTTTCAGCCAAAGGTCATCTTCGAGATACGCGGCCATCTGTGCGGACAGATAGCGGTGTTTCGAGAACAGATGCGCCCCGCGTTTGCGGCGGAGTTCAAATTCCCACGCTTTGCTCTCGTCAAAAAACACCACCGCTTCGACGCCCATCAACCCGTTCTTGGTGCCGCCAAAGCTGACGGCATCCACGCCTGCTTTCCACGTCATTTCAGCTGGCGAGCAATTCAGCGAAACCAACGCATTGGTAAAGCGCGCACCGTCCAGATGTACAGGCAGGTTGTATTCCTTCGCGACACTGCACAGCGCCTGCAATTCTTCCAAGGAGTATACCGATCCGCGTTCGGTAACTTGAGTGATCGACACTGGCCCGCGTTGCGGTCCATGCACGCCTCGTGTTTCTTCACCCAGGATCGAACCGCGCAATGCTTCGGGCGTCATCTTGTCACCGCCAGGCACAAGGGTCAGCTTGGCGCCGCTGTAAAATTCAGGCGCGTTGCACTCATCCTCGTGGATATGGGCAACCGGAGAGCAAAATACCGTTTCCCATGGGTTGGACAGTGTCGCAAGAGCCAGAGAGTTCGCCGCTGTCCCGGTTGCCACAAGATACACGGCAGCCCCCGGAGCCTCGAAAATGCTGCGAATGCGGTCTCGCACCTCGTTCATCAGCGCGTCAGCACCATAAGCCATCTGATAGCCTTGGTTGGCCTCGGCCAGTTTGGCCATGACCTGAGGGTGAACCGGCCCGGAATTGTCAGAGGCAAAATACATCAGCTTGGCTCCTCGATAATGTAGTCTTCCCACTCTTCCATGGGGGTTTCGAACTCAGACACCGTGCGCCCCTGAACCGAGACGCCCGCCGCATGAACGCTGTCAGGCGTACCTGATATCAGAGGATGCCAATCGTAAAGAGGCTTACCCTCCCAAAGCAGTCGATAGGCACAGGTTTGCGGCAACCAATAGGCGTGTTCATCTATGTTGTCGGGTGTCATGACAATGCATTCAGGCACAAACTGGTGCCGGATATCGTATTGCGTACAGCGGCAGCTTTCATCGTCCAGCAGTCGGCAGGCGACACATGTCAGTGCGACCTCGCCCGAGTCTTCGTCTTCCAGCTTGTTCAGGCAGCACTTGCCGCAGCCGTCACATAACGCTTCCCATTCGCGCTGGTTCATCTTGCGCAGGGGTTTGCGTTCCCAGAACCGGGCGGGTAGGCCGGTGCGTTCGATCGGATCCGTGCTCATAAGGCGGCCAGAATGCCACGGGCTTTTTCGCAATCTGCATCCATCTGGGCAATCAGCCCGTCCAATCCGTCGAATGTCAGTTCAGGACGCAGGAAATCGATCAGGCCCACTGACAGGGTTGCCCCGTAAAGGTCACCCGAAAAGTCGAAAAGGAAAGTTTCGATATTGGGCACTTCACCTTGGAACATTGGCCGCACTCCAATCGAAGCTGCACCCTGATAGCTGCTCTGATGCGGGCCATCCAACACGTCCACCAACACGGCGTAGACACCAAATTTGGGAAGGTGCAGCCCTTCGATGGACATATTCGCAGTTGGAAACCCCAGTTCGCGCCCGCGCTGCTCGCCCCCGATCACCTCGCCTTCAATCCTGTGCCAATGACCCAGCATTGCGGCGGCGTCCCGTGGGCGACCTTCGGTCAGGGCGGTTCGGATGGCGGTTGACGAGACCACATTTGCAGACCGCTCCATCAAGGGGGCAATGGTTACGCCAAATCCCATCTCTTTACCAAACCGGACCAGGTCGTCAGCCGTACCGCTGCGGCCCTTTCCAAAGCAAAAATCAGCGCCCACCACAATATGAGACAGGCCCAGCCCGTCACATATCACGTTGCGCGCAAATTCTTCCGGGGACAGCCCAGCCAGTGCTGCGTTGAACGGCAGTTCATAAAGTTTTTCCACGCCCAGTTTTTCCAGCCGGTGCGCCCGTGCGTTGCCGCGCATCAGACGGAATGGTGGCGAGTCCGGTGCAAAATATTCACGCGGATGCGGCTCGAAGGTCATAACACCCAGAGGCGCGTCAGGGGCTGCCTTGCGGGCCAGTTCGATGACTGACTGATGCCCCACATGGACGCCATCAAAATTGCCGATCGCCACGCTGGCGCCGCGATCTTCTGGCTCGACAAACTGGAAATCCCGGATGATGTGCATAGGCGATTGCGTAGCGTTGCGTCGCGATTTGTTCAAGCGGCAGTTTGAATTCTGCGAACCCGCCCCTCCGAAACTACCTGAATCCCGAAACGCGGCTCCTATGACACGCAAAATTATCTACTGCCCCATATGCTGCGGATGCTCAACTGCTTGATTTAAAAAAAATCCAGAGTGTAGACTGGACCTCCGGCTTTCAGTACGTGCTGCGACCCGGAAAAGCCGGGCCTGGTGCATTTAAGCCCAGCACAGGAGGCAGACCCATGTATCGATTGCGCCTGTTCGCGATTCGTCACGCCCGTTCGTTCGAGTGGGTCTACAAGTGCGTCGAACGTGGAATGGTTGCGATGGATCCGCTTTTTGCAAAGATCGGGTACAACCGCGTTGAACGTCCCATTGCTCTGGTCGAAAAGGGTGTCAAAACCCTGTTGTTCGACTGCAAGATGTGCGGGCAGTGCGTGCTATCATCGACCGGCATGTCCTGCCCTATGAACTGCCCAAAGCAATTGCGTAACGGCCCCTGTGGCGGCGTACGCCCCGGCGAGTATTGCGAAGTGAAGCCTAACATGAAATGCGTCTGGGCTTTGGCTTGGGACGGAGCCAGCCGCATGCGGCACGGGAGCGAAAAGATAAAGGAAGTTCTGCCGCCAGTGGAGCACACGTTGAAAGGCTCGTCATCTTGGTTGCGGGTCAGCCGTGAGATTGCCACGCAAGAACGCGAGGCGCGTGATGCGGCGCGTGTAACCCTAGCAGAAGCCTTTCCAGAAGCGCGCGAGAATGAGCCCTCCTCGGCACCTTTGGCCACCGAGCCCCCCAATGCAATGAACCGGGATCTTAAGAAATGAACGATGCCCATCACGGTGAAGTCGAGCCGATCGGCTATGTTCCCGTTCCCGAAGGGTACGTGTCGCACAGCCGGTTAGAGAGGGTTTTGCGTTCGGGCCGTTTTGCGGTAACGGCCGAATTGAATCCGCCAGATAGCGCCGACCCTGAGGATGTGTTTCAAGCGGCTCAGCCTTTGGGTGAGGTCGCGGATGCAATCAACGCAACCGATGCTTCGGGCGCGAATTGCCATATGTCTTCGATTGGGATTTGCGCGTTGTTGACACGCGCTGGCTATTCGCCAGTGTATCAGATTTCTTGCCGAGACCGGAACCGCATTGCCATTCAGGGTGATGTTCTGGGGGCCGCGGCGCTGGGTGTGAGCAATGTCCTGTGCTTAACGGGTGACGGCGTTGGCGTTGGGGATCAGCCGGGGGCGAAGCCGGTGTTCGACTTTGATTCCCTTACATTGCTGCGAACGATTCGAACGATGCGCGATCAGGGAAAATTCCTCTCGGGCCGAAAAATTACGCGTCCACCCCAGTTGTTCCTGGGGGCTGCAGAAAACCCCTGCATACCGCCCTATGAGTGGCGTCCGGATCGTCTGGCCAAAAAGGTCGAAGCTGGTGCTGAGTACATTCAGACCAATTATATCTACGATATCCCGTTGTTTGAGAAGTTCATGGCACGGGTGCGGGATGCCGGTTTGGACAAGAGAGTTTTTATTATTGCTGGTGTTGGCCCCATTGCCTCGGCTCGTGCTGCACGTTGGATGCGCAGTAATGTGCCCGGGATTCATATCCCTGATCAGGTTATTGATCGAATGGAGAAGGCCGAAAAGCCTGCCGAAGAAGGCAAGAAGATCTGTATCGAATTGATCCAGCAAATTCGTGACATCGCCGGGGTCTCTGGGGTCCATGTGATGGCCTACAGGCGTGAGCACGTAGTGTCAGAGATCATTCTGGGATCTGGTGCCTTGAAAGGGCGCAGGCGTGCGCGTTCGTCCTGAGGGTGCACTCAAAATGCAAGAATTGGGACGTAAAAAAGCAAAAAGGCACCCGTCGGGTGCCTTTCCTGACATAGGTTGGTTTGCCGATCAGTCGAACTTGCGCGATGGAGCCAAAACCATGGCCTCTCCGATCAGGACTTTCTTGCCGTCGACCGAGCAATGGCAATCCAGTTTGACCCGGCGCTTGGAAAAATCGATGTCGATCACCTTCACTTCGGCATAAACCATATCGCCGGGGCGCACGGGTGCCAGGAATTTGAGCGACTGCCCCATGTAGACAGTGCCGTGACCGGGAAGCTGTTCGCCAATCACTGCCGAGATCAGACCCGCCGTCAGCATCCCGTGTGCGATACGGCCTTCAAAGATGGTATCGCGGGCATAATCGTCGTCCAGATGCACAGGATTTCGGTCAGTCGAAACCTGCGCGAACATCTCGATGTCTTCATCCGTCACCACTTTGCGCAGGTGGCGGGACATACCCATTTCGATGTCTTCGATACAGATCGTTCCGCGTGGAAGATTATCCAACATGTTGCCCTCACTCGAGATCGGCCGTGAAAGAAAAAACCATCTTTAGGCCAAGGTTGGCAACTTTATTACTTCGCAACTGCAGAAAATCAAGTCTTTTCTTACTACCGCAAGCGACCAATTGTATAGGTCGGATTTATTTTTTCCCTTTTGATATAATCGTTTAAGGATTCGTGATGCGGGTGGTGCGACGTTTTTGTTTCGGCTGCAGCCAGACCGCCTGAGATAAACAGAGAATCAATGCCCTCTCCCATGCCTCCCAGGATATCCGTGTGGGGTCCGTCGCCGATCACAAGAATGTCGTCGTCAGGGACATCATGACCCAGCTCTTGCAGCCTGCGACGGGCCAGATCATAGATCGGTGGATGCGGTTTGCCGAAATACAGACTCTCGCCACCCATTTCGGTATACAGCTTCGCCAAAGCACCGGCACACCACTCGCGCACTTCCCCTCTGTCAACAACAATGTCAGGGTTCGCACAGAGCAGTTTCATACCCATCTGCTTGGCGTAAAGAAAATCGGGCAGGTTCACATCAGGATCAGCCATCGGATCGAATGGCCCACAGCAAACAATGCCTTCGGCCTCCTTCAGCGGCACGCGTTCGATGTGGATCGGGTGATCCAGCAGCTTTAGAGGTTCGAAAAAGCCTGCATCGCGCTGCCATTCACCCATGAAATACACCTTTTGCCCAACGGCTCCCCGGAACATCGCCGACCGCGCGGAATCCCCGCTGGTCGCAATGGTGTCATAGGCGTCTGAGGGCACGTTGAACTGACCCAATTGCTCTGCCACGCCTGCGCGGGGTTTCGGAGAGTTCGTGACCAGCACAACAACCCCGCCATTTGCGCGATAAGTCTGCAATGCCGCAACAGCTTCGGGATAAGCGGTGATACCGTTGTGAACACAGCCCCAAAGGTCGACAAACAGCGCCTTATAGCGGTCAGAGATCTCGGCAATCGAGGAAACGATCTGGGTCATGGGGGCCTCTATGAATATGTTCGCGGTTGCGACAGCTATGGCAAAGCTTGGGGTCGAACACCATCCCGCTTTCCATTTTGTGCTGAGGAATTGGAGAATCCTCTATTCGTCTTCGGTCACGTCGGTCACGTCCGGGGCTTGCTGTACGTTATCTGTTCCCAAAATGACCTGAGCTCCAATGCGGGTCTGATACCGGATGATGGCCAGGTAGCCGGGGCCAAGTTCTGCCTGCAATACGTCAACAAGGGATGTTTCACGGAGCCTTTCCGGCAGCAACGCGGCAATAGAAGAGACTTTGAACTGTGCCTCGACAGGAAGATCGACGATCAGCCAAACCTCAGTCTGTTTGCGCTGGGCGTTGACATCAATTCGTATGATTTCCACTGAAATCGGATCGGCCCACTCCCGAATGGCTTCGGCCACCTGTGCCTCGGTCCGTGTCTCCAGATAGCGATTATAGGTGGATTTCCCGAGCTGCAGCACGACGACGACCAAAAAGGCGAGCGCGACGAATACGCTGGCTGTAAAGTTGAGTTTGCGCTTGCCCTTGCTGAAAACCACAGACCGCGCGGCATAAACCAGATAGACCGCACAGGCGGACAGAATGATCGCGCCTAGGTTTGTTGCGAATAGAAGTCCCGCTTCATACGCTTCGGCAGGTTCGCCAAAATACAACAAAATACCTGCTGCCGAGAGCGGCGGAACTAGCGAAACACCAATCGCTGCGCCGGGCAGAAGGCTCAGTTCGGACTTGTTGATTTGCACATAGGCGCCGGCGACACCGGCAGCCAGTGCGACGATCAGATCCTCGGTGCCGGGATCCGTGCGCGCAAGGACCTGATCGGGGATCAGTATCCCTCGTGGGACGTCCGCGACATAGACCATGAACCAGGCCATCAGCACGCAGGCACAAGCCGCCAAGCACACCGTAAGAGCAAGAGCAACTGCACGCTTTAGCCAACCCATGACCATCGCGGCAGCTACCCCCAGGATTGGAGTCATAAGTGGAGCGACAAGCATGGCTGCAATGACAACGGCCCCGGAATTGCGCAGCAGTCCCATGGTGGCAATCACAACTGACAGGGTCAGCAACATTGCAAAGCGTCGCCAATAAGCGGCTTTGTCCGTGCCTTCAAATCGAAGGATGCCCTTGGTCGTACTGAGGCTTCGAATAACGATGGTGTGTGCCTGACCTAATTGGAGTTCCGTACCCAAAGACAGATTAACAACCGTTACCGTTTCCGCAAATGGCCGAACAGAAAGAAAAAAAGGCGCCCGATTGGACGCCTTCTTTTTGTCGTCAGGTGCAGATCAAACCTTGAGGTTTGGAATGATCTGCTTTTTCCGACTCATGATGCCCGGCAGGACAACGGCATCCCCGTCGACGGCTGCGCCAAAGCTTTTCTCGGCAACGGATTTGACCAGATCGTTGGGCACCAGCAGCGTGGCTTCTTCGTTCAGGATATCGACCACGAACAGCAGAACCTGATCGACGCCGTCTTCTGCGGCCACGTCCACCATCGACGTCGCCAGGCTGGCCTTGCGGTCCAGAACGACGCCGGGGGCAGTGGTTTCCAGAACCGAGACGCGGAACTTGGTGCCGTCCACTTCGTATTCCTTGCTGTCCATGCGGATCAGCTCTGCGTCTGAGAAGGACGAGACGTCAGACTTTGCGGCGAACATGTCCGCTGCATAGGCCGATATATCCAGTTCCAGCTCAGCGGCCAGCTTTTCCGCCACCGCGCGGTCATGCGCTGTGGTAGTGGGCGAGCGGAATTCCAGCGTGTCCGACAGGATGCAGGTCAGGGCGGCACCTTTAATGGCGTCGGGCATTTTGGCGGCATCGTCACCCATCAGGTCGACCATGATGGTTGCAGTGCAGGCCAGCGGGCGTACGGTGATGTCAATCGGACCTTTGGTTTCCAGACCGCCGACCAGTTTGTGGTGGTCGATGATCGCGCGGATATCTGCGTCGTTGATGCTGGCAGGCAGTTCCGCCGGGTTGTTGGTGTCGACGATGACCACCGGGGTGTCTGCAGTTACATCTTCGATGATGCGTGGTTTGGGCAGGTCCCAGTTGTCCAGCATAAAGGCTGCCTCAGTGTTGGGCTCACCCAGCAGCACCGGCTCGGTCTGTTCACCCTTAATCTCGTTCAGGTACCACGACCACAGGATCGGCGAGCCTGTGGAGTCAGTATCAGGGGATTTGTGGCCAAATACGAGTGTTGTCATGTCAGCGTCCTGCGGAATGAAAATTTGCGGGCCTTATAGGTCGGGCAAACCCGGTTGTCACGCTGCAGTACACTGTCTGCGACGCTTAGTCTGCAATATGCCTACCTGCTCAGAATTCCGCCCGCGTCAGAGTGTACCCGGACTGCTCTAACTGGTTCAGCAGGCCGTAGTCATCGCTGAAGTGACCTGCCCCAACCGCAATGACAGCTGTCTGATCCTGGATTTCGAGAATTTGTGCCATCCAATTGGCATTTCGTTCGATCAAGAGCTGCTGTTCGAAGTCTGCCCACTCGGCCTCGAACTCTGCGGCAGACAGGCCCGACAGCTCTTGCCCCAGAATACGGCCAAGGACAAAAACCTCGGCGTGTTTTTCATCAAAGTATGAGCTGGCCATGGTGGCGATCTGGTCTTCGGTGTTTTGAAAGGTTCCGGCCATCCGCGCGAGCGATTGCGCTTGTTCCTCGATCGGATAAGCGTCGAACATGGCCATAAGGTCTTCGACACTTTCCAATGAATATTGTGGGATACCGTGGTCCGTAGCCAACTTCGCCAGACGTGCGTCCAGCCCATTGGTTCCGTCAGGGTTCTGAACAATGCAGGTCGGCAGAGCCAAAGTCATACTCAGAAACCAGGGGCGCATCTTGGCGCCCATCCAACTGGGAATCCCGCGTTCGGCCATCGCCGCAGTAAGAGTGTTCCAGTCTTTTTCTGGGATCAGATCGACAAGTGTGGGGCCCGAAGTTATCAGGACCGGGCTTGGGTCAGCGGCTAGTTTCTTTTCCCAAGCTTCCATCTCATCCTGTCGGATTTCAAAATAAAACGCGTCGGCCTGAATTAGCTTGGGCGTCAGGCGCTCCACGATCGCATCCATCTGCGGGTAATTCAGGTGCATTGTGCCCACGAGATGCAGAACGGTGTCATCTTTGGTCGCAACCCAATGATTGCCTTCTGGATACAGAATACCTGCCAGTTCGTCTTGCGCCTTGGCTTGAACCTCAGGCGACAAGTCCCCTCTCAGGTCGCGCCCTTCGCAGCCTGCCTGCGCCACGGCGGGTAACAAAAGGCCAACGATGAAAAAAAGCAGGCGCATAGGTGGAATTCCTTTGAAATCAGTGTTTCGGAAACAGTGTACCGGTGGGCGGGATGTTTCAAGTTCCATTACATCGGCTGAGGTATGGGCTGGCATTCCACGGCAGTTTGCGTAGCATAAACCCATGACCCGCGAACAGGACCTCTATCCTCCGATCAAAGCGCTGTTGGAGCGTCAGGGATATACCGTCAAGGGCGAGGTCGGGGCGGCTGATGTCGTTGCGGTGCGCGAGGGTGAAAATCCCGTTATAGTCGAACTTAAACTGCGGTTCACGCTGTCGCTGTTCCACCAGGCTATTACGCGGCTGAAACTGACCGATCAGGTCTATATCGCGGTCAGCAAGCCCACGGGTCGAAGCGCGCGACGGGCGCTTAAAGATAATCTGGCGCTGTGCCGTCGCTTGGGCCTGGGTCTTATCACAGTACGGGCTGATGAAACGGTCGAAGTGCAATGCGATCCCGGCCCCTATGCGCCGCGAAAGAACAAATCCAAAGCCACACGGCTGCTGCGGGAATTCGACCGGCTGGAAGGGGACCCAAACGCGGGCGGGGCCACGCGGCATGGGATTGTGACTGCCTATCGGCAGGATGCCCTGAAATGTGCGGCCTATTTGGCCGAATATGGACCTACAAAGGGGGCAGAGGTTGCCAAATCGGTTGGTGTGTCGGTAGCCACGCGGCTCATGCGCGAAAACCACTACGGGTGGTTCGAAAAGGTTGAAAAAGGTGTCTACGGGCTTACGGCTCAGGGGTCTGAAGGATTGAAGCACTGGGCCTACAGCTGGGAACAGACAAACTGATCCGAGCTGCGAAAAAATCCCTCACAACTTGTTGACTCGGGGTTTTAGACTCCCTAGCTATGCGTCGTTATCACTCACACACTCCGAGTGCTGACGCCTCGCCTGAGGGCGAGGGGAGGATAGATAAACTTTGAGCCCAAGGAGCTACAAAGATGGCATTGAAACCGCTTCATGACCGTGTGCTGGTTCGCCGTACCGAAAGCGAAGAGAAAACCGCAGGCGGCCTGATCATTCCTGACAGCGCAAAAGAAAAGCCCAGCGAAGGCGAAGTCGTCGCAACCGGCGAAGGCGCGCGCAAGGACAGCGGCGAGTTGATCGCGATGGCGGTCAAAGCTGGCGACAAGATCCTGTTCGGCAAATGGTCGGGCACCGAGGTTCAGGTCGACGGCGAAGAGCTGCTGATGATGAAAGAAAGCGACATCATGGGGATCATTGAGTAAGCCTGCGCGCTTCCTGTGATCTTCATTACAAACTTATTTCTCAAGGAGAAACGACATGGCTGCAAAGGACGTCAAATTCGACACCGATGCCCGTAACCGCATGCTGGCAGGCGTAAACATCCTGGCCGATGCTGTTAAAGTGACCCTCGGCCCCAAAGGCCGCAACGTGGTTCTGGACAAATCCTTCGGTGCGCCGCGCATCACCAAAGACGGTGTTTCGGTTGCCAAGGAAATCGAACTGGAAGACAAGTTCGAAAACATGGGTGCGCAGATGGTGAAAGAAGTCGCCAGCCGCACCAATGACGAAGCCGGTGACGGCACCACCACCGCAACCGTTCTGGCCCAAGCCATCGTCCGCGAAGGTCTGAAGCAGGTTGCAGCGGGCTTGAACCCGATGGACCTGAAGCGCGGCATCGACCTGGCAACCGCAAAGGTTGTTGAAGGTATCAAGTCGGCTTCGCGTGAAGTTAAAGACTCAGCCGAAGTTGCTCAGGTTGGCACCATCTCGGCCAACGGCGAAGCAGAAATCGGCCAGCAGATCGCAGACGCGATGCAGAAGGTTGGTAACGAAGGCGTTATCACCGTCGAAGAAAACAAAGGCCTGGAAACCGAGACCGATGTTGTCGAAGGTATGCAGTTCGACCGTGGCTACCTGTCGCCTTACTTCGTCACCAACGCAGACAAGATGATTGCAGAACTCGATGACTGCATGATTCTGCTGCACGAAAAGAAATTGTCTTCGCTGCAGCCGATGGTTCCGCTGCTCGAGCAGGTGATCCAGTCGCAGAAGCCTCTGCTGATCATCGCGGAAGACGTTGAAGGCGAAGCGCTGGCAACTCTGGTTGTCAACAAACTGCGCGGCGGCCTGAAAATTGCTGCTGTCAAAGCACCGGGCTTCGGCGATCGCCGTAAAGCCATGCTGCAGGACATCGCGATCCTGACCGGCGGTCAGGTCATCAGCGAAGATCTGGGCATGAAGCTCGAGTCCGTCACCATGGACATGCTGGGCACTGCGAAGAAGATCGAAATCACCAAAGACGAAACTACCATCGTCGACGGCGCTGGCGAGAAAGCCGAGATCGAAGCCCGCGTTGGCCAGATCCGTACTCAGATCGAAGAAACTTCGTCGGATTACGACCGTGAGAAGCTGCAAGAGCGCGTTGCCAAACTGGCAGGCGGTGTTGCTGTTATCCGCGTCGGCGGCATGACCGAGGTTGAAGTGAAAGAGCGTAAAGACCGTGTGGACGACGCTCTGAACGCGACCCGTGCTGCTGTGCAGGAAGGAGTTGTTGTAGGCGGTGGTGTTGCTCTGGTTCAGGCCGGTAAAGCACTGGAATCGCTGGAAGGCGGAAACGCTGATCAGAGCGCGGGCATCAACATCGTTCGCAAAGCGATCGAAGCTCCGCTGCGCCAGATCGCCGAGAACGCAGGTGTTGACGGTGCGGTTGTTGCAGGCAAAGTCCGTGAATCTTCGGACGCAGCATTCGGCTTCAACGCGCAGACCGAAGAATATGGCGACATGTTCTCGTTCGGCGTGATCGACCCGGCCAAAGTTGTTCGTACCGCTCTGGAAGATGCGGCGTCGGTTGCGGGCCTGCTGGTCACCACCGAAGCCATGGTTGCCGACAAGCCTGCCAAAGAAGGCGCGGCACCTGCAGGCGGCATGCCCGACATGGGCGGCATGGGCGGCATGATGTAAGCTGCTTTAGCCATAGTGCTTGTTTTCGGGGTCGCCTTCGGGCGGCCCCGTTTCGTTTTGATAACCGTTTTGCGGCTATGCCTCTCGCGGGCGCATTTTGGAAAAGTCGAACAGTGGGCCGCATGTAGATGGATTGTGAGTGTCCATATCGCTTGCAACCGGATATGCGGGTTCCATGCGACTTATTTTTCTGACTGCCCTGACCATGTGCGCCTTTGCAGCGAATTCCATTCTGAACAGGATGGCAATCGACAGTGGTGCCAGTGATCCAGCCGGGTTTGCGATTGTGCGGGTGCTTGCGGGGGCGCTGGTCTTGACTGCGTTGGTGTTGGCGCGCGGCAGAGATGTGCCTTTGCGCAACCGCCGGCGGCTCATTGGTGCGGGGTCGCTCTCGGTGTATATGATAGGGTTTTCCATCGCCTATCTGACGCTTGATGCGGGCCTGGGGGCTTTGGTGTTGTTTGCAGTTGTGCAGATCACAATGTTTGCATTTACCGCTGCCTCGGGAACGCTTCCCACCCGTCAGCAACTGGCAGGGGCGGCCATCGCTTTAGGGGGGCTGGCCTATGTGCTTTGGCCCTCGGGAACCGTGCGGGTTGATCCGGTGGGCACTGCTTTGATGGTCGCGGCCGGTATCGGCTGGGCCGCTTACTCCTTGGCCGGGCGATCCGAGCCTGACGCCCTGCAGGGCACGGCTGCGAATTTCGTCATCGCCTTGCCTGTCACCACTTTGGCCCTGCTGGTCACGGGGGCAGAATGGCAGATGACTGGATTGGGCTATCTGCTGGCGGCTGTCTCGGGGGGCATCACGTCTGGTTTGGGATATGCCCTATGGTATCGCGTGCTACCAAACCTTGCGCCAACAGTTGCGGCGGTTGTTCAACTCAGCGTGCCTGTCATTGCGATCCTGGGAGGTGTTGTGCTGTTGGGCGAAAGTGCGAACGCCCGACTGATCGTTGGTGCCTCGCTGGTTCTGGGCGGTATCGCGCTGGCTGTGCTGCGACGTCAACAGAGCTAGGGCTTTCATCAGCGGCTCATAGGCTTTATCTGGCGGACATGAGACTTATGACCGCCTTACTTTTGTGCCTTTGCCCGTTTTCCGTCAGCGCGAAATGCGTGGTCCTTCTGCACGGGCTTGCCCGGACCGAAGCCTCGTTTGCGGTGATGGAGGAGTTGTTCGAGGCACACGGCTACACCGTTGTGCGCCCCGGATACCCCTCGACCGAGATTGGCATTCCGGAATTGGCTGAACAGACTCTGCCGGGTGCTTTTGCCTCGTGCGGGGAGGACAAGGTCAATGTCGTGGCGCACTCTATGGGCGGCATCCTGCTGCGGTATTGGCTAAAGGATCATCATCCCGCCAACATGGGTCGCGCCGTCATGCTCGGCCCGCCGAACCAGGGCAGTCAGCTGGTCGACGAGCTCAGCGCGTGGGAGGTATTCGGATATCTGAACGGTCCAGCCGGTCTGCAGTTGAGTACAGGCCCTGAAGGTATTCCGCGCCGTCTGCCTCCGGTAGATTTCGAGCTGGGGGTCATTGCGGGGGATGAGTCCCTCAACCTGGTTTTTTCCTCGCTGATCGACGGGCCCGATGATGGCAAGGTTTCGGTTGAAAGCACCAAGGTGGAGGGCATGGCCGATCATCTGGTCCTGCCCGTCACCCATACCTTCATGATGAACAACCCTCAGGTCATGGCGCAGGCTTTGTATTTCATCGAATTCGGCAGGTTCGATCCGCAGATCACTTGGCTCGATGGTGTGATGGACATAATAGACGAGATCTGTATCGGGCAGGACTGCCAAGACCCGGATTCGGAGTCCACACGATGACCGCATTGGAGCTGACTTTAACCGGTGCAGATGTTCTGTTGCCGGGCCAGGGCGTGTCTCGCGCTGACCTGACCATTGCTGACGGTGTGGTGCAGGTGGAACCGGCCGGACGCAGTGTTGATCTCTCCGGCTATCTTGTCCTGCCTGGCATCATCGACCTGCATGGGGACGGTTTCGAACGCCATATCGCCCCGCGTCGCGGTGCGATGAAGCAGATTAATGAAGGTATTCTGTCGGTCGAAGCCGAGCTTGCGGCAAACGGCATCACCACCGCAGTGCTTGCTCAATTCTACAGCTGGGAAGGCGGTGTGCGAGGTCCGGACTTTGCCGCGCAGGTGTTTAAGGCCATTTCCGCCGTGAAAGACAGCACAGTCACCGATCTGATCCCGCAATTGCGGTTCGAAACCAATATGCTTGACGATTATGCGGGCCTTGCCGGTCGCATCGCCGAATGGCAGGTGCCTTATGTGGTGTTCAACGATCACCTGCCGCATGATCGATTGGCGCAGGGCAAGAAGCCGCCGCGACTAACGGGGCAGGCGTTGAAGGCCGGGCGCAATCCGGATGCACATTTTGAAATGTTGCTCAACATGCACGTCCGCAGGAACGAAGTGCCCGCTGCGGTCGAAGCACTGTGTGCTGACCTTATAGATATGGGGATACGTCTGGGCAGCCATGATGACGCAACCGCTGAAGCAAGGGCATGGTGGCGCGCCCGAGGCGTCGGCATTGCCGAGTTCCCGGAAACGCTGGAGGCTGCCGAGGCAGCGCGTTCTGCCGGGGATCACATCATCCTTGGTTCACCCAACGTGGTGCGGGGTGGATCGCATAAAGGAAACGCAAGTGCGGTTGAGTTGATCGCTATGGGCCTCTGCGATGCGTTGGCGTCGGACTACCACTACCCCAGCCCGCGCCGGGCGGCGCTGATGCTGGCCAATACCGGCCTGCTTGATTTCGAAGGCGCTTGGAACCGGATTTCTTGTGGGCCCGCAAAAGTGCTGAATCTGACAGACCGGGGCACACTTGCCCCCGGCAAACGCGCCGATTTAGTCATTCTCGATGCAGCCACCCACCGGGTCGCAGCGACCATGGCAGGTGGGCGTGTCAGCCATATGTCAGGGGACATTGCGGCACGCTTTTTGAACGGAACGAGGCCGTAAATAAAGTACTACTTTATCGCTTGATCCTGTTGAAATGCCCCATCTTGCGTCCTGCTTTGACCTCGGCTTTGCCGTATAGATGAAGCGCGACATCCCGTTCACGGGCCAATTCGGGCACACGATCCATGTCGTTGCCGATCAGATTCTCCATCACCACATCCGAATGACGCTGCCCGTCGCCCAAAGGCCAGCCTGCCACGGCGCGAATATGCTGCTCGAACTGATCAACAGCACAGCCGTTCTGCGTCCAGTGGCCCGAGTTGTGCACGCGCGGTGCAATCTCGTTCACTATCAAACCAGCGGGCGTGACGAACAGTTCTACCCCCATGACACCCACATACTCCAACGCATTCAGGATGTTGGCCGCCAGCAGGATTGCATCTGTGCGCTGAGCTGGAGACAGACGAGCAGGGATCGTGGTGGTGTGCAGGATACCGTCGCGGTGTACGTTTTCGCCCGGATCGAAACAGGCCACCTGGCCGTCCAACCCTCGTGCTGCAATGATCGACACCTCGTGTGAGAAGTCTACGAACCCTTCCAGAATAGCAGGCGCGCCCGCCATGTCGGCCAAAGCAGCCTCGGCGTCCTCGGGGCTGCGCAACCGCGCCTGCCCCTTTCCGTCATAGCCAAAGCGGCGGGTTTTCAGGATGGCCGGTGTCCCGATTTGTTCAATTGCCGTACTCAGGCTGTCCAGATTGGAAACATCCGCAAACGGGGCCGTTTTCAGGCCCAGGTCTTGCAGGAAATTCTTCTCGGTCAAACGATCCTGGCTGACCCGCAGCGCTTCGCGCCCCGGACGGATCGGCCGGTGGGCTTCCAGAATGTCCAGCGCCTCGGTCGGGATGTTTTCGAACTCATAGGTGATCACATCCACCGCGTCGGCAAATGCTTTCAAGGCATCGATGTCGTCGTAGGCTGCCGTCGTGACACGATCCGCGACTTGCCCGGCGGGTGGGTTTGCGCCCGGTTCATAGATATGTGTGACAAAGCCCAGCCTTGACGCCGCCACAGACAGCATCCGGCCCAGTTGACCGCCCCCCAGAATTCCGATCACCGCGCCTTGGGCAAGCATTTTTGCCATCTTCAACTCTCCAAACGTTTCCCAATTGCATTCAACGTCGAATGCAGCGCGTCATGCGCGCCCTGATCCTTCAGGGTTTCTGTCATCTGCAAGCTCAATGTGCCTTCTGTCGCCAGAGCGTCACGCTCCTGCGCTAGCCGACCTGCGTTGCCTTTTTCCATCGTGGCCAGGAAGCCTGACATCAACTGGGTCGTATAGAACTCGGCCTTATCGGCTTCACCAGTTACATCGCCCAGCCACTTGGCACCAGTTGCCATCAGATCCAAAATGCCGGGAACCATGGCGCAAATTGCGAAATGTGCGTTCAGCGCGGATTCGTCCGCAACCTTGACCACAGGGTTCTCGGGCTCAAAAAGGTCGGCCAACAACCGATCGTTGCCAAAAGCAGCCAATGGGCAGCCACCGGTTTCCAGAAAGCCCAGAGGAATGGTCTGCACGAAATCTGCCGCCGGTGCGCAAAGCCGAGCAAGTTGCTCTGCGGAAACCGCAGCCATGACTGAAACGATCTGCTGGTCCGTGCGAAAGGTTAGAGGGGTCAAAACCTCAGCCGCGATATGCGGGCGCAGGCACAGGAACACGATGTCCGAGGCGTCGAGCACTGCCTGGGGTTCAGCAATCGTCACGCCCAACTCGGCCTTCAAAGTGGCTGATACTTCGGTATTGCGCTCAGTCACGCAAATGTCGTGCCCTTTGGCAGCCATCAGCCGCGCGATTGGGGCGGCGATATGGCCCGTGCCGATAAGACCGATGCGGCTCATCCCTGCGGTTCCTCAGGGATTGAAGCCGACAACGCCTCGCGCCAGTTGTCCAGCCGTTCTGCCAAAGCCTCGTCTTGCAGAGCCAGAATGCCGGCTGCCATCAAACCGGCGTTGGCTCCTCCAGCGGACCCGATTGCCATGGTCGCAACGGGAAAACCCTTGGGCATTTGCACGATGGAATACAGCGAATCCACGCCTGACAGGGCACGTGTCTGTACGGGAACTCCGATCACAGGCACCCGCGTTTTCGATGCCATCATGCCGGGCAGGTGCGCAGCGCCGCCAGCGCCCGCGATGATCACGTGCAATCCACGCGATACGGCGGTCCTGCCGTACTCCCACAGCCGGTCTGGTGTGCGATGGGCTGATACGATGCGCGCTTCGTAAGCGACGCCCAGTTCATCCAGAATATCTGCGGCTTCCTTCATTGTGGGCCAATCCGACTGGCTGCCCATGATGATCCCCACTTTCACATCGCTCATCCGATTAGTCCCCGCGCTCAGAAAGAGCGCGCACTATAGCCAAATCCGGTTCTCTGGCAATGCGCTACAGGGCGTTCAGGCAATGATATCGGGGGTCAGGCGGTCTTCGATGATGCGGATGATGTCTTTCAGACGCAGTTTCTCTTTTTTCAGCCGTCGTAACGTCAACTGATCCGCAGTTCCCCGGTCATGCAGCGCTTCAATCGCTTCGTCCAGATCGCGGTGCTGACGGCGAAAAACTTCCAGCTCAACCCGCAGAACTTCATCAGTTTTCATGGAAAGGTCAGTGGGCGCGTTCATTGGCGACTCGGGGTTGTTGTGGTGCTTGCCCAACAAGATAGTGTGTCAGACGTTATCGCGCCAGACCTTGTGGACATCCTGGTTTCTTCCCATATTCTATTACAGGCGGTTGCCAGAACGGGGCCGCACACCACGTCGCTTTGACAATAAAGGACGAAAATACGTGTCGAAACTTACTCTTGGCTCATACCCGCATCTTTTGGGGTTCGAGCAACTGGAACGCCTTCTGGAACGGTCTGCAAAGGCTGGCAACGAAGGATACCCGCCCTATAATATCGAACAGACCTCGGACTTTTCCTATCGCATCACTCTTGCGGTTGCTGGGTTCGCCGAAGAGGATCTGTCGATCACCATCGAGGATCGCCAACTGGTGATCCGGGGCCGTCAACGCGACGACAGCGAGGGGCGTATCTTCCTGCACCGCGGCATTGCGGCGCGCCAGTTTCAGCGCATGTTTGTGTTGGCTGACGGTGTCGAAGTGGGCGAAGCGATCATGGAAAACGGTCTGCTGCATGTGGATTTGACCCGCGCCGTGCCGGAAACCGTGGTTCAGACCATCAACATACGGAAGGGGTAAGAGCAATGAATACACCGATTGAGATCAACACCGAAGGCGACCGTATCGTTTATGTCAAAACGGTCGAGGTTGCCGATCTGCCGCGTGATCTGCGCGATCAGGCAGGGGATCTGAATCAGCTTTACGCTGTGCATGATTCCGATGGGCAGCAATTGGCGCTTGTGGCCGACCGTAAGCTGGCCTTTGTTTTGGCCCGTCAACACGACCTTTCCCCGGTGGCCGTTCACTGAACGGCCCCAACGCCTGATTTGGGCGTGACATTCCCAGCGACACGCGCGACACATAGGCACCGGCGAAATCCGCCGGAACGTGTTGTCAGGAATTTATCGCATGAGCTGGTTCGAATTCGATTGGGTCGACGCCTTCTGTGATCGCGCCTTTGGAGGCAACGGATGCGCCGTGGTCCATGGCGGCGCGCATCTTTCTGAACATGTTTGCATGGCATACGTGCGCGAAACCTCTCTGGTCGAGTGCACGTTTACCGGGCCATCTGACGTGGCCGATATCCGTGTGCGGTATTTTCTGGCCAGCCGGGAAATCCCCTTTGCGGGGCACCCCACCATCGCAACCGTCGCTGCCATGCGGTCTCGTGGGATGATCGAGAGCGATAGCCTGACATTGGAAACCGGTGCAGGGATCGTTTCCATCCGGCTGCAAGGTGCGCAGATTGAGATGACTCAGGTCGCCCCGCAGTTCGGCCCGCATGTGCCTGCTGATCTGGTGGCCTCTGCCGTAAATCTGCCTGCCGATGCCATTATTTCTCCGCCGCAGCTGGTGTCGACCGGATTGCCTTTTTGCATCACCGTCCTGCGCGACCATAAGGCATTGCGCGCGGCTCAACTGGTTGAAGGTCCCTTGAGAAAAGTGGCTGAGGCTGCTGGCTATTCAGGCTCGGACATGGCTGAACCCTTCATGGTCACGCTTGAAGGGGCCACCGATGCGGGGGATACATTCTCGCGCCTTTTGTTGGCACCTCCAAGCCCACCCGAAGACCCGTTTACCGGGTCCGCAACCGGTGCCATGGCGGCTTACTTGTGGAAATACGGACTAATGGCCAAAGACAGTTTCGTCGCAGAGCAGGGGCACGACATGGGCCGCCCTGGCCAAGCCAGCGTTACTCGCGTCGGCCCGGCGGATGCGATGACCGGGATAAGGGTCGCTGGTCAGGGACATATCCTGATGCGCGGGCAGGTCGATCTGCCGGCAGATGCGCAATAAATGAACAAGCGTTAATCGACACCCGTCCGGAACCCCGTTTCCTTGCACAGCAAGCTACATCCACCCGAGCCGTCGGATCGGAGCGGCCTGTGCGTCAATTCCATGTCGATCACATAGCCTGTCCAGATATGACCCCGATGCAGGCAACCCGGCCATCCTGTTGGCCATCAGTTTTTTCTGATGTCCGTAAATATGAACCGAATGAACGGCTTCCGTTTCGATGTCGTTTGGTGCGATGCGTGGATCGTGCAGATTCCACAATTCCTCAGGGGCAAGAGGATACAGAGACTCAGCCCCCATTGCGTGACGGTCTTCGCCGGTATGGTGCAGGAAATGCGTAAAGGCTTTGGGCCCTGAACTGCCCCAGGGCAGAGTTTCGATGCCCCAGCTTTCACCCTTTGCAATCCTTTCCCGGCTGCGCCGTCTGAAATGTCGTCCGCGCCAGGGTTGGGTAGGGTTCGCTGACATTACGAAATCCAGCATCAACGCAAGTGTCTGCGCGGTCTTCGGCAGGCGCAGAACTCCGGTAGGGAAGTCACAAGCTTTGGAATGCGCAAACACCCAATCGGACGAAAAGTCGAAGGCTTTCACACAATAGGCGTCAAGATCGACCCAGATGGCCTTGCTTTTTCGCATCAGGTGCAATCGAAAGATATCAGAGAACACGGCCACGCCCTGCCGGTCATCTGGGTGCAATGAATAGGACGGAGGCCAGAAAATTTCGCTGGCAGGCGCGTTTGAGCACCTGCGGGGACGCCCTGCACCTCGTCTGGCAGATACAGAATAAACGCGTGCCCCCGATCCAGAAATGACTGTATGCACAGCTGCTCGAGCCAGCTCAGATCGGATCCGAACCAGAAACTGGCAATGATGGGCAAGCTGCGTGGCATGTCTGAAATTCACCCTGTTTCTGTGTCCACCGCACCAATCCGGCCAGCGCTTGTCAATCGGGCAAACAAAAACGGCCCCCGAAAACCGGAGGCCGAAAAATCTTTGTTTGTTGGCATCAGCTTGCGGCAATCAGGCCCATGCTTTCCAGTTTCAACAGAACCTGATGAGCGCAGTTGTCGACTTCGACATTTTCGGTTTCGACGCTCAGTTCAG